>DASSVX010000129.1:0-6301 GCA_035705655.1 Casimicrobiaceae bacterium
GAAGCTCCTGCTCGCGTGCTTGTGGCTCGCGCCTGGTGAAATGCCACAGCGGCGTCTCGTCCGCGCGCAATTGCTCGACCTGGTGCTGCGCGAAATAGCCGAGCCTTAGCTGCTGCGCGACCGAACGCTCGCCGGCGAGCGGCGGCAGCATGCCGGCCAGGGCCTTCAGCAGCGTCGACTTGCCTGCGCCGTTCGCGCCGAGGAGACCGATGCGCGCGCCGGAGAGCATGCTCCAGTCGACGCCCGTCAGGATCGGCCTGGCACCGGGATAGCCGAGCGTCGCGTGCTCGAGCCGCACGAGTTGGCGCGCTCCCGTGTCGACCGGCGCAAATGAAAAACCGAACGGACTGTCGACGTGCGCCGGCGCGATCAGCTCCATGCGCTCGAGCGCCTTGATGCGGCTTTGTGCCTGCCGGGCTTTCGTCGCCTTCGCGCGGAAGCGATCGATGTACGAGCGCAGGTGCGCGACCTGCCGCTGCTGCTTCGCGCAGGCCGATTGCGTGAGCGCCAGCCTGGCCGCGCGCTCGCGCTCGAACTGTGCGTAGTTCCCGCTGTACGCCACGAGCTTTTCGTTGTCGACGTGCACGATCGTGTCGACGACGCCGTCGAGGAAATCGCGATCGTGCGTGATCAGCAGCAGCGTTCCCTCGTAGCGCCGCAGCCAGTCCTCGAGCCAAAGCACCGCGTCGAGATCGAGGTGATTCGTCGGCTCGTCGAGCAGCAGCAGGTCGGAGCGGCACATGAGCGCCTGCGCGAGATTGATGCGCATGCGCCAGCCACCGGAAAAGCGCACGACCGGGTGCGACTGCCGTGATTCGTCGACGCCGAGCCCGGCGAGCAGCGTCGCGGCGCGTGCGCGCGCGGCATAGCCGCCGATCGCCTCGAAGCGGTGGTGGACTTCCGCGAGCGTTTGCTCGTCGAGTGCCGCACTGTTCGCCAGCGCCCGCTCGAGCGCCCGCAACTCGGCGTCGCCGTCCTGCACGTAGTCGATTGCCGGAACCGGGGTGGCCGCTGTTTCCTGCGCGACGTGCGCGAGCGTCCACGCGGCGGGCACATCGATCTCGCCGGCGTCCGGAATCAGCTCGCCACGGATGGCCGCGAAGAGGCTCGACTTGCCCGAGCCGTTCGCACCGACGAGGCCGACCTTGTGCCGGTCGTGAACCGTCAGGTTCGCGTCGACGAGGAGACGCCGCGCGCCGCGCGCGAGCGTGAGGCCGGAAATCCTGAGCACGAAAGGGGCGCCGCCTCAGTGCAGCGCGTAGTCGTAGTCGATGATCAGCGGTGCGTGATCGGAGAAGCGGCGGTTCGTGTAGATCGATGCGCCGCGCGCGGTCGCAGCGATCCCGGGCGTGGCGATCTGGTAATCGATGCGCCAGCCCACGTTCTTCTGCCACGCCTGTCCGCGGTTCGACCACCACGTGTATTGCTCGGGACGCGGATCGACGCGGCGGAACACATCGACGAAGCCGATCTCGAAGACGCGCGAAAGCCAGGCGCGCTCCTCGGGCAGGAAGCCGGAATTCTTCTGGTTGCTGCGCCAGTTCGTGAGGTCGATCGGCTGATGGGCAATGTTCCAGTCGCCGCACAGCACGACCTCGCGCCCGCTTCGCACCAGCGACTCGAGGTGCGGCAGGAACGCCTCGAGGAAGCGAAATTTCGAGGCCTGCCGATGCGGTCCGCTCGAGCCCGACGGCAGATAAACGCTGACGATCGACAGCTCGGAAAAATCGGCCTGCAGGTAGCGTCCCTCGGCATCGAACTCGGCGTGCCCGAACCCGGTTCCGACCCGCGGCGGGTGTTTCGCGTAGAGCGCAACGCCGCTGTAGCCCTTCCTCGCGGCCGGGTGGAACGTCGCGTGCGACTTGCGCGGTGCGGCGAGCGTGCGCGGAACGTCGCACGCCGCGCATTTGATCTCCTGCAGGCACACGACGTCCCACGGCTCGATGCGCGCCAGCCAGCGTGCGAACCCCTTGCGGTCGGCCGCACGAAGACCGTTCACGTTCAGCGTGATGACGCGCATGCGTGGAGGCCGAAAATCGGCGAGTTTACCGGAGAGCATCCATCGATCGCGATCCCCGCCAGCGACAGTGGAGGCACGGCGGACGTGGCCGCCGGTCGTTCCGGTATTCTCTTTGGCATGTGAAGTGCTTGACAACCGCGCATTCCGTGACGAAGGCGCGGCTCGCGAGTGTGCGTTTCGCGCTTGCCGTGCGGGGTCACAATCTGCCCCGTCGTTTCATTGGGAAGCGGCGCGGTGACCGCGCGGAGAACCCTGCGGACAAGGTGAAGAACCCGATGAGCGACAGACGGTATCCATTCCAGCGCGGACCGCGCGCGATCCGCGTCGACGCACGCCGCATTGCGGCGCTGCTGCTTTGCGCACTCGTCGCCACGGCCGCGGGGCGCGCCCACGCTGCACTGTACAAGTGGATCGACGAGCACGGCATCGTGCACTACAGCGACAAGCTTCCGATCGAAGCGGTCAACCGCGC
Source organism: Casimicrobiaceae bacterium (assembly GCA_035705655.1). Taxonomy (GTDB): domain Bacteria; phylum Pseudomonadota; class Gammaproteobacteria; order Burkholderiales; family Casimicrobiaceae; genus VBCG01. The sequence continues at coordinate 2,493 of DASSVX010000129.1, forward strand.
CAATTCAGAACTGAGTCGCCAGGCCATCACGCTGCACAAGACCGAGCAGGCGCGCCCCGCGGTACAGCGCGTGGCGAAGAGCGGTGACAACGACGAGCAGAAGCTGCGCGAGGCCGAACGCGAGCGCTTGCTTGCCATGCGCCGCGACCGCGCACTGCTCGAATCCTATGCGAACGAAGCCGAGATCGACCTCGCGAAATCGCGCGCGATGGCGACGATCGACGGGCAGCTGCAGTCGGCGCACGCGTTCGTGGCGCAGATGTCGAAGCGGCGCCGGGAGCTCGATGACAAGAAGCCGACGTTCGCGCCGAGGCCGGTGCCGGGCGCGATCGTGCGCGAGATCGAGACGATCGATGCCGAAGTCGCGCGCCAGAACGAGTTGATCGCGGCGAAGCAGAAGGAATCGGCGGCCGTCGCTGCCCGCTACGATGCCGACAAGCAGCGCTTTCGCGAGCTTCGCGCGGGGCCGGGCGGTGGCGTGGTGACGTCGAGCGACGGGCGTCTTGCCGAGAACCTGGAGCTTACGAGCGCCCGCTGACTGCGTCACACCGAAGTGGGGTCAGAGACGACTTTTCCGGAGCTACGAAAAAGTCGTCTCTGACCCTTTCGCTTCGCCTGCGATAATCCCGGTTTAGGCAAACCGGTTTCGCAACTCCCATGGCTCAATACGTTTTCACGATGAATCGTGTGGGCAAGCTCGTGCCGCCCAAACGCGTCATCCTGAAGGACATCTCGCTGTCGTTCTTCCCCGGCGCCAAGATCGGCGTGCTGGGCCTGAACGGTTCCGGCAAATCCAGCCTGCTTCGCATCATGGCCGGCGAGGACAAGGAATACGAGGGCGACGCGGTGCCGATGCCCGACCTGCGCATCGGCTTCCTGCCGCAGGAGCCGAAGCTCGATCCCGAGGCAACGGTCAGGAGCGTCGTCGAGGAAGGCATGGGCGAAGTGCTGCAGGCGAAGTCGCGCCTCGACGAGGTCTACGCGGCCTACGCCGAGCCCGATGCCGATTTCGACGCACTGGCGGCCGAACAGGCCCGGCTCGAGGCGATCATCGCCGCCGCCGGTGCGGGCGCCGAGGTCCAGATGGAGGTTGCGGCCGACGCGCTGCGGCTGCCGTCGTGGGACGCGAAGATCGGCCAGCTCTCGGGCGGCGAGAAGCGCCGCGTCGCGCTTTGCCGGCTCCTGCTGTCGAAGCCCGACATGCTGCTTCTCGACGAGCCGACGAACCACCTCGACGCCGAAAGCGTCGAGTGGCTCGAGCAATTCCTCGCCAAGTTTCCCGGGACCGTGATCGCGGTGACCCACGACCGTTACTTCCTCGACAACGCCGCCGAATGGATTCTCGAGCTCGATCGCGGCTACGGCATCCCCTGGAAGGGCAACTACACGTCCTGGCTCACGCAGAAGGAAGAGCGGCTCGGCCGCGAGTCGCGCACCGAGGCGGCGCGCGTCAAGGCGATGCAGAAGGAACTCGAATGGGTGCGCACGAATCCCAAGGGCCGCCAGGCGAAGAGCAAGGCGCGCATCGCCCGCTTCGAGGAACTGTCGTCGTACGAGCACCAGAAGCGCAACGAGACGCAGGAGATCTTCATCCCGGTCGCCGAGCGTCTCGGCAACGAGGTGATCGAATTCCGCCACGTGAGCAAGGGCTACGGCGATCGTCTGCTGATCGACGACCTGTCGTTCAAGGTGCCGCCGGGGGCGATCGTCGGCGTGATCGGCCCGAACGGCGCCGGCAAGTCGACGCTGTTCCGCATGATCACCGGCGGCGAAAAACCCACCAAGGGCTACGGCGAGCGCGTCCTCATCGACGATCTGTCGTTCAAGGTGCCGCCCGGCGCGATCGTCGGCGTGATCGGCCCCAATGGCGCCGGCAAGACGACGCTGTTCCGACTCATCACCGGCCGCGAAAAGCCCGATTCGGGCGAAGTCGTCTTCGGTCACACGGCACAGCTCGCCGTCGTCGACCAGACGCGCGAATCGCTGCCGAACGACAAGACCGCATGGGAAGCCATTTCCGGCGGCCTCGACATCCTCACCGTCGGCAAGTTCGAGATGCCCTCGCGGGCCTATCTCGGCCGCTTCAACTTCAAGGGCGGCGATCAACAGAAGAATGTCGGGCAGCTTTCCGGCGGCGAGCGGGGACGGCTGCACCTGGCCGCGACGCTTCTGAAGGGGGGCAACGTGCTGCTGCTCGACGAGCCCTCGAACGACCTCGACGTCGAGACGCTGCGTGCGCTCGAGGATGCGCTATCCGAGTTCGCCGGCAGCGCGCTCGTGATCTCGCACGACCGCTGGTTCCTCGACCGCATCGCCACGCACATCCTCGCCGCCGAGGACGACTCGAAGTGGGTGTTCTTCGAAGGCAACTATCACGAATACGAGGCCGACAAGAAGAAGCGCCTCGGCGAGGAAGGCGCGCGCCCGCATCGGCCGCGCTACAAGCCGCTGATGCATTGACGGCATGCAGGACAACGGAACCCGGAACCTTTAGCGGGGTCCGTGAAGGGCGGGCAACAACAACTGCAAGGAGGCCGGCATGATCAAGTGGGCCATCATCTTCTTCGTGATCTCGGTCGTCGCCGGCTTCTTCGGCTTCACCGGCGTTGCGTCGGGCACGAGAACGATCGCCAAGGTGCTGTTCTTCATCGCCCTCGTGATCTTCCTCATCGTGCTGATCTTCGGGGTGCTGCTCGGCACGCTGGTTTTCTAGGCTAGCTGGATCTCGCGTCCGCGTCGCTCGGCAGCGATACGACGCGGATCGTCGCGTCGGTCACGCCCGAGTCGACAAATCCGAGACGCTCGGACGCCGCGCGCGACAGATCGGCAACCCGGTTGCCGTGATACGGCCCGCGATCGTTGACGCGCACACGCACGTGCCTGCCGTTGGCGTTGTTCGTGACGTCGACCACTGCGCCAAGCGGCAACGAGCGATGCGCCATCGTGAGGGCGCGCGGATCGAATCGCTCGCCGCTTGCGGTCGTTCGCCCCGCGAACCGCGGCCCGTACCACGACACCTTGCCGATTTGCACCGCTTTGCGCGCCACGGCGCGCGCTCTAGCGCCGGCCGACGTCGCATGCAATGCGGTGCCGGTTGTCGGCGATTGCGCATCGGCGATGTGGGCGCCGAGGCAAAGCGTTGTCAGAAGAATCAGCGGTCCTGCGAGGCGCATCCGTCTCGGTCGGGAAGGGGGTCCCTTTATGAAACGCCCGGAATCGCAAGGTTCCCCGGTGCGGATGGCGCGAGAGCGCGCCGCCGGCGTCAGGAGGACAGTTTTTGCCGCAGGATCGCGTTCACCTGCGCGGGGTTCGCCTTGCCTTTCGACGCCTTCATCACCTGGCCGACGAGCGAGTTGAACGCCTTTTCCCTGCCCGCGCGAAACTCGGCGACGATCGCGGCGTTGGCCGCAATCACCTGCTCGACCAACGTTTCGATGGCCGCGGCATCCGAAATCTGGCGCAGCCCGCGTTGCTCGATGATGGCGTCGGCGTCGCCTTCACCGGCCCACATCGCATCGAACACGTCGCGCCCCATCTTCGCCGACAACGTGCGGTCGGCGATGCGGCGCAGCAGGTGTGCGAGTGCCCCGGGTGCGACCGGCGCGGCGGCAACGGCAATGTCGTCGCGATTGCGCGCGGCTGCGAATTCGCCGAGCACGAAGTTCGCGACGAGCTTGTGCGAAGCGGCGTCGGCCGCGGGCAGCGCGGCGCACACCGCGTTGTAGTAGTCGACGAGATCGCGTGACGCCGTCAGCTGCGCCGCGTCGTAATCGGTGATGCCGTGCTGCGCGACGAGCCGCGCGCGCATC
>DASSVX010000130.1:0-11523 GCA_035705655.1 Casimicrobiaceae bacterium
GAGGACGTCATCATCCCGACGTCGGTGTCCGACGAAGAGGCGCGCAAGAAGTTTCCGAACGGCTTCAAGACGCACAAGCCTTACCTTCGCACCACCGCACATCCGAAGTAAGCGCCGCGGACACGCCTGCGGGGCGCCGCCTGGCGCCCCGCAGGCGCGCCGACGCGCGCGTTTGACCCTGGCACGGGAATCGTGGACACTTGGCCGCCGATAAATGGGGCCAGGCTCGAATTTCCAGGCGGCCTCGCGTCTCGCCGCCCGATCGAACGGGTAATTCGAGCCTGGCCCTGCTTGTCGCCCCAAGCGCATGAGTAGCCCGATCCCGATGCACCACCCGCTCGCCACGCTCGACGAAGACGCGTGGGACGACCTGCTCAATTTCATCGAGGAGCGCCGGGTCATCCCGATCATCGGGCCCGAGCTCCTGCAGGTCGACACCGAAAGCGGGCCGCGGCAGCTCTACGAATGGATCGCCGAGAAGCTCGCGGTCAAGCTCGGCGTCGACACGTCGGCGCTGCCGCAGCCGTTCACGCTGAACGACGTCGTGTGCTGGTTCCTCGCGTCGCGCGGACGGCGCGAGGAAGCGTACACGCGGCTGCGCAGCATCTTCCGCGACGCGAACTTCGCGCCGCCGCTGGCACTGCGCCAGCTCGCGCAGATCACCGATTTCGATCTGTTCGTCACGACGACGTTCGATCCACTGCTCGAGCAGGCGGTGAACCTCGAGCGCTTCGGCGGTGCGCAATCGGTGGACGTCATCGCCTACGCGCCCAATCGCGTCGCGGACCTGCCCGCCGAGCGCGAAAGGCTGACGCGCCCGGTGATCTACCATCTGCTCGGCCGGTTGTCGGCGTCGCCGACCTATGTCATCTCCGACGAGGACACGCTGGAATTCATCTGCGCGCTGCAAAGCGAGCACCTGACGCCCGAGCGGCTCTTCCACGAGCTCGAGCACAACCACCTGCTGTTCATCGGCAGCAGCTTCACCAACTGGCTCGCACGGCTGTTCCTGCGGATGGCGAAGCGGCACCGCCTGTCGGATCCACGCGACGTCGGCGAAGTGCTCGCCGACAGCCATTCGATCGCCGATGCGCGCCTGATGAACTTCCTGCAGCAGGTGAGCGTGCGCACGCGCGTCTACAGCGGCGCCGGCAAGTTCGTCGACGAGTTGCACCGGCGCTGGACGACGCGGCGCAGGCCTGCGGACGTGATCGAGCTGCCGGCGGCGCAGCGTTTCCTGCCGCCCGAGCGCGACATGCCGGAGAACGCCGTCTTCATCAGCTATGCGCGCGAGGACCTGCCCGCGGTCCAGCGGCTGAAGGCGGGGCTCGACGCGGCCGGCATCCGCACGTGGTTCGACCTCGACCGGCTCGAGGGCGGTGACGATTACGACCGCAAGATCCAGCGCAACATCGCGCGCTGCTCGTATTTCATCCCGATCGTGTCCGGCACCACCGAACGGCGCCTCGAAGGCTACTTCCGGCGCGAATGGAGTTACGCGATCGACCGTTCGCGCAACATTGCCGAAGGCGCGCTCTTCATCATGCCCGTGTGCATCGACGACACGAACGCCGCCTCGGCGCACGTGCCCGACAAATTCAAGGCGCTGCACATCATGCGATTGCCGGGTGGCGATGTAACTCCGGCGTTCGTGCAGCACCTGCAGGATTTCCTGACCGCGCGTCATTGAAGTCGATGGCGCCTCTCGATGACGCCGTAGCGCAGCAGCCGTCGGTCGACGCCGACAATCCATGGCTCGGCCTCGCGTCGTTCACCGAGCAGACGCGAGCGTTCTTCTACGGACGCGAAGAGGAGGTCGCCGAGCTTTCGCGGCGCGCGCAGCGCAAGCTCCTGACGCTGCTCTTCGGCAAGTCGGGGCTTGGCAAGACGTCGATCCTCGGCGCTGGCATCGTCCCCCGCTTGCGCGGGCTCGGCTTCTGTCCCGTTTACGTGCGCATCGACTATTCGCGCGACGCGCCGCCGCCGGCCGAGCAGATCAAGCAGGCCATCTTCCGCGAAAGCGAGGCGTCGGGCGAGTGGACGCACGTCGGCGTCGCCGTGCCCGGCGAATCGTTGTGGGAATTCCTTCATCATCGCGGCGACGTGTTGCGCGACTCGGCCGGACGCACGCTCACCCCGCTTCTGATCTTCGACCAGTTCGAGGAGATATTCACGCTCGCGCAAGGCGACGATTTCGGACGCCGGCGCGCGGCGCAATTCGTCGAGGAGTTGGCCGACCTCGTCGAGAATCGGCCACCGAAGGCGGTCGAGGCGCGGATCGAGAACGACGAATCGATCGCCGACGCGTTCGACTTCGCGCGAAGCGACTACCGCGTGCTGATCGCGATGCGCGAGGATTACCTCGCGCATCTCGAAACGTTCAAGAGCGCGATGCCGTCGATCACGCAGAACCGGATGCGGCTTGCGCCGATGACCGGAGAGCAGGCGCTCGACGCGGTCGTCAAGCCCGGCGGCCGGCTCGTGTCGGAGGAGGTGGCCGAGGCGATCGTGCGCTTCATCGCCGGCGGCGCCGAACTGCGCAATGCGGAAGTCGAGCCGTCGCTCCTGTCACTGATCTGCCGCGAGCTCAACAACACGCGCGTGGCCCAGGGCCGCGCCGAGATCTCGGCCGACCTTCTCGCCGGGTCGCACGACACGATCCTCGTCGAGTTCTACGAGCGAGCGCTCGCCGATCAGCCGACCGGCGTGCGCCACTTCATCGAAGACCAGCTCCTGACCGAGTCGGGTTTTCGCGAAAGCCTCGCCGAGGAGCGCGTCAAGAAGGCGTTCGCGGCCGCGGCTGCTGCGCCTGATGCGCTCGCAACGCTCGTCGATCGGCGGCTGCTGCGCATCGAGGAGCGGCTGGACGTGCGGCGCGTCGAGCTCACGCACGACGTGCTGTGCAGCGTCGTGCGCGCAAGCCGTGACCTTCGACGCGAGCGCGAGGCGCGCGACGACGCCGAGCGCAAGCTCGCGGAACAGCAGGCGCGCGAGCGTGCCACCCGCAAGGCGCTCGTCCGTGCGCGCCAGATCGCGGCGGTGTGCGCGGTGCTCGCGATCGGCGCCGTCGCGAGCGCGGGGTTCGGCTACGTGAGCATGAAGCGGGCGCAGCGCGCCGAGGCACAGGCGCAGCAGACGCGCGCGCTTGCCGAAAGCGCGAGAGGCGAAGCGGAAAAGCTCGTCGTGTACCTGCTCGACGACTTCCATCTCGAGCTCGAGCCGATCGGACGGCTCGATATCGTCGCGTCGCTCGCCAAGCGCGCCGTCGACTATTACGCGGCCTTGCCCGCCGAGTTGCGCACGCCCGAGACCGATCGCAACCGCGCGCTCGCGCTCGTACGCTACGGCGCCGCGCTGCGCAACCAGTCGAGGCTCGACGAAAGCGGCAAGGCGCTCGCCGAGGCGGTCGGCACGCTGACGAAGCTGCGCAGCCAGGGCGATGTTGCGGAGGCGACGACGGTCGGTCTCGGCCTCGGCCTCACGACGCAGGCGCGCGTCGCGTCGAGCCTCAACAATCGTGCCGAGGCCATCGATATCGCGAACCGCGCGGTGGCGATGCTGCAGCCGCTGATGGATGCGGCTACGCCGTCGACACCGGCGCGGCGGGCGTACGGCCTCGCGACGACGATCCTCGGCTTTTCGCAGTCGAGCGAGAACCAGAACGAGGCCGCGATCATCACGCTGGAGAAGTCGCGCGACGCGTTTGCCGGCATCGATGGATTGAAGCTCGACGACCTGCCTGCGGCGGATGGGTATGCCGAGGCCTCGGCGTGGCAGATGGCGGCATTGCAGAACCTCGGCCGTTTCGACGACGTGCGCAAGGTCGGCGACGGCGCGCACAAGGTGACGCGGCAGGTACTCGAGCGGCGTCCCGGCGACATGTCGGCGCTGCGCGCCGAAGGCCTGATACTGGGCACGCTCGGGAACGTCGAATGGATCGAGCTCCATATGCGAAAGGCGCTCGCGATGGCACGCGAGGCCGCGGGCGACTGGCAAGCGATGGTGCGTCTCGATCCGACCAATCAGATCGCGTGGAACAACCTGGCGGACCAGAATGTGCAGGTATCTGCCGGCCTCTGGTCCTCGGGCGAAATCGACGAAGCGCGCAAGCAGATGCAGGCTGCGCTCGCCGTCGAGCATCAGGTGAAGGAAGTGGCGTTCATCGGCAGCGTCCTGGCGATCGCGTCCGGCTACCTGACGCAGCTCGACGCGGACGCCGGCGACAGGAAGGGCGCCGAAGCGATGCTCGCGGCCAACAAGCGGTTCGTCGCGCTGGCGATCCGCGATTTGCCGGTCGACGCATTCGGCCGCGCGTACGCGCCGGAATTCCTCGGCTATTACGGGTACCCCGGGAATGGCCTCGGCTATGGGGCGCTGGCAATTCCGAGGGCCGACGGTGATTACGTAACGGTACGCGCGCTCGCGCGCGCCTCGGCCGCGCGGCTCGAGCAAATCCGCAACCCGACCGCTTCGCAGGCCGAATTACGTGACAGCGCCCTCGAGCTCGCATACCGAACGATCGCGGACGCGTCGTATCGTCTTAAGGACTATGCGGCGGCCGACAGCGCGATCCAGCACGCACTGGCACTGCGCAAGACGATTCCGACGCGCACGCTCGGCGATCGGCGCGATGCCGGCACGCAGGCCGTCCTCGCCGGCATGGTCGCGGCGCGGCTCGGCCGAATCGACGAGGCACGCCGGCTGATCGACCCGGTGCTCGACCTGCAGCGCAAGCTTCACGAGCGTACGGACAATGAAGATCAATTGCAGCGCGTCGAATTCGCACAGGCGCTCTATGCGTCGGCACTTGCCGGCTCGCCGCACAAGGCGGCGGAGCTCAAGGAAGCTGCGGCGCTGCTCGATGCGTTGCCGCCGCAACTGCGCGCCCTGATCAGCGTGCGCCGCGTGCGTGCCGACATCGCGGAGGCGCAGGCGTCCTGAGCGCTAACGCCCGCCACGAGCGCGAATGAGGCCCGAAGCGCGGACCGCGGCGGGAAGTCAAACGCCCGCGGACATCGACGACATCCGCGCGCATCTCGACCGCGGCGCGCCGTGGGAGGCGTGCGACGCGTTTCGCGAAGCCATTGCCGAGCGCCCCCACGACGGCGAGCTGCTTTACTGGGGAGCGCTCGCGCATGCGCGGGCCGGCGCAACGCAGATCGCGCACGCGCTTCTCGACCGCGCCGAGGCCGAGAATGCGCCCGTCGCGCTCGCTTCCGAGATTGCGAGCCTGCGCGGGCGGCTGCTCAAGGACGCGTTCCACCGTGCCCCCGAACGCGATGGCGCGCGGCAACTCGCCGTGCGTGCACGCGAGCAATACCTGAAGGCGTATGCAATCGCGCACGATCCGCATCCCGGCATCAACGCCGCGGCGCTCGCGATGCTGCTCGGCGACCGCGAAGCGGCGCGCGCGCTGGCGCGCGAGATCCGGGCCGGCCTTGCAGGACGTTCGGCAAGCTCGTCCTGGGATGTCGCCACCGAGGCGGAAGCGCGATTGCTGCTCGGAGAATACGATGCCGCGGCGCGAAGCTATGCGGCCGCGTGCATGCTGGCGGGCGACAATGCGGGCATGATCGCGACGATGCGACGGCAGCTTCGGCTGCTTTCGCGCGTGATCGACGAGGCCGCGCAAATGCTGACCCTTTTGCGTGTGCCGGACGTCGTTGCGTTCTCGGGCCACATGATCGACGCGGAAGCACGCGACGTTCCGCGCTTTCCGGTCGCGCTGGTTCCGTCGGTCGCCGCCGCGCTCGACCGCCACCTCGGCAGCCTGCATCAGCCGATCGTGTTCGCGTCCGCGGCGTGCGGCGCCGACCTGCTGTTCATCGAGGCGGCACTTGCGCACCGCGCGGAAGTGAACGTCGTGCTGCCGTTCGAGCGGGCCGACTTCGTGCGCACGAGCGTCGCGGCCGGTGGCGACGAATGGGTGCGCCGCTTCGACGATGCGCTTGCCCGCGCCACGCGGATCATCATGGCGACGGAGGAAAATCACCTTGGCGACGACATGCTGTTCGAGCACGCGGCGGAGCTCGTCGAAGGCTTGTCGCGGCTGCGTGCGGCACAACTCGAAACCTCCCCTGGGATGCTCTGCGTGATGGACCCGGGGTCGGAGGGCGGCGTCGGCGGCACGCGCGCGGCGTTCGAGCGCTGGAGCGGCACGATCGGCTCGCCCGAGGTCATCGATCTTCGCGTTCTTCGCGGCGGCGGCGACCCTGCTGCGTCCGCGGTGAGCAACCAGGCGCGCGATGCTTCGGCAGGTGTTGCTGGCGGTCGCGCCGTCGAGCGCCCGCATCGATCGTGGAAGGCGATGATGTTCGCCGATTTCGCCGGCTTCAGCCGCGTGCAGGACGCGTTCGCGCCGCAGTTTCACGAGCGTTTTCTGGAAATTGCCGCGGCGCAAATCGCGGACGCCGGGGTGAAGCCGCTCGATGCCAAAACCTGGGGCGACGGGCTCTACGTCGTGTTCGACTCCGCGCGGGATGGCGCCGAATTCGCGCTCGGCTTCCTCGAGCGCACGTTCGATGTCGACTGGACGGTCGCAGGTCTTGCATCGACGAGTCGCATTCGCGTCGCGCTGCATGCGGGACCGGTCTTTCGCGGTTTCGACCCGGTGATGGGCCGCGAGCATTTCTTCGGGTCGAGCGTCACGCGGGCCGCGCGCATCGAGCCGGTCACGCAACCCGGCACCGTCTACGCGAGCGAAGCCTTTGCGGCGGCGCTCGCGGCGGCCGGGCAGGCCGGATTCACGCTCGAATACATCGGGCGCCTGCCGCTCGCGAAGGCGTACGGCGAGTCGACGATCTACCGGCTCGACCGCGCATGATCGAGCGGGCGGCGTGAAAGCTTCGCTGCCGCGCACTTTCCGCGCACTCGCCCACCGCAACTTCCGCCTGTTCTTCACCGGGCAAGGGCTGTCGCTGATCGGGACCTGGCTCCAGCAGGTGGCGATGGGCTGGCTCACGTATCGGCTGACGAACTCGGCATGGCTGCTCGGGGTTGTCGCGTTTTGCGCGAACGTCGGCATCCTGCTCTTCAGCAATGTCGCGGGCGTGCTCGCCGATCGCATCGACCGGCGTCGCGGCCTTCTCGTGACGCAGTCGCTGATGCTCGCGCAGGCGATCGTGCTCGCGGTGCTGGTGGCGTTCGGATGGATCGAAACGTGGCACCTCATCGTGCTCGCGCTGTGGCTTGGCACGTGCTCGGCGTTCGACACGCCGTTGCGGCAGTCGATGTACGTGCACTTCATTGCCGACCGCGGCGACCTTGCCAATGCGATCGCACTGAATTCGATGCTCGTCAACACGGCGCGCGTCGTGGGCCCGGCGCTCGCGGGGCTGCTGCTGGCTCTCACGGGCGAGGCCGCGTGCTTCGCGCTCAACGCGCTTTCGTTCGTCGCGGTCATCATCGCCATCGCGAAAATGGACTGGCCGGCGGACATCCGGCCGGCGGTGGCGTCCGGCTGGTGGGCGAGCTGGGTGGAAGGCGTCAGCTATGTGCGCACATTGGAACCGGTACGCGCGCTGCTGGCGCTCGTCGCCGCACTCGCATGGACGATCGCGCCCTATTCGTCGCTGATGCCGGTGTACGCGAAGGACATCTACGGCGGTGGCCCGCACACACTGGGCTACCTGCTGTCCGCGGCCGGTGTTGGCGCGCTCGCGTCGACGCTGCACCTCGCGCACCGGGCAACGGTGCGCGGCCTCGGACGGCTCATCATGTTCGCCGTCGCGACGAGCGGTGCGGCGCTTGCGGCGTTCGCGTATATCCGCATCTATCCGCTCGCGCTGCTTCTCCTGGTGCTGGTCGGCGGAGGGACGATTCTCGCCGCCGCCTCGGCGAACACGATCCTGCAGACGATCGTCGACGATCGCCTGCGCGGACGCATCGCCGCGTTCTACACGCTAGCCTTCCTCGGTATTGCGCCGCTCGGCAACCTCGCCGCCGGCGCAATTGCGGGCGCATTCGGCGTGCCGTTCACGTTTGCGCTGAACGGCGTTCTGGCCGTGCTCGCCGCACTCTGGTATCGCCGCAAGCTTCCGATGGTGCGTACCGTATTGCGGCCGATCTACGAGGAGCTCGGCGTACCGCCGCGCACGCGCTGAACGCCGGCATCGCCGGTCTACCGCAGCCGGTTGCGCGCGTTCGCGGCTACTCGGCGTGAGGCTCGCCACGTCCGACGACGCGCGTCAACGCAGCATGAACGACATCGCCGACAGGCTGTTCAGAACCCGGATCGCGTGGCGCATCGTCGGCGAGGCAAACTCCACCGTTGTGGCGCCGCTGCGGCGAACGATCGGCAGCATCGCGAAAAGATCGGCCAGCGCGACGCTCGTGGCGTCGACGCGCATCGTGAGCGGCGATGCGATCGGCCGCACCGCGAGGTCTCCGGCGCGCGCGGCGGCTTGCGCGGCACCGGTTTCGATGGCGGTGCACGCGCCCGAAGGCGACAGGCTCGTCGCGACCCGGCTGCCGTGCGCGCGCTTGACGACGACGCCGACCGCGCCCGGAAAGTGCGGCGCCGTTTCCGTCACGAACGCATCGTCGCCGCTATAGAGCGCAACGGGCACCGCGAATTCCGCGGCGAGCGCGCCGTACAAACCCGCCTCGCCGGTCTCGGCACCATTCATCCAGACGCGCGCAAAGGCAAAGCCGCTGATCGTGTGCGCGAGGACGCCGGCGGCGCCTGCGCGCGAATGCCAGCCGACGAGGAATACGGCGTCGCAGTCCTGCTCGACGCCGGCCATCATGCCAAGCTCGCGCGGCTTGCCGAGCAGCAGTTCGGCGCGTGGATCGAGCTCGTTCGCAAGCAGGTTGCGAAAGCCGCCGTGCGAATCGTTGACGATGACCGCGGTGGCGCCGCCGGCGAACGCGCCGCGAATGGCCGCGTTCGCTTCCTCGGTCATCAGCCGGCGCGCACGCTCGAATTCGGTATTGCCGGGGCGCGTCTGGTCGGGATGAACGACGCCCGCAATGCCTTCGATGTCGACCGAGATCAGGATTTTCATTGGTCTTCCGCGTTTCCGAGGCGCACTTGCCAGTCGGGAACGCGCTCGGTGATGGCGCGGCGCCGGTGCCCGGCGTAGCCCTCGACCGTTTCGGCGGCGAAGAGCGCGTTGACGATCGCCTGCTCGGTTGCTTCTGCGGCCGCATCGAAGAGCGGGTCGAGCATTTCGTCGGGCGTTGTGCGCCGTGCTTTCGCCGCGCGAACGCCGCGAGCGAGCCGCTCGGCGGTCGAGAACGCGATCACGATATCGCCGCTGCCGTGTCCGAAGTTCGATCCGGTGCGTGCGATTCCGGCGCCGGCACGCAGCGCGAGCCGGCGCAGTTGGCGATGCTCGAGCGGCGCATCCGTCGCCAGCACGACGATGAGCGATCCCTGCTCGACGCTGGAAGCGCGTGCGTTTTCGGTCAGCGTGCACCCAAGCGGGACGCCGCGCAGGGTCAACTGCGACAGCTTGCCGAAGTTCGCGAGCACGAGCGCGCCGACGACGTTTGCTCCGTCCGACGTCGCGCGCGATGCCGATCCGACGCCACCCTTGAGCTCGAAGCACGACATGCCGCGGCCGGCACCGACGCTGCCCTGCGCGAAATCCGCCGTCGCGGCGTCGAACGCCATCGCGTAATGGCGCTCGCGGATGGCGAAGGCCTGCAGGTCGTTGAGCCAGCCGTCGTTGCATTCGGCAACGACGGGATTCAACGTCGGGGACGTGCGGCCGATCGACGGATTGGCCGCAATCGCACGGCGAATCATTGCCGTCGCCACGGTTCCTACGGCGAACGTATTCGTCAAGGCGATCGGCGATTCGAGCAAGCCGAGCTCGTCGAGCTGAACGAGGCCCATGGTTTTGCCGAAGCCGTTCAGCACGACCGACGCCGCGGGCAGCGGCTCGCGGTAGACGTCGCCGGGATGTGGACGCACCACGGTCACGCCGGTTTGCACGGCGCCGTCGGCGAGCGTCGCGTGACCCACACTCACGCCCTCGACGTCGGCGATCGAATTCCGGGAACCGGAATCAAGCGTGCCGATGCGCGGAGCGTCGAACATTGGCACTTACCGGCGCTCGATCTTCGGATCGAGCGCATCGCGCAGCCCGTCGCCGAGCAGGTTGAACGCAAGCACCGTGAGGAAGATCGCGAGCGCCGGAAAGATCGCTTCATGCGGCGCCGTCAGCATGTCCGCGCGGGCCGCATCGAGCATCGCGCCCCATTCGGGCGTGGGGGGCTGCGCGCCCATGCCGAGGAACGAAAGGCTCGCCGCAGTGATGATCGACGTGCCGATGCGCAGCGAGAAATAGACGACCACGGCCGAGACCGTGCCGGGAAAGATGTGCCGGAACACGATCGTGCGACCCGACGCACCGAGGCTTCGCGCCGCTTCGATGTAGGTGAGGTGCTTCAGCGCAAGCGTGTTGCCGCGCACGAGCCGGGCGAAGGTCGGAATGCTGAATACGGCCACGGCGACGATCACGTTCGCCATGCCGCCGCCGAGGATGGCAACGATGCCGATCGCGAGCAGGATGCCGGGAAAGGCGAACAGCACATCGCAAAGGCGCATGATCGCGCGATCCCACCAGCCTTCCCGGTAGCCGGCGAGCAGGCCGAGCAGCGTGCCGATGATCGCGCCGACGGCGACCGACAGGAATCCCGCGGCGAGCGAAATGCGCGCGCCCATCAGGATCCGGCTGAAGATGTCGCGCCCCAGCGCATCGACGCCGAACCAGTGCGCAAGCGACGGTCGTGCGTTCAGCGCGTCGTAGTCGAAGTAGTTCTCGGCGTCGTACGGCACGATCCAGGGTGCGGCGATCGCGACGACGACGAGCAGCACGACGAACCCGCCCGCGACGAGCGCCACCTTCTGGCGCTTGAACTTGCGCCAGAACTCCGACCACGGCGTGCGCACGCGCGCGTCGGTGAGCGTCTGGACGGAGGCAGGCAGCGTCGCCATCAGCGATAGCGGATGGTGGGATTGATCAACCCGTACAGCACGTCGACGATCAGGTTGATCAGGATGAACTCGAGCGAGAACAAGAGCACCAGCGCCTGGATCACCGGATAGTCGCGCATGTCGACGGCGTCGACGAGAAGCCGGCCGAGACCGGGCCAGTTGAACACCTTCTCGACGACGATCGAGCCGCCGAGCAGGAAGCCGAACTGCAGTCCCATCATCGTGACGACCGGGATCAGCGCGTTGCGCAGGCCGTGCTTGACCACGACGCGGCGCTCGTCGAGACCTTTCGCGCGTGCAGTGCGGATGAAGTCCTCGCCGAGAATGTCGACGAACGACGAGCGCGTGAACCGCGCCATGATCGCGGCAACGGCGGCGCCGAGCGTGATCGACGGCAGGATGTAGTGGCGCCACGTGTCGTTGCCGACCGTCGGCAGCCAGTTGAGCTCGACCGCGAAAACCTGCATCAGCACCATGCCGAGCGCAAAGGCCGGAAACGAGATGCCCGATACCGCGAGCGTCATGCCGACGCGATCGGGCCAGCGATTGCGCCATACGGCCGAAACGATGCCGATCGC
>DASSVX010000131.1:0-17128 GCA_035705655.1 Casimicrobiaceae bacterium
AGCGAATCCTTGCCCACGGGAATCGACAGTCCCAGCGGGACGCAGAAGTCGAGCGCAACTGCGCGCACCGTGACGTAGAGCGCAGCATCCTCGCCCGGCTCGCCGGCCGCCGCCATCCAGTTGGCAGACAGCTTGACGTCGGACAGCGAGCGCACAGCGGACGCGGCGATGTTCGTGATCGCCTCGCCGACCGCCATACGGCCTGCCGCCGGCGCGTCGATCAGCGCGAGCGGCGTACGCTCGCCGAGCGCCATTGCCTCGCCTTCGTATCCGCTGAAGTCGCGCAGCGTCACGCCCACGTCGGCCACCGGCACCTGCCACGGACCCACCATGGGATCGCGTGCACAGAGCCCGCCGACGGTGCGATCGCCGATGGCGACGAGAAACGTCTTGTCGGCCACCGCGGGAAAGCGCAGCACCCGATACGCGGCGTCGCGCACCGACACGCCCGCGAGATCGAGTGGCAGCAGCGCCGGTGCACGGCGCGCGACATCGCGATGCATTCGCGGCGGCTTGCCGAGGATGACGTCGAGCGCCACGTCGACCGGCACGTTACCGAAGCGCGGATCGTCGACGACGAGCTGCCCGGAGCCGGTCGCATGGCCGACGACGGCGAACGGGCAGCGCTCGCGCTCGCAGACTGCGCGAAAGCGCGCGAGGTCGCCGGGCGCGATCGCGAGAACGTAGCGCTCCTGCGCCTCGTTGCACCAGATCTCGCGCGGCGCCATGCCCGATTCCTCGGACGGAATCGCGCGCAGGTCGATGGTAGCGCCCACGCCGGCGCCATGGACGAGCTCGGGCAGCGCGTTGGAAAGCCCGCCCGCACCGACGTCATGAATCGACAGGATCGGATTGGCTGCTCCGAGTTGCGTGCAGCGATCGATCACCTCCTGGGCGCGTCGCTCCATCTCCGCGTTGCCGCGCTGCACGGAATCGAAGTCGAGGTCGGCCGTATTGACGCCGGTCGCCATCGAGGAAGCCGCGCCACCGCCCATGCCGATCAGCATGCCCGGGCCGCCGAGCTGGATCAGCAGCGCGCCGCCGGCAAGCCGCTTCTTGTGCACGTGCGCCACGTCGATGTTGCCAATGCCGCCGGCAATCATGATCGGCTTGTGGTAGCCGCGCATCCGCTCGCCGATGCGCATTTCGAACGTGCGGAAATAGCCGGTGAGATTCGGACGTCCGAACTCGTTGTTGAATGACGCGGCGCCGATCGGACCCTCCTGCATGATCGACAACGCGGACGCGATGCGGTCGGGCTTGCCGTACGGCGCCGATTCCCAGGGCTGCGGCAGCGCCGGAATGCGCAGATGCGATGTCGTGTAGCCGACGAGACCGGCCTTCGGCTTGGCGCCGGTCCCCGTCGCGCCTTCGTCGCGAATCTCGCCGCCCGCACCCGTCGCGGCACCGGGAAACGGCGCGATCGCGGTCGGGTGATTGTGCGTCTCCACTTTCATCAGCACGTGCACCAGCGCGCGATCCGCGCGATAGCGGCCTTCGCGGTCGGGATGGAAGCGTTCGGCGGGGCCACCTTCGATCACGGACGAATTGTCGGCGTAGGCGACGAGCGTTCCCTGCGGATGCGCCGCGTGCGTTGCCCGGATCATCGCGAACAGCGTGTCGGGTTGCGGCGCGCCATCGATTCGCCACGTCGCATTGAAGATCTTGTGCCGGCAGTGCTCGGAATTCGCCTGCGCGAACATCGTGAGCTCGGCGTCGCTTGGATCGCGGCGAAGACGCGTGAACGCGTCGACGAGATAGTCGATCTCGTCGCCGGACAGCGCGAGCCCGAGCGCTGCGTCGGCTTCCTCGAGTGCGGCGCGGCCTCGCGCGTGCAGCGGGATCGTTGCCAGCGGTCGCGGCGCGACGTGCGTGAACAGCTTTTGCGCGGCGTCGACGTTCGCGACGACGGTTTGCGTCATGCGGTCGTGGATAAGCGGCAGCAGCGCCGCGCGATCGTCGGCGTCGAGACCGGCGCCCGGTTGCGCGGCAACGTCGAACGCCACGCCCCGCTCGATGCGCGTTATCGCATCGAGACCGCAGTTGTGCGCGATATCGGTCGCCTTGGACGACCACGGCGAGATCGTGCCGAAACGCGGGAGAACGAGGAGCCCGGGGCGGTGCGCGCCGCCGTCAGCGGCGTCCGCCGGACCATAGGCCAGCAGGCGTTCGAGCGTCGTCCGCTCGCCGGGCGCCAGCGCGCGGGCGGCCTCGATGAAATGCCAGTAATGCGCGCAGAGCCCGGTGACCGGATGCCCGGGACGCAGGGCGGCGAAGGCAGCAAGAAGTTTCGCGACGCGGAACGGCGACAGCGCGGAGCGACCGCGCAGGGCGAGAACTTCGGGCACGCGAAATTATAGCGTCCCCACCCGGCGCGACCCTTAGTGATGCAGGATCTTGGCGAGGAACTGCTGCGCCCGCTCGGAGCGCGGCTTGCCGAAGAAATCGGCCTTCGACGCGTCCTCGACGATCCTCCCGGAATCCATGAAGATCACGCGGTTCGCAACCTTGTTCGCGAAGCCCATCTCGTGCGTGACGACCATCATCGTCATGCCGTCCTTCGCGAGCTGCACCATCACGTCGAGCACCTCGTTGATCATCTCCGGATCGAGCGCGGACGTGGGCTCGTCGAACAGCATGCAGATCGGGTCCATCGACAATGCGCGGGCAATGGCCACGCGCTGCTGCTGCCCGCCCGAGAGCTGCCCCGGAAACTTGCTCTTGTGTGCGGCAAGGCCGACGCGATCGAGATACTTGAGCCCGCGCGCGTCCGCCTCGGACTGCGAGCGTCCGAGCACCTTCACCTGCGCGAGCGACAGGTTCTGGCGCACGGTGAGATGCGGGAAAAGCTCGAAGTGCTGGAACACCATGCCGACCCGCGCGCGCAGCTTCGGCAGATTGGTCTTCGGGTCGTTGACGCGGATGCCGTCGACGAAGATGTCGCCCTTCTGGATCGGCTCGAGCGCATTGACGGCCTTGATCAGCGTCGACTTGCCGGAGCCCGAGGGTCCGCAGACGACGATCACCTCGCCCTTCTCGACGTTGGTCGTGCAGTCGGTGAGCACCTGGAAGGTGCCGTACCACTTCGACACGTCCTTGATTTCGATCATCGGCATCGCGCGTTCCGATCAGCAGGGAAATTGACGTGGAGCCGAGGCGCCGGAAACACGGGCCTCAGCGAATGATCGCGATCCTGCGCTGCAGCCGCCGCACGACGTACGACCCGGCGATGCACATCACGAAGTACACGAGTGCGACGAACAGGTACATCTCGACCAGGCGGCCGTCGCGCTCCGCCACCTTGGAGGCCGCGCCGAGGAAATCGGTGATCGACAGCACGTAGACGAGCGACGTGTCCTGGAACATCACGATCGTCTGCGTCAGCAGGATCGGAACCATGTTGCGAAACGCCTGCGGCAGCACGATCTTGCCCATCGTCTGCCAGTAGTTGAGCCCGAGCGCATAGCCGGCCCACATCTGCCCGCGCGCCACCGACTGGATGCCCGCGCGCATGATCTCGGCGTAATACGCGGCTTCGAACATCGTGAACGTGATCACCGACGACAGGAACGCGCCCACCTTGACGGGCTGGTCCGCGCCGGTGATCCAGGCACCGATGTACGGCACGAGGAAATAGAACCAGAAGATCACGAGCACCAGCGGCACCGACCGCATCAGGTTGATGTACGTGGTGGCGAGCACCGACAGCGGCTTGATGCTCGACAGCCGCATCATCGCGAGCAGCGTGCCGAAAATGACGCCACCCACCACGACGAGGCCGGTCAGCGTCAGCGTGAACGTCATCCCCACCTTCATCAGGTAAGGCAGGTTGCGCAGGATCTCCTGATAGTCGAAATGGCCGAACATGCGCGCCTTTCAGTGGCCGGCCGCCACCACGGCACGCCCGATGAATCCCGGCACCGCCACGCGGTGCTCGACCCAGCGCATTGCGAACACGACGCAGATGTTGACGACGATGTAGATCAGCGTCGCAGCGGTGAACGCCTCGAACACCTGGAAGCTGAATTCCTGCATCGCGCGCGCGGCCGCCGTCAATTCGACGACGCCGATGGTGAGCGCCACCGATGAGTTCTTGATGATGTTCAGGAACTCCGACGTGAGCGGCGGCAGGATGATGCGGAAGACCACCGGCAGGAGCACGTAGCGATACGTCTGCGGCAGCGTGAGGCCGAGCGCCGTGCCGGCCATCCGCTGCCCGCTCGGCAATGCCATGATGCCGGCGCGCACCTGCTCGGCGACCCGCGCGGCAGTAAAGAATCCGAGGCACAGCACGGCCGGCACGAACGACGCCCACGGCGGCGCCATCTGCTTGATCGCATCGCCAAGGTTGCGCGGCAACAGCTCCGGAATCACGAAGTACCACAGGAACATCTGCACGAGCAGCGGAATGTTGCGGAAGAACTCCACGTATGCATTGGCGATTCCCGCAGCGACGCGGTTCGGCGCGGTGCGGACGACGCCGAGGATCGAGCCGAGGATCAGCGCAATCACCCACGCCGCAAGGCCCGTCGCGAGCGTCCACACCAACCCGACGAGCAGCGTGTGCATGTACGTGCCCGTGCCCTCGGGCGTCATGTCCCAGAAGATCGTCCAGTTCCAGTGGTAATGCACGCTAGTGCCTCACGATCGCCATACGTCCGCCATCGACGCGCCTATGGTCAACGGGGGGCCGCAGCCCCCCGTCGTTGCAACGACATGCACGCCTGCGGCTCGCGCCGCCGCACTCCACCGTCCAGTCCTACTTGTAGACGTTGGGATCCGCGTCGTCGGTCGGATTGGCGAACACCTTCTTCAACGAGTCGCTGATCGGCACGTTGAGGTTGATGTTCTTCGGCGGGATCGGGCTCATGAACCACTTGTCGTAGATCTTCTCGATCTCGCCGCTCTTGAAGAGCTTCGCCATCGTGTCGTCGACGACCTTCTTGAACTCGGGGTCGTCGCGGCGCAGCATCAGGCTGTACGGCTCGACGCCGAGGCTCTCCGACGAAATGTGGAATTCCGACGGATTCTTCGAGTTCGCAACCAGGCCGGCGAGCAGGATGTCGTCCATCAGGAAGGCCTTCGCGCGCCCGGTCTCGACCATCAGGAACGCGGCCGGATGGTCGTTCGCCGACAGGATGTTCATCCCCATGTTCTTCGCGCTGTTGAGCTCGTTCAGCGCCTTGATGTCGGTGGTGCCCGCCGTCGACACGACCGTCTGTCCCTTGAGGTCGGCGATCGTGTTCATGTTCGCCGACTTCTTCGCGACGTAGCGATACTTGATCACGAAGTAAGTCATGCCGAAGTCGACCTGCTTCTTGCGTTCGGCATTGTTCGTCGTCGAGCCGCATTCGAGATCGATCGTGCCGTTCGCCATCAGCGGAATCCGCGTCGACGACGTCACCGGATTCAGCGCGACCTTGAGGTTCGGCATGTTGAGCTTCGTCTTCACCGCGTCGACGATCTTGCCGCAGATGTCCATCGCGTAGCCGATCGGCTGCTGCTGGTCGTTGAGGTACGAAAATGGAATCGACGCATCGCGATAGCCGATCGTGATCGTGCCGCTGTCCTTGATCTTCTTCAGCGTTCCAGAATCCTGAGCCAGGACCGGGGCGGTGGCGAACGCAAGCAGCGCGAGCGCGAGCGATAGCTTGGAAGTACGCATGCAATTCACTCCTGGAATGAATGGGGGCCTCTGGCGGCACCCGGCGGCAGGATTCTACGGGCGCAGGCGGGGAAAGTCCAAGCCTCGGCCTGAATTACACTTCCATCGTCCCGTTCCCGCGCAATCCGCGTCGTCTATCGAACAGCGTTCCGCGATGGCAATCCGACACGATCTCGATGCAACGCCGCTCCTGCCGGTGCTCTCGATCGCCACCCTGCGCGAGATCGAGCGGCGGCACGCGCAGGAGCCGCTGATGGAACGCGCCGGTGCGGCGGCTGCCGACATCGCGGCGGCCATGCTCGCCGGACGCGCCGGGCGCATCGTCGCGCTTGCAGGGCCGGGCAACAACGGCGGCGACGCCTTCGTGTGCGCAAGGCGCCTGCGCGAGCGGGGATTCGACGTGGTGGTTGTCGCGCGCACCGATCCGGCCGGTGGGGATGCCGCGAAAGCGCGCTCGGCGCTCATCGCCGCCGGCGTGCCGATGATCGCGGCGCCACCGTCCGAGCGGCCGGCGCTGATCGTCGACGGTCTTTTCGGCGTCGGCCTGTCGCGCGCGCCCGGCGCGCCGTGGTCCGCGTGGATCGCCTGGGCGAACGCGAGCGGCGCGCCGATCGTCGCTCTCGACGTGCCGAGCGGACTCGATGCGGCAACCGGCGTCGCGAACGATCCCACCATCGTCGCGGCGGCAACCGCGACGTTCATTGCACTTACGCCCGGCCTCCTCACCGGCGACGGCCCCGATCATTGCGGCGAGGTATCGGTGCACGCGCTCGGGCTCGACGCCGACGTGCCGGATGCGGGCGTGCGTCTCGACTGGCGCGCCGTGCAGTCGCGCTTGCCGCCGGTGCTGGCCCGGCGCGTACGCAAATCGCACAAGGGGACGTTCGGGCGTGCATGCATCGTCGGCGGCGCCGAAGGTCTCGTCGGCGCGGCGCTGCTTGCCGGACGCGCCGCGATAAGGCTGGGCGCGGGCCGCGTCGTCGTCGCTCTTGCCGCACGCAATCCACCGCTCGTCGACTGGCTCGCGCCCGAACTCATGCTGCGCGAGGCCGAGGCCCCCGGCACGGATCACGATGCCTGGGTGGTCGGCCCGGGGCTCGGTGCGGGCGAGCGCGCGCAGGCGCTGCTCGAGAAGGTTGCTTCCGTCGATCAGCCGATTGTCATCGACGCGGACGCATTGAACGCGATCGCCGGCAAACCCGCGCTCGTCGATGCGGTTGCCAGGCGCCGTGCGGCGACGCTCGCGACACCGCATCCGGCCGAGGCCGCGCGGCTGCTGCAATGCGCGACGCAGGATGTTCAGGCCGACCGCGTCGCCGCGGCGACGCGCCTTGCGTCGATGCTCGATGCCCATGTCGTCCTGAAAGGGGCCGGCAGCGTTGTCGCGCGTCCCGACGGCACATTCGACATCAACGCGAGCGGCAATCCGGCTCTGTCGACGGCCGGGTCGGGCGACGTGCTGGCAGGCATCCTCGGCGCGCTGCTTGCCCAACGCATCGATGCCGCCGCGGCGATGCGCATCGGCGTATGCCTGCACGGCGCGGCGGCCGACATGCTGGTTGCGCGCGGCATCGGTCCGCTGGGGGTCACCGCGTCCGAAGTGATCGACGCGGCGCGGGCGTTGATGAACGAGGCGACGCGCGAGCCGTCGCGGCGGTAATCGGGGTCAGAGACGAATTTCGCCGGCCACACTCGTGCATGACGTGAAGCAGCGCCGGCGAAATTCGTCTCTGACCCCGAACCGGTTGTCGCGTCTAAGGCAACAGCAGCGTGGCGCCGGTCGTCTTTCGCGATTCGAGCGAACGGTGCGCCTCGGCTGCATCCTTCAGCGCGAACGTCTGCCGTGCATCGGGCTTGATCCTGCCATTCTTGACGTGCTCGAAGAGCTCCGACGCCATCGCATCGAGCGCAGCGTGACTCGAAGCATAGGTGAAGAGCGTCGGGCGCGTCGCGTACAGCGAGCCCTTCTGCGACAGCATGATGAGGTTGAACGGGGGCACCGGGCCCGACGAGCTTCCGAAGGTCACGAACATGCCGCGCGGCGCGAGGCAATCGAGCGACGCCGGAAACGTGTCCTTGCCGATCGAGTCGTAAACCACGGGAACGCCCTTGCCGCCGGTGATTTCCCTGACCCGCTCGACGAAATTCTCGCGGGTGTAGACGATCGTGTGCGTGCAGCCGTATTCGCGCGCGAGTGCCGCCTTGGCGTCCGAGCTCACGGTGCCGATCATCGTCACGCCGAGCGCGCGCGCCCACTGGCACGCGATGAGGCCGACGCCGCCCGCCGCAGCATGGAAGACGATCGTGTCGCCGGCCTTCAGCGGAAACGTCTGGCGGAACAGATACTGGACCGTTAGGCCCTTCAGCATCATCGCGGCAGCGGTGCGCTCGTCGATGCCATCGGGCAGCTTGACGAGCTTGTCGGCAGGCACGAGTCGCTCGGTGCTGTACGCGCCCAGCGGACCCGTGCAGCTCGCGACGCGATCGCCGGGCGCAAGCCCCTGCACGCCCGGGCCCACGGCTTCGACGACGCCGGCGGCTTCGGTGCCGAGACCCGACGGCAGCGTCACCGGATAAAGGCCGCTGCGCTGATAGGTGTCGATGAAGTTGACTCCGATCGCGGTGTTGCGCACGCGCACTTCGCCGGGTCCCGGCGCGGCGACGTCGACGCTTTCCCACGTGAGCACGTCCGGTCCGCCGGTTGCATGAAAACGAATTGCCTGTGCCATTTCGTCACTCCATCATGGTTGTGATCGGCCGCGTTCCCGCGGCGTCCGGTTCGTGTGCTGGCTCGCCACCGCGCCGATCCTAACGCCGGAGCGTCGCAACCAGCCGGCGCGGCATCAACAGCAGGTCGAGCGCGTCGCAGATAGAATTGCACGCGACGTGCGCGCGCATCAGCGCATCGATCGCGCAGCCTTCGGTTCCCACGACGACGATCGAAAGCGCCGCCTTCTCGAGTGCCGCGCAATCATTGCACCCGTTGCCGATCACGACCGTTTCGCTGGCATGCATCGCATCGATCGCACGCCCCTTGCCCGCTCGCTGTCCGTCGGCCGGCAACAGTTGCACGCCTACCGGAAGCGCGCGGAGCGCCTGTGACGCGGTTCCCGTCGTATCGCCCGTGACGACCTGCACGTCGATTCTTTCCGACAGGTCGCGCAACCGCTCGGCCACACCCTCGATCAGCCGTCCGTCGACTGCCAGTGTACCGTTGAAATCAATGAGGGCGCTCGCGATCCGCAATGCCGGCCGGCCGGGAATGGCGATTTCAATCATTCAGGTGTTGCCGTCGATCGTGCCGTATTCCATCGGCACGCGTACGTAGAAGATGCTGATGCTCTCGGCGCGGATGCGCTCGATGAGCCGCTGCGCATCGTCGTCGCTTACCGCGAAATCGATCTCCACGGTGAGATCGCCCGCGAGCTCGAAGAATCGTTCCTCGTGCAGCACGCCATGGCGACCATATCCTGCGATTGCGCGGAACGCCGACCCGCCGTGAATGCCCATTTGCTTCGCCTGCTCGAGCAGCCACTCGTACAGGAGGAGATGTCGATGCCGGCGATTCTCATGCACATAAAAGCGCAGCAGCGTGCCTTTCATGACGGGCCTCCCCACGCGTAGAGCGCGCGGATGACGACGATGCCGAGCATCGTCAGCAGCAGGGATCCGATGAGGTGCGCCGCGATGCCGACGAAGGTCCATAGCCATTCGCGACGCAAGAGCAGCGTTGCAATCTCCGCGGAAAACGTCGAGAACGTCGTCAGCCCGCCGAGAAATCCGGTCGTCACGAGCAGCCTCAGCTCGGGCGGCATCACGTTGTGGCGCGTGATGAGCTCCATTGCAAATCCCATGATGAGCCCACCGGCGAGGTTTGCGACCAGGGTGCCGAGCGGCAACGTCGGGAACAGCGGGTTGAGGGCCGTTCCCAGTCCCCACCGAATCCACGCGCCGATCGCCGCGCCGCCACCGACGGCAAGAAGCGAGCCCCACGCAAGCATTCCTGTCCTCCTGCCGCGCCGCGGCTTCGCTTCTACCGGATGAACGCGTCGACGTAATCGTCGCCCAGTCCCACGTCGCGATAATGCGCGCGGCACATCCCGATCTTCGTGAACACGTCCTCGTAGCCGGTCTGGCGCCCCTGCGCATCGACGTAGATCATTGCGCCGGCGATGTTGAAGAATGTGATCATCTCGGCACAGTCGGCCGGCACCGTCAGCGTGTGCGTTTCGCCGGGCGGCTCGAACACGAAGCTGCCCTCCTCCGCCGTCCAGTCGTGCTCGAGGTATTTCCAGCGTCCCTTGACCACGTAGCCGACGACGAGCATCGGGTGGCGGTGCCGCGACAGCACGCCCGAGCGCCGAACGCGCAACAGGTTGCACCAGCCGCCGGTGACCGTGTTGAGCAGCAGCGGCCGGAACCACACATCGGGCGCCTGCGGAACCCACATGCGCTCGTCATCGGGAATGGCCCGAACCGCGATCTCGGGACGTATTCCGGGTGCGCCGATCTGCGTGAGCGACATCTTCCTACTCCGCCGAATGCTGCTTGATCGCCGCCACGAGCGCATCGATCTCGGCGCTCGCATCGCGTTCGCGCGGGAATGGACGTCCCGCACGCCGGAACCAGTAGCGCGCATTGCCCACGTCGCCTTCGAGCAAATGCACGATGCCGTGGGCCCAGAAGCCCATGTCGCTGCTGTCGTTCTGCACGAGCACGTGCGCCTTTTGCCAATCGCCACGCCGCAGATGCCGGATCGCGGTACTGAGTGCCATCGCGTGCCTCCTGGTGCTATGCGATCAGGTAGCCTCCGTCGACCGGGATGATCGCACCAGTCACGCTAGACGAGCGCCTCGACATCGGCAGCGCGCGGCAGCGGCGCGACCGCGCCGTAGCCAACCGTGGCGAGCGCAGCGGCCTTGTTCGCGTACCGTGCCGCGGCGAACGCGTCGTCGCCGGCGACCATGCGCGCAACGAATGCGCCATCGAAGCAATCGCCGGCCCCGGTGGCATCCACGCTCGCGACGCGAACGCCTTCGATGCGCTCGTTGCGATTGCGATCGGAAACGATGCAGCCGTCGCGCCCGAGCTTCAGCACGACGACGGCAGAGCCGTGCGCATGACACGCCTCGACGATCTGCGCAGGATCGAGCTCGCCGAACAGCAGCGATGCGTCGTCGAGTCCAGGAAGCGCCCAGTCGACGCGGCGCAGCGTCTCGAGAATCACCGCCCGCGCGCGCGGCAACCGCCACAGCTTCAACCGCAGATTCGTGTCGTAGGCGATGCGCGCACCCGCTGCGCGGGCGATGTCGATCGCGGCGAAGCACGCATCGCACGCCGAGTTCGAGATCGCCTGGCTGATGGCCGATAGGTGCAACACGCGCGTCGAGCGCAGCAGCGCGAGCGGCAGCGATGCGGGCGTCATTCGCGACGCCGCCGAGCCCTGGCGCAGGTACGAGAACTCGTGCCCATTAGCACCATGCGCGACGAAGTAGACGCCGGTGGACGCGTCGGGGTCGACGCTCACGCCATCGGTTACCACACCTTCGGCGGCCCATAGCGCCATGAGCCGTCGGCCGAATGCATCGTCGCCCACGCGCGTGACATAGCCGCTGCGCGCGCCAAGGCGTGCAGCGGCGATCGCCATGTTCGACGTGTCGCCGCCGAATCCCTGCAGCCAGCTGCGCGAATCGCCGGCGCGCGCCTCGTTGAACTCGATCATCGCCTCGCCGAGCGCGACAACGTCGAGCGGGCCATGATTCGTCCACGCTTGACGCGGCGCTGCCCCGCTCATCGTCATTGCTCGCGAAGCTCAGCGATCGCGTTTGGGCAGCGCGCGAAACGCGCCCGCATACGCCGCCGCCGCGGCGCGCACGTCGTCCGGCGCAGCACCCGGCTTGTACAGGTTCGAGCCGGTGCCGAAACCCACGGCACCCTCGGCCCACCACGGACCCATGTTGTCGGCGCGAATGCCGCCGACCGCAAATACGAGCGTCGACTTCGGCAGCACTGCGTGCCAGGCGCGAAGCACGGCGGGAACCATCGCCTCGGCAGGGAAAAGCTTGAGCCCGTCGGCACCCGCGGCGAGTGCGGCGAACGCCTCCGTCGCCGTTGCCACGCCGGGGAGGCACACCATGGCGAGACGCTTCGCTTCGCGCACCACTGCCACGTCGGCATGCGGCATGACGATCAGTGCGCCGCCCGCATCGCGAACGCGAACGACATCGGCCGGGTCGAGCACAGTGCCTGCACCGACGAGACAGCGATCGCCGCAGTGCGCGGCCAGCAGCCGGATCGACTCGAACGGGCGCGGCGAGTTGAGCGGCACTTCGAGGATGCGAAAGCCCTCGGCGCAAAGCGCCTCGGCAACGGCCGGCGTCTCCTCGGGTGTGATCCCCCGCAGCACGGCGACCAGTGGCAGGGGTTCGAGGTAGTCGCAGAGATTCATGTCGGGTTACACCAGTTTCGCGCGCTGCGCGATCCGCCACAGGCCGAGCGCCGCCGCATCGTGACTCGCGTGCCGGGCAAGCGCGCCCGCGTCGCCAAGCGCGAGATCATAGCGCTCGACGAGCGCGTCGCTGCCGATGACCCGCACGATCGAAGGATCGATCCCTGCGCGGAGCGCCCATGCGCGCGCGCCACGGATCTCGCGTCCGATCAGAAGGCCCGACAGCCAGTCGGCCACGTCGTCGGACGCGAGCTCGCCACGCAACGCCAGCGTACGTGCGCCGAACAGATCGTGCGAGAGCTCGCCCTCGTCGAGCCCGCGCGCCACGCCCTGAGAAAACGCCTCGCGTGACAGGCGCCCCGGCTCGTGGCCTGCAATGCGCCCGAGCATGCTGTGATCGATGAGCACCGCGTAGAGCTCGCCGGTCATGAACGTCGTAAAGTCGACGATGCGCCCATGCTCGACGCGCGCCCATTTGCTGTGCGTGCCCGGAAGCACCGCGAGCACCCCGCTTTCATTCGCGGCGACGGCGCCGAGCAGTTGCGTCTCCTCGCCGCGCATCACGTCCGGAAGGCCCGCGGTATCGCGCGTGGCGACACCGGGAACGATCGAGAGCGAACCGAGCGGCACTTCGACGAGATGGTCGGACAGCGCGGTCAACGACGCCGGACAATCGACGTACGGCGCTTCGACCCAGCCCTGGCGGCTGCCGATCATCCCGCACGCGATGCGCGGTGCGAGTCCGATCGGCAACGGGTCGAGCAACTTTGCGAGCGCCGCCTCGAAGTTGCCGTCACGCACGTGCTTGACCCCGAGTGCGACGTCGCGCCGGGCCACGATCGCGCCGCTCGCGTCGAGGCACCATGCGCGGGCCATCGACGTGCCCCAATCGATCGCGACGAGCGCGGTGGCCGCCAACGTTGCTCTACCAGCGCGCCGCGGCTTCGTCGTCGCTTGCGCGGGCCTCGACCCAGCGCTCGGCGTCGGGGAGACGCTCCTTCTTCCAGAACGGCGCGCGCGTTTTCAGCAGATCCATCACGAACGCGCAGGCGTCGAACGCCGGGCGACGGTGCGCGCTCGACACGACGACGAGCACGATCTGATCGCCCGGCAGGAGCGCGCCGACGCGGTGGACGACGAGCACGTCGCGGACGTCGAAGCGCGCCTTGGCCTCGTCGACGATGTCTTCCAGCGCGGCTTCGGTCATGCCCGGATAATGCTCGAGCGTAAGCCCGGTGATCGTCGCCTCGTCGTTGATGTCGCGCACCGTACCGATGAACGCCGCGATCGCGCCTGCGCCGCGGTCGGCGGAACGCAAGCCGGCGATCGCCGCGCCTGCATCGAAGTCTTCGGATTGAACGCGTACTGCCATCGAATCAGCCCCCCGTCACCGGCGGGAAGATCGCCACTTCATCGCCGTCGACGACCGGGTGATCGCTGCGCGCAAGCCGATGGTTGACGGCGAAACGCACCGCGCGGCCCGGCGCGAGCTCGGTCGCGAACGCACCGCCGCGGGCGCGCAGCGTGGCGACGACGCTTGCGAGCGTCGGCGCATCGTGGGCGCCGAGATCGAGCAGTTCACCGCTCGACGAAAACGCCTCCCGCAGCCGTGCGAGATAGACGAGACGCAGCCGAACCATCGTGGAAACGGAGTCGCGCATGGGCATGCATCAAGGACAGAGCGCCGAGCCTCGGAAAGAGGGCCGGCATATCGATTGTACGACGTAAGGTGAGCGCGGCCGGGTCAGAACCGCAACTGCATGCCGAATTGCACCTGGTCGGAATCGGGCAGCGCACCGGTGACCGATTCACCGGCGAAACGCGGAAAGCGCGCGTATTCGAGCCGAAGTCCCAGCGCCGGCGTGATGTCGTAACGCACGCCGACGCCGTAATTGACCCCATCGCGCAGCCGGCGCGGATCGCCGGCCGGCAGCGCCGCGAGCGTATAGGCCGGCAGCGAGTCGCTTTGGGCGTATCCGAGCCGCCCGTAAAGCGAGAGGCTCTTGCGGAACGACCAGCTCGTGTAGACATCGGCGTTCCATGAATGCGTCGCCAGCTCGGGCGACGCCGTAAGCGACAACCCGATGCCGCGGTGCATGCCAGCATCGAACGGGCGCAGCGCATAGCTCTCGGCGCTCGAAAACGAACCCTCGACCGCGAGATCGTTCGCAAAGCGGTAGCCGCCGAACACGAGCGCGCGGCGGGCATTGTCGTCGGTGACGGGCGATGCGAAGCGACCCCAGGTCGATGCGACATGGCCGAGATCGAGACCGTCGGCCCCGGTGCCCGCGTGGCGGAGCGAGACGCCGCCATAGAACCCGCCGTTACGCTCACCCGCGGCTGCCGGCACGTCGGCGAACGCGGCCGGCGCAAACGCGACGGCGCCGACGAAAAACGCAACAACTAACTGTTTCGAAAGCATTTTTAGCCGTACGTTACGGAGACTGCGGGCACGGATCGCGGCTTTGGCTGCACGCTGACGGGCAGGATCAACGTACGCCCACCGCGGGAATTCGTCAATTGGCGACAGCCCAGTGGACGGCATTGTCGACGACGAATGTGGCGATCGCGTCGGCATCCCGCAAGGCGAAGGCCGGGAGCGACGAGGCAAGCTCGTCGGGCGCGTCGGTGGCTATGCCGACGATCCGGGGGTCGCCGGGATGCAACAGCGGCTTTCCGAGCCGCTCGCGCCATACCTCGAGCTTCGGGATCGCTGCCCGTTTCCACCCTTCGACCAGGACCAGGTCGCAGGGCGAAAGCCGGGCAAGCGCGTCGGCGAGTGCCAGCTCGGGGGCACCGCGCAACTCGTGCATGAGCGCCCAACGAACGCCTGACGTCACGAGCACTTCGTCGCAACCTGCCATCCGGTGGCGGTGCGAATCCTTGCCCGGCTGGTCGACGTCGAAGTCATGGTGCGCGTGCTTGACGAGCGAAACGCGCAACCCGCGGCCGGTGAGCCTCGGCACGAGCGTTTCGATCAGCGTGGTCTTGCCGCTGCCCGACCAGCCGGCGAATCCGAACACGCGCATCGCGATCCCTGTCAGGCCGCGTGCGCACGGGCACGCGTCGCGCACCACGGCCGCTCGCCGTGCGGCAGGCCCGCGTCCCGCGCCAGCCCGGGATGCGCGATGACGCCGTCCCAAACCATCACGCCGGACGCGAGTCCGTCGTCGGCCCCGAGCGCCGCGGCGATGCCGCGGCTCGCGAGGCTTTGCACATAAGGCAGCGCCGCCCCGGCGAGCGCGAGCGTCGCCGTCCGTGCAACCTGCGCCGGCATGTTCGCGACCGCGTAGTGCACGACACCCTCCTCGACGTACGTCGGATGCGAGAGGGTGGTCATGCGCGACGTTGCGGCAATGCCGCCCTGGTCGATGCCGACGTCGACGATCGCCGATCCTGCACGCATCGCGCGCACGACGTCGCGGCGAACGAGCTTCGGCGACAGCGTGCCCGGCTCGAGCACCGCGCCGATGACGAGGTCGGCGTTCGCAATCGCGTCGTCGAATTCGGCGCCCGGCGCATCGAGGCGCGTGGTGGCGATCGGGGTGCCGCTTTGCGCAAGTGCGAGCCCGAGTGCGGCGAGCCGCGCCGCACCCCGCGAGAACACGCGCACGCTGCAACCCAGGCGCGCGGCGATGCGCGCCGCCTCGCCGCCGGCGTTGCCCGCGCCGACCACGACGACCCGCGCCGCGGGAACCGCGTCGACGCCGGTGATCAGCGTGCCGTTGCCGCCCGCGCTCGTCGCCAGCGCGTGTGCGCCGGCGAGTGGCGCGAGGCGGCCGGCGATGCGCGACATCGGCGCCAGCAGCGGCAAGCCGGCGTTTGCATCGCGCACGGTCTCGCAAGCAATGACGCGCACGCCGGAACGAAGCACCGCGTCGAGCAACGCCGGATCGCGGTTGAGCTGCGCGAAGCCGAGGATCGTCGTGCCCGGCACCAGCAACCGGTGCTCCGCGCGCTGGATTTCCTTCACCTTGACGATCAGCGGGCACCGCCAGATTTCGCCGGCATCCGAGGTGACGGCCGCGCCGGCCGCCCGGTAGGCGTCGTCCCCGAATCCGCTCCCAGCGCCGGTCCCGGCCTCGACGACGACGTCATGGCCCGCCGCAACGAGCGCGCGGGCACCGTCGGGGACCAGCGCCACGCGGCGCTCGCCGTCCTTGGTTTCGCGCGGTACGCCGATGCGCATCGATGTCGCTCGATCAGGCAGTCGCTGGGGGAATGCCAAATTGTATCCGGCACCCGGCCGGCCTTCGCGCGACGACGCATCCCCCGATGTAGACTGCGCCATCGCCCCCATATACGGCCCATGAAGCATCCGCTCGTACCGCGCTCGCCCCGACCGGAAGACGCGGGCCACGGACCGATCATCGCGACGCTCGAACGCGTGCTCGCCGATATTCCGGCACCCGCGAACGGACGTGCCGAGCTGCCGGACAGCGCCGCCAAGGCGATTGCGCGCCGTGCCGCCAAGCGGGCCGCGCTGCTGTCGGGCTCGCTTGCCCTGCCGCCGGGCCCGCTCGGCTTCGTGACGCTGCTGCCCGATCTCTACCTCATCTGGCACACGCAGCGCCAGATGGTTGCGGACATCTTCGGCGTGTACGGCCGCAGCGCCGAGCTCACGCGCACGCACATGCTGTACTGCCTGTTCCGTCACGCCGCGAGCCAGGTCGTGCGCGACGTCGCCGTGCGCAGCGCCGAGCGCCTCGTCGTCCGCCAGCTCTCGGGCAATGCATTGCGAAGCGCGCTCGGAACGATCGGCGTGTCGGTGTCGAAGCGCGTCGCCGGCAATGCGACCGGCCGCTGGATTCCGCTCGCCGGTGCCGCCGCCGTTGGCGCCTACGCGTACTGGGACACGATGCAGGTCGCAGGCACCGCCACGCGGCTTCTCGGCGAAACGGCGACCGCCGAGGCGTAGCCAAGCGATCGTCCATGTGCGGCCGCTACGAACTGTCGAGCCATCCCGCGGCGATCGCGCTCGCGTTCGGGCTGCCGTTTCCGCCCGAGATACATCC
>DASSVX010000132.1:0-6754 GCA_035705655.1 Casimicrobiaceae bacterium
TCGAAGCGCGTGCGGCGCACGACCACTTCGCGCCGGTGCGTGATGAAGTGCTCGAGGAACTGCTTGAGGTTCAGCAGCCGCGGCTGGCCGTCGACCAGCGCGACCATGTTCATGCCGAAGCTGTCCTGGAGCTGCGTCAGCTTGTACAGATTGTTCTGGACGATCTCCGGCACTTCGCCGCGCTTCAACTCGATCACCACGCGCATGCCGGATTTGTCGGATTCG
The DNA here is from genome assembly GCA_035705655.1 of Casimicrobiaceae bacterium. Taxonomy (GTDB): domain Bacteria; phylum Pseudomonadota; class Gammaproteobacteria; order Burkholderiales; family Casimicrobiaceae; genus VBCG01. The sequence goes on from DASSVX010000132.1 coordinate 226, forward strand.
TCGCGCAGGTCGGAAATGCCGTCGAGCTTCTTCTCGCGCACGAGCTCGCCGATGCGCACGAGCAGGTTCGCCTTGTTCACCTGGTACGGGATCTCGTCGACGATGATCGCCTGGCGGCTGCCCTTGTCGAGATCCTCGAAATGGGTGCGGGCGCGCATGATGACGCGGCCGCGGCCCGTGCGATACCCGTCCCGCACGCCGTCGAGCCCGTAGATGATTCCCGCGGTGGGAAAATCGGGCGCCGGGATGATTTCCATCAACTCGTCGATGGTGAGCCCGGGGCTCGCAAGGAGCGCGAGACAGCCGTTGATCGTTTCGGTCAGGTTGTGCGGCGGAATGTTCGTTGCCATGCCGACCGCGATGCCCGACGAGCCGTTGATCAGCAGGTTCGGCAGCCGCGACGGCAGCACCGCCGGCTCCTGTTCCTTGCCATCGTAGTTCGGCACGAAATCGACGGTTTCCTTGTCGATATCGGCCAGGAGCTCGTTGGCAATGCGCTCGAGCCGGCACTCGGTGTAGCGCATCGCCGCCGGGTTGTCGCCGTCGACCGAGCCGAAATTGCCCTGCCCGTCGATCAGCGGGTAGCGCAGCGAAAAATCCTGCGCCATGCGCACCAGGGCGTCGTAGATCGCCATGTCGCCGTGCGGGTGGTATTTGCCCATCACGTCGCCGACAACCCGCGCGCATTTGACGTACGGGCGGTTGTAGACGATGTTCGACTCGTGCATGGCGAAGAGCACCCGCCGATGCACGGGCTTCAGGCCATCGCGCGCGTCGGGCAGCGCACGGCCGACGATCACGCTCATCGCGTAGTCGAGATACGAGTGGCGCATCTCGGCTTCGAGGCTTACCGGCAGGGTTTCCTTAGCGAACTGCTCCATGGACGAAGGTGATTCCTTGCAATAGGGGTCGAAACAATTGAAAAAATGACAAAAACGCGGGGCTTTCGATCAGTTTGCCGGCTTGCCTGAACCCGCCGCGGGCGCGCGGGGCGTTTGACGTGCCGCGGCAGCCGCTTCCGAGGTCCTTGAATACACGCAATTTTACCACGGCGTTGCATCGCCGCGACAGTCGTTCGCCGCTTGTAATCCCGGCGGGCATTTTCATTGCTGCGGCAAAAATGCGCGTGCTATATTGAACCGGAGCATTAATTGGATCGGCGCGCCAGGGTCGTCAACGCCTTCGCGAAAGTCGCTTCGTTCGAATAAAACCTGTTGAAAACCAAGTCAAAGGGGTAGAACAATGACTCGACGTCTCGTGTCCGGTGTCGCCGCCGGCTTGCTCGCGGCAGCATTTGCTGGCAGCGTTGCGGCGCAAGGGATGAAGGCCGACCCGCGTGGCTATGTGGCCGGTCCCGCCGGTTGCGATCCCAAGAACTGTGCGTACGTGGTCGACAGCTGGAACGGCCCCACCACCAACATCGTACGCAGCGGCAGCTACAACGGCGCGCTCGGCCTCGCCGGCAATCTTTGCTGGCGCCAGGGGTACTGGACGCCGCAGATGGCCGTCGCGCAATGCGAACCCGATCTCGTGCCGAAGCCGGCTCCGCCCGTGGCCGCGCCGCCGCCGCCCGCCCCGGCGCCCGCTCCGGCGCCCGCCCCGGCCGCGCCCCCGCCGCCGCAGGTCCAGCGGATCACGCTTGCATCGAAGGCGCTGTTCGACTTCGACAAGGCGGTCCTCAAGCCGGAAGGCAAGGCGGCAATCGACAGCGAGATCATTTCCAAGCTCGCCAACGTGCAGCGCCTCGAGCTGGTGCTCGTCACCGGGCATACCGATCGTATCGGCACCCAGCGCTACAACCAGCGGCTGTCGGAGCGTCGCGCCGATGCGGTGCGTGATTACCTGGTCAGCCGCGGCGTGCCGCGCGACAAGATCGAAACGCTCGGCATGGGCAAGACGCAACCGGTTCCGGGTGTCGTCTGCAACCAGAAGGCGCTCAAGGCATTGATTGCCTGCCTCGCGCCGAACCGGCGTGTCGAAATCGAGGTGAAGGGCGAAGGCGTCGCGCGCTGATCGCCTCTCGCCTCCCAAAAAGCCCCGCGAAGTTTGCGGGGCTTTTTGTCGACGCAGCGGCTGCTAAACTGGCTCGATGACGTCACGGGAGCCGCGCGCGGTCGACCTGCGCATCGATGCGCGCTTCGTCATCCCGGTCGAGCCGGCCGGCACGCTCACCGATCATGCGCTCGTCGTCGATGCCGGCCGCATCGTCGCGCTGGTGCCCTTCGCAACCGCCGATCGTGAATACGCGCCCCGCGAGCGCGTCGTCCTTCCCGACCACGTACTGATTCCCGGGCTGGTCAACGCGCACTGCCACGCCGCCATGACGCTGCTTCGCGGCGTGGCCGACGATGTCCCGCTGAAGGCCTGGCTCGAGGAGCACATCTGGCCGCGCGAAGCGCGCTTCGTCGCACCCGATTTCGTCCACGACGGCACGCTGCTCGCCACGGCAGAGATGCTGCGTGCCGGCATCACGTGCTGCAACGACATGTATTTTTATCCGGACGCCGCGGCGCAGGCGTACGAGGAAGCCGGCATGCGGGCGATGATCGGCATGCCGATCCTCGACCTTCCGACGCCGTACGCCGCCGACGCCGACGGCTACCTGCAGCGCGGGTTCACGGCACGCGATGCGTTCAAGCACGTGCCGCGGCTCGCGTTCTCGCTGGCGCCGCACGCTCCCTATACGGTGAGCGACGACACGTGGCGCTCGGTGGTCGTCTATGCGCGCCAGCTCGATCTCATCGTCCAGACGCATCTCGCGGAAACGCGGCGGGAAGTCGACGAGGCGCGCGCGACTTCGCGCGAATCGCCGCTTGCGCGGCTCGACCGGCTCGGCGCGACCGGTCCCTCGTTCGTCGCGATCCATGCGGTGCACGTCGATGCGCGCGACATCGAACTGCTCGCCGGGCAAGGCTGTCACGTCGTCCACTGCGCCGGCTCGAACATGAAGCTCGCGAGCGGGATCGCGCCGGTCGCAGCACTGCTCGCCCACGGCGTGAACGTTGCCCTCGGCACCGACGGCGCCGCGTCGAACAATCGCCTGGACATGCTCGACGAAATGCGCCTCGCCAGTCTTGCGGCCAAAGTGCAAACCGGCGACGCCGCGGCGCTCCCGGCATCGACGCTGCTGCGAATGGCGACGCTTGCAGGGGCCGCGGCGTTGGGGCTCGACGCGCGCATCGGATCGCTGCTCCCCGGCAAGGACGCCGATGTGACGGCGGTGCGGCTCGCCGACGTTGAAACGCTACCGTTGTACGATCCGGTTTCGCAGCTCGTCAACGCCGCCGGGCGCGAGCACGTCACCGACGTCTGGGTCGCGGGGGAACGGCTGCTGGACGAGCGGCGTCTGCCGCGCATCGACACACAGGCGCTGGTGAGCCGCGCGCGAATGTGGCAGGCGCGCCTCGCATGAATCCGACGATCCCCTCGATGCAACCATCCGACGCCGCCATCGCGACCGATCGGCCGATCGGCCCCGGCAACGCCGACCCCGCCGAGCTCGCAAAATTCTCGGCACTCGCGCACCGCTGGTGGGACCCCGAAAGCGAGTTCAAGCCGCTGCACGACATCAACCCGCTGCGTGTCGGCTGGGTGGAGCGGATCGCGGATGGATTGCGTGGCAAGCGCGTCGTCGACGTCGGTTGCGGCGGCGGCATCTTTGCCGAGGCGCTCGCAGCGCTCGGCGCCAATGTGACGGGCATCGATCTTTCCGAGAAAGGCATCGGCGTCGCACGCCTGCATCAATACGAATCGGGCACGAATGTCGACTACCGGCTCGTCGCCGCGGAGACGCTCGCGCTCGAAATGCCGGCGGCGTTCGACGTCGTCACCTGTCTCGAGTTGCTCGAGCACGTGCCGGAGCCCGCATCGACGGTGGCCGCATGTGCAGCGCTCGCACGGTCGGGCGGCGTCGTCGTCTTCTCGACGCTCAATCGCAATCCGAAATCCTACGTGCAGGCCATCCTCGGCGCCGAATACGTGCTGAAGCTCCTGCCGCGCGGCACGCACGACTGGAGCCGCTTCCTGCGGCCCTCGGAGCTCGCCGCATTCGGCCGTCGCGCGCAACTGCAGCTCGCTGCGATGACCGGCATGAGCTACAACCCGCTGACGCGCACGTATCGCCTCAGCCGCGACACATCGGTCAATTACCTTGCGGCGTTCACGCGAAACGAGCGCAATGACCGCTGATCGCGTGCCGCGGCCCGCAGCGAGGCGCTTGCCCGTCACCGCCGTGCTGTTCGACCTCGACGGCACGCTGGCCGATTCGGCGGGCGACCTCGCTTTCGCGGTCAACCGGATGCGTGCCGAGCGCGGCCTGTCTCCGGTCGGCGTCGATGCGCTGCGTCCGCACGCCTCGGCCGGCGCCCGCGGACTGCTCGGGGCGGGCATGGGCGTGTCGCCCGACGACGCCGATTATCCGGTGCTGCGCGACACGTTTCTCGCCTATTACGCGGCCGCGCTCGACCGCACGACGCGCCTCTTCGAAGGTGTCGCCGAATTGCTCGACGCGCTCGACGAGCGGGCGCTCGCGTTCGGCATCGTGACCAACAAGGCCACGCGCTTCACGCAACCCGTCGCCGCGGCGCTCGGCCTCGATCGTCGCGCCGGCGCGATCGTCTCCGGTGACACGACGGCGCACCCGAAGCCGCATCCGGCGCCACTGCTGCACGCGGCGGCCCTGCTTCGCGTCGCGCCGGAGCAATGCGTCTACGTCGGTGACGATCTGCGCGACGTGACCGCAGGCAATGCGGCGGGCATGGCGACGATCGTCGCCGATTACGGCTATCTCGGCGAGCAGGGATGCGCCGACGGTTGGCCCGCAACCGGATGGATCGACACGCCGCTCGCGCTGCTCGACTGGCTGCCCGCTTCGCGCATCGACGCGGCGCGCTGACCTGCGGCATCGGCGCGCATGCGCGCAGCCGGCAAGCCGCTCATCCGTTGCCCGCACAGGCGATGTTCGCAAGCCACAGCTCGTGCCTCGTGCCGCCGCGGGATCCGACGATGCGCACGCCCTGATTCGCGATCAGCGGACGGATGACCGCCGACGCGACGTCGTCGGGAACGCGAAGTGCGATTCCATTCGCCTGCGCGATGCGGTCGCCGGATTTGAGACCGAGCATCGCGCCGAAGCCGCCCTCCTCGCGCACGACGAGACCGCCCGTCGCGGGCGCGAGCAGCGTGCGCCAGGGCCCGGCTTCGCCTGCGAGCCCGCCAAGCAGCTCGGCGTTGATGCGCACGACGTTGCCCGCGAATCCAACGGGCGGTGCGCAGCTTGCCGTGCGTGATGCCGATGACGCAGGCGAGGTGCTGCGGGCCGGCACCGCGGATGCCGCCGCCGGCGCCGCCGCGCTCTCGCGCAGCACGAAGCGGCGCTCGCCCGCGCCGTCACGAATGGTGATTGCAAACGGCTCGATTGCGGTGAGCGTGACGCCGGGCGAGATCTGCTCGCCCTGCGCCACGAGCTTCGCGCCCGCCGGGAAACGGAACAACGCATAACCACGCTGCCGCGGCTGCGCGACGATGCCGACGAGCCGTGCGTCGCCGGCGAGCACCGACGCGGCCGGCGTGCCGGCAGGCGCATGCGCCCCGGCGGCATTGAAGAGATCGGCGGCGATGATCGTCGCGGCCGGGTCGCCGGGCGGTGGCGCTGCGATGTGCAACGCCGCGGGCCCGGCGATCTGCCAGCTCCAATATGCGACGACGAATGCAAGCGCACAGCCCGCGACGAAGGTGGCGAGTGCCGATGCGAATCGCGCCGCCTTCATCGCGAATCGCCGGACGCGGTGCCGCCGCTATAATCGCGCTCGCTTGCGTCCAAACGTTGCTCCCGCATGAATCCCCTGCTGCACCGGTTGCAGCCCTATCCGTTCGAGCGGCTCCGCGCGATGATGGCCGGCGTGACGCCGAATGCGGCGAAGCGTGCGATCAATCTCGCGATCGGCGAACCGAAGCATCCAACGCCGCCGTTGATCATCGAAGCGCTCGCTCGCGCGGCCGTCGACGGTCTCGCGAATTATCCCATGACCGCGGGCTCGCCGGCGTTGCGCGAGGCGATCGCGCGCTGGCTTTGTCGCCGGCATGCGCTCGATGTGCTCGATGCCGATGGCGAAGTGCTGCCGGTGCTCGGCAGCCGCGAGGCGCTCTTCGCATTCGGGCAGGCCGTCATCGACGGCAGCCGGGTCGGCGCAACCGTCGTCGTGCCCAATCCGTTCTATCAGATCTACGAAGGCGCTGCGCTGCTGGCCGGCGCACGGATCCATTGCGTCAATGCCGATGCGAGTGCCGGCTTTGCGCATCGCTTCGACCGCGTTCCGCAAACCGTCTGGGCGCGCACGCAGCTTCTCTATGTCTGCTCGCCCGACAATCCCACGGGCCGCGTGATGCCGCTCGACGAGTGGCGCAAGCTCTTTGCGCTGAGCGACCGGTACGGATTCGTCATCGCGGCGGACGAGTGTTATTCGGAGATCCATTTCGACGAAGCGAAGCCGCCGCTCGGCGCGCTCGGCGCCGCGCGGGCGCTCGGCCG
>DASSVX010000133.1:0-5612 GCA_035705655.1 Casimicrobiaceae bacterium
TGCCAGGGCGCAGTCGAAGTCGCTGGTGGTTGCGACGTTCCCCGGCACGTGGAACGAGGCGCATCGCAACCTGCTCGCGCCGTATTTCAGGAAGCGCACGGGCGCGAGCGTCACGCAGAGCATCCAGCTCGCCACCGAGCAGATCGCGAAGCTCGAGGCGGCCAAGGGAGGACGGCCGCCGTTCGACGTCGCGATCCTCGACGAGCCGCAGGTGTTCGACGCGGCAAAGCAGGGCCTGATCGACGAGTACCCGGCCGCCAGATCGCCCAATTTCAAGGATCTCTTTCCCGTCTACCAGGACAAGTGGGGCCCGAAGATCTCGCTGCAGGTGATCGGCATCGGCTACAACCCGAACAAGATCAAGACGCCGCCGAAGTCCTACGACGACCTGTTGAATCCGGCGTACAAGGGCCGTGTCGGCCTGACGGCGCTCAACAGCCAGCTCGGCATGGCGTTCCTCGCCGAGCTCAATCGGATCAAGGGCGGCACCGAGACCAACTTCGATCCCGCCTTCGCGGCGCTGCGGGCGCTGCTGCCCAACGTCGGCGCGGTGGCGGCCAACCTCGGCGCGTACGCGACGCTATGGCAGCAGGAGCAGGTCGACATTGCGCCGTACAACTTCAACTTCGTGCAGACGCTGAAGGCGAAGGGCGTGCCGGTCGAGTTCGTCGTGCCGGACACCGGCCTCGTCGGCTGGACGACCAGCCTGCACCTCGTGAAGAACGCGGTCGAGCCCGAGCTCGCGGTGCAGTACATCGATTCGCATCTCGCCGCCGACATGCAGTCGGAGATGGAAAAGCCGCCGTACGACATCATTCCGACCAATTCGAAGGTGCCGCTGGCCGGCGCGATCACGCAGACGGTCGCGAAGACGCCCGCCGACCTCGCGAAGATTCGCGGCTTCGACTGGACGAAGATCAACCCGCAGCGCACGGCGCTGATCGAGCGGTTCAACCGCGAGATCAAGCTGTAACGGCCGAAATCGGGGTTCGAAACCGGGGTCGGAGCAATGAGTCCTGAACGATCCGCGCAACATCCCGAGCCTTGACCGGAATCATTGCTCCGACCCCGATGTCGCGCGACGAGTGGCCGCTCGCGCTGCCGCTCGCGGCGCTGTTCATCGTCTGCTTCATCGCGCCGTTCTTCGTGCTGCTCGCGCTGAGCCTGCATGCCGATGCGCAGTCGAGCGCGCTCTCGGTCGCGCAATATGCAAAGTTCTTCGGCGACACGTTCAACCTGAGCATCCTGTGGTCCACGCTGTGGCTTGCGGTCAAGGCAACGCTCGTCTGCCTGCTCTTCGGCTATCCGATCGCGTGGGTTTGCTCGCGCGCGCCGGCGCGCTGGCAGAGCGTGCTCGTGTTCGTCGTCGTGCTGCCGATCCTGACGAGCGTCGTCGTGCGCACGTTCGCGTGGATCGTGATCCTCGGCCGTGAAGGCGTGCTGAACCACATGCTGCGCGCGCTGCACGTCATCGACCAGCCGGTGCCGCTGCTCTTTACCGAGGCAGGCGTCATCGCCGTGCTCGCGCAGGTGCAGATGCCGCTGATGGTGCTTCCGCTGTTCGCGACGCTGTCGCGCATCGACCGCAACCTCGGCGACGCCTCGGCGGCGCTCGGCGCGGGCGCGTGGCGCACGTTCTTCCGAATCACGCTGCCGCTGTCGGCGCCGGGCCTCGTCGCCGGATGCATCCTCGTCTTCTCCGCCTGCGCGACCGCGTTCGTCACGCAAACGCTGATCGGCGGCGCGCGGCTCGTCTACATGCCGCTGCACATCTATCAGCAGGCGATCGGCGCGAACAACTGGCCGTTCGCGGCGGCGATCTCGGTAGTGTTCACGATCGCGGTGATGATCGTCATCTACGCGCTCAATCGCGTCGGCCGCACGAGCAAGGCGTATGGCGACGCTCGCTGAACCATCGTTGCGCGAAGTCGCCGCCGTACCGCGCATGCAGAGCGCGACCTGGGACGTGCGCTCGCAACGCGTCGTCTTCGGCACGCTGACGGCCATCGCCATCGTGTTCCTGATCGCGCCGACGATCATCGTGCTGCTGACCTCGTTCACGGCGACCGAATCGTTGCGCTTTCCGCCGCAGGGCTATTCGCTGCGCTGGTACAAGGCGCTGGTCGACGCCGACCAGATGCAGGCCGCGGCGTGGAACAGCCTGGTCGTCGCCGTGTGGACGACGTTGACCTGCGTCGTTCTCGGCACCGCCGGCGCGCTCGGCATCGCACGTAGCGCATCGCGCGCGGCACGCGTCGCCGACGTGCTGTTCATGTCGCCGCTGATCCTGCCTGCGCTGGCGTTCGGATTCGCCGCACTCGTCTATATCCATCTGCTCGGATTCCACCCGTCGATTCCGCTGCTGATCGTCGGCCACGTCATCGTCTGCGTCCCGTTCGTGCTGCGCACGACGATCGCGGCACTCGCGCAGGTCGATCCCGCGCTGTTCGACGCGTCGGCGAGCCTCGGCGCCGGCCGCGCGATGACCTTTCGCCGCGTGACGCTGCCGCTGATCGGGCGCGGCGTCGGCGCGGGCGCATTTCTCGCCTTCATGGCGTCGTTCGACAACGTGCCGGTGTCGCTGTTTCTCGCCGACGAGCGCACCGAGGTGCTGCCGATCCATCTGTGGCAGCAGATCGACACGAACCTCGACGTTCGCACGGCCGCCATTTCCGGCGTCATCATCGTCGTCACGATCGTGCTGATGGTGCTGGCCGAGCGCTTCGCCGGCCTGTCGCGCCAACTCGCCCGGTAGCTGGAAGACGCGGTGCCGGGCATCTCGATTCATGTCGTCGACGTCACGCGCGGGCTCGTCGCGGCCGGCATGCGCGTCGAAGTGTTCGCGCTCACCCCGTCGCGCGTTCGGCTCGCCGACGCGACGGTGGCGTCGAGCGGCGTCGTCGACGATCCCGCGCTGTCCGCGCGCTTCGCGCCCGGGTCGTACGAAGCGGTGCTTCACATCGCCGCGTTCTACCGGCGTGCCGGCGTCGCGTTACCCGCGGTCGCGTTCCTCGACGTCGCGACGTACCGCTTCGGCATCGACGACCCGGCACAGCACTACCACCTCCCGTTCAAGCTGACGCCGTGGGGCTATTCGTGCTTCCGCGGCGGCGCATAGCCGGAGCGAAGATGACACCCACGCTGAACCTGCTGAATCACGCTTCGGCGGCGCAGTTCGCCATGCTGCTCGACGGCATCTACGAGCACTCGCCGTGGATCGTCGAGCGCGCCTGTGCAGCGCGCCCGTTCGCGACGCTCGCCGCGCTGAAGCGCGCGATGGTCGACGTGGTGCGCGATGGCGGCGCCGATGCGCAACTCGCGCTGATCCGCGCGCATCCTCCGCTTGCCGGCAAGGCGATGCAGACCGCCGAGCTGACGCGCGAATCGACCGACGAGCAGGGAAGGGCGGGACTGACCCGGTGCACGCACGAGGAGCTTGCGCGAATCGCCCGGCTCAACGGCGACTACGAGACGCGATTCGGCTTTCCCTTCGTCCTCGCCGTACGCGGACCGCGCGGGCTCGGCCTTGCGCGGGCCGAGATCTTCGCGACTTTCGAGCGCCGCCTTGGCCATCCGCAGGATTTCGAGCACGCCGAGGCGCTGCGCAACATTCACCGCATCGCCGAGATCCGTCTCGACGAAAGGGTCGGCTTCGTGCCCGAGCTTGGCAACCGCGTCTGGGATTGGGCAGAAGCGCTTGCCGTGCACAGCGATGCGGGGTACGCCGAGCGCGGCGAGCTCACCGTGACCTATCTGACCGACGCCCATCGCGCCGTTGCCGCGCAATTGCTCGCCTGGATGCGCGACGACTGCGGTTTCGACGACGTGTCGATCGACGGCGTCGGCAACGTCGTCGGCGTCTATCACGGCGTCGATCGGAGCGCGGCGCGGCTTTTGACCGGCAGCCACTACGACACGGTGCGAAACGCCGGCAGGTACGACGGGCGGCTTGGCATCCTCGTGCCGATGGCCGCGGTGCGCGAGCTTGCACGTGCCGGCCGGCGCATGCCGTTTGGCATCGAGGTCGTCGGCTTCGCCGAGGAGGAAGGGCAGCGCTACCGCGCGACATTTCTCGGCTCGAGCGCGCTCACCGGCCGGTTCGACCCGCGCTGGCTCGAGCAAACGGATGCCGATGGCATCACGATGCGCGAAGCGATGACGCATGCGCAGCTGCCCGTGGACGACATCGCGAAAATCCGCCGCGATCGCGAGCGCTATCTCGCGTTCGTCGAAGTGCACATCGAGCAGGGACCGGTGCTGACCGACGCCGACATGCCGCTTGGTGTCGTCACGTCGATCAACGGCAGCCTGCGCTACGCCGGCGAGACCCTCGGCATGGCGAGCCATGCGGGCACGACGCCGATGACTGGCCGACGCGATGCGGCGGCCGCCACCGCGGAGGCGCTGCTTTACGTCGAAAAGCGCGCATCGGCCACCCCCGGCGTCGTGGGCACCGTCGGCATGCTGGACGTGCCGAACGGCTCGATCAACGTCGTGCCGGGCCGTTGTCGCTTCAGCCTCGATATCCGCGCCGCGACCGACACGGTCCGCGACGCCTGCGCCGCCGATGTGCTGGCCGAGATGAACCGGATCTGCGATCGGCGCGGCGTGCGGCTCGCATTGCAGGAGACGATGCGCGCAAGTGCGGCACCGTGCGCCGACGCATGGCGCGCGCACTGGGAGCGCGCGGTGGCCCGATTGGGCCTGCCCGTTCACCGCTTGCCGAGCGGTGCCGGCCACGACGCGATGAAGCTGCACGAGATGATGCCGCAGGCGATGTTGTTCGTGCGCGGCCAGAACGCGGGCATCAGTCACAACCCGCTGGAATCGATCACCAACGACGACGCCGACCTTGCCGTGCACGCGTTCACGGGTCTCGTCGAACAGGTTGCGATGGAACCCGGATCGACGCGCGGATGACCGCCGCCCGTGGCGTGGCCGGGTGAACGCGCGTTCGCAGATGCGGCCGGATGCTAAACTGCCCGTCGCCATGGAGCGCGCGTTCCCCAACGCAATTCGGTGATGGCGGCACTCGCTATCTCCGACACGACCGACGGCCGGCGCGTGCTGGCACTTTCCGGGCGGCTCGATGCGAGCTCGATACGCCGCGTGTGGGCGCAAGGGCGCGATGCAATCGCCAGCGCACCCGGCAAGCGCGTCGTCGTCGATGCGTCGAACGTCGAATACTGCGACGGCGCCGGCATAGCGCTTCTCGTCGACCTGATCGCCCAGCGCAAGGCGGGCGACGTCCAGGTCGCCAATCTCGCCCCCGCGTTCGAAACGCTGCTCCAGCAATTCGACGTTCTCGAGGTGGAGCGCGATCAGGACCCGCCGCCGCCGCGTCGCGGAAGCATCGCCGAAGTGGGCGTCATTGCGGCCGGCATGGCGCAGGACATCCGCGAGCAGGTCGTGTTCGTCGGCGAGGTCACCGCGGCGCTCGGCTACGCGATGCTGCACCCGGCGTCGATCCGCTGGAAGGATGTCTGGCGCATCTGCGAGCGGGTGGGTGCCGACGCGCTGCCGATCGTCGCGCTGATCTCGTTCCTGCTCGGCGTGATCCTCGCGTTCCAGTCGGCCATTCCGATGCGCCGCTTCGGTGCCGAGATTTTCGT
>DASSVX010000134.1:0-8633 GCA_035705655.1 Casimicrobiaceae bacterium
CGAGCTTGTCGACCATCGCGACGACCTGCTCCGGCGACATCGCCGGGTGCGCATTCGCCTCCGTCGCGCTCGTCAGGGCACCGGGGCTGCCGAAGGTCGCGTACAGCACGAGCGCGGTCGCGGGAATCGCGGCGACGAGGATCAGCGCCGCGACGTACGATGCGCGCGGCGATGCCTGCGCCGCAGCGCGCAGCGGCGCGGCAAGCTCGGCCGCGAGCCGCGCAGCAATCTCGTCGAGTTGCGCGTCGCGTTCGGCACGCGTGATCGCACCTGCCGCGAGCTCGTTGTCGAGCTGCCGCTTCTGATCGCGATAGACATCGGTCGCAGCACCTTCGTCGAGCGGCGGCGCGTTCGGACGCGCGCGCAGCAGCGGCCACACGAGTGCGGTCACCGTTCCCACGGCGAGCAGCAGCGCGACGAGCCAGAAGAGGGGAGCGGGAGGCATGGAAGACGTTGCGTGCGGGCCGATCGGGACGGCGCCGGCGGGCGAAGAAAAGGGCTCGGCCGGGCCCGCGCATTATAGCGATGCACCCGTTCGCGGCCGGGGTGCGGCACCAGTGCGAGATGCGGCCGGCGGTATGATGACTGCCGCGCGTTGGCGTTGTCGGCGCAACCATCTCTTCGCGACTCTCGGCGGAACGCAATCATGTCGGATCAGGACAAGAACATTCGGGACGATTCGCTTGCCTATCACCGGCGCTGGCCGCCGGGGAAAATCTCGCTGCTGCCGACGAAGCAGCTCACCAACCAGCGCGACCTGGCACTCGCCTACACACCGGGCGTCGCGGCCGCATGCGACGAAATCGTGCGCGATCCGCACGAGGCGTTCAATCTCACCGCGCGCGGCAATCTGGTCGGCGTGGTCACCAACGGCACCGCCGTGCTCGGCCTCGGCAACATCGGTCCGCTGGCCGGCAAGCCGGTGATGGAAGGCAAGGCGGTGCTGTTCAAGAAGTTCGCCGGCCTCGACTGCTTCGACATCGAGCTCGCCGAGCGCGATCCCGACAAGCTCGTCGACATGATTTGCGCCCTGGAGCCGACGTTCGGTGGCGTCAACCTCGAGGACATCAAGGCGCCCGAGTGCTTCTACATCGAGCGCAAGTGTCGCGAGCGGATGAACATTCCGGTGTTCCACGACGACCAGCACGGCACGGCCATCATCGTCGGCGCCGCCGTGCTGAACGGACTGCGCGTCGTCGGCAAGAGGTTCGAGGACGTGAAGCTCGTCTGTTCGGGCGCCGGTGCCGCCGCGCTGGCCTGCCTCGACCTGCTCGTCACGCTCGGCGTGCGGCGCGAGAACATCTTCGTGGCCGACATCAAGGGCGTCGTCTACGAGGGGCGGACCGAGGAGATGGACGACAACAAGGCGCGCTACGCGCAGCCGACGCCGGCACGCGCGCTGCGCGACATCCTTCCTGGCGCCGACGTCTTCCTCGGCTTGTCCGCCGGGCGCGTGCTGAAGCCCGAGTGGCTCGCGACGATGGCGCCGAGGCCGCTGATCCTCGCACTTGCCAATCCCGAGCCGGAGATCATGCCCGACGTGGCGAAGACCGCGCGGCCCGACGCGATCATCGCCACCGGCCGCTCCGACTTCCCGAACCAGGTCAACAACGTCCTCTGCTTCCCGTTCATCTTTCGCGGCGCACTCGACGTCGGCGCGACGTGCATCAACGAGGCGATGAAGCTCGCGTGCGTGCGCGCGCTGGCCGACCTCGCGACGATCGAGCAATCGGACATCGTCGCCACCGCCTACAACATGCACGAGAACCTGCGCTTCGGTCCCGAGTACCTGATCCCGCGGCCGTTCGATCCGCGGCTCATCGTGATGATCGCGCCGGCCGTCGCCAGGGCGGCCATGGATTCCGGCGTCGCAACGCGACCCATCGACGATTTCGACGCCTATCGCATGCGGCTCACGAGCTTCGTCTATCACTCGGGCCTGTTGATGAAGCCGATCTTCTCCGCGGCGAAGCAGGCGCCGAAGCGCATCGTGTACGCCGAGGGCGAGGACGAGCGGGTGCTGCGCGCCGTGCAGGTCGTCGTCGACGAAGGACTCGCGAAGCCGATCCTCGTCGGCCGCCCGGCGGTGCTCGAGCGGCGCATCGAGCGCTTCGGCCTGCGCCTCAAGCCGGTGGTCGATTTCGAGGTGATCAATCCCGAGTACGACGATCGCTATCGCGATTACTGGATGAACTATTACGAGCTGACGCAACGCAAGGGCGTGTCGCAGACGTACGCGCAGATCGAGATGCGCCGCCGCCTCACGCTGATCGGCGCGATGATGATCCATCGCGGCGACGCCGACGGCATGATCTGCGGCACGTTCGGCACGCACTCGCTGCATCTGCACTACGTCGATCAGGTGATCGGCCGGCGCCCCGGCGCATGCGCCTACGCGGCGATGAACGCGGTGATGCTGCCGAACCGCACGGTGTTCATCGCCGATACCTACGTCAACGCCGACCCCACGCCGGAGCAGGTGGGCGAGATCGCGATCCTGTGCGCCGAGGAGATACGCCGCTTCGGCATCACGCCGAAGGCCGCGCTACTGTCGCACTCGTCGTTCGGCACCAGCAACTATCCGTCGGCACGCAAGATGCGCGAAGCGCTCGCCATCATTCGCGAGCGTGCGCCCGATCTCGAGATCGACGGCGAAATGCACGGCGACGCCGCGCTGTCCGAGCCGGTGCGCAACGCCGCATTTCCCAATTCACGGCTGACCGGGGATGCGAACCTGCTGATCATGCCGACGCTCGACGCCGCGAACATCTCGTTCAACCTGCTGAAGGCCGCATCAGGGTCGGGGGTGACGCTCGGGCCGATCCTGCTCGGCGTGGCGAAGCCGGTGAACATCCTCACGCCGTCGGCCACCGTGCGCCGGATCGTCAACATGACGGCGCTGACCGTCGTCGATTGCGCGATCGAGCGGCAAGCGAAGCTCGCGTACTGAGCTTACGCGTGTCTTGCGAAGCCGTCGGCGCTCCAGTCTTCGCTCCCCACGCCGTGGTGCACCACGAACAGCCCGTGCGGGTCGTAACGCGCCTTGATCGACCGAAGCCGCGCATGGTTTTCGCCCCAGTACGCGCGCTGCCAGCCGTCCGCGAAGTAGTCGCTCTCTGAAACGTACGATCCCGCGTTCGGGGCGACGCCGCGCAACGCGCTCATCGCGGCAACATCGACGCGCCGGCGCTCCACGCGGCCCCGCGCCACGTCCGGGGTGTCCGCGGACCGATGGATGTCCGGGCGCGCCTTCCGCGCCGCTGTTCGCAAGCGCGAACGCGCGGAGCACCTGCGGATTCATCGCGGTTCGCCCGGCCTCGGCAATCGCCGTCTCGGGCGTCGATCCATCCGCTGGTTTGCGTCAGGCCTACCCGGTCGTGGATGTAGTAGGGGTTCTGCAAGTGCGCGAAGAGGTCGCGGCAGGCGGTGCCGGCCGGTTGCGCAAGCAGTCGGCAAGCGGCGAATGCACCTCGACGAGGCGGCCGTCGACGCGGCGATCGAGCTCGGCCCAGCGTGCCGCGCTCGGCCACGATGGATCGCCCTGGCCGCTGCTATACTCCGGCGCCCGCGAGCGGCAGTCGATCGTGCGGCGTCCCTCATGATCAAGCGCGTCCAAAAATTCTTCGAACGCCTCGGTCCGGGCCTGATCACGGGCGCGGCCGACGACGACCCGAGCGGCATCGCGACCTACTCGCAGGCCGGCGCGCAGTTCGGCCTCGGCATGCTGTGGAGCGTCTTCCTCACGACGCCGCTGATGGTCGGCATCCAGGTGGTGAGCGCGCGGATCGGCCGCGTCACGGGACATGGCATCGCGCGCAACATCCGCGACCACTATCCGCGCTCGCTGCTGTGGTTCATCGTGTCGATCCTGCTCCTGGCGAACACGATCAATATCGCTGCGGACCTGGGCGCGATGGGCGAGGCGCTGCAGCTCGTGGTCGGCGGGCCACAGCACGGTCATGCGCTCGTCTTCGGCGTGCTGGCCGTCCTGATGCAGATCTTCATCCCGTACCGCTATCTCGCGCCGATCCTCAAATGGCTGACACTGACGCTCTTTGCCTATGTTGTCGTGCTGCTGACCGTCGACATTCCCTGGGCGAAGCTCATCGCGGCGACGCTGATCCCGCCGCTCGAGCTCACGAGCGAGTACCTGATGCTGCTGGTCGGCGTGCTCGGCACGACAATCAGCCCGTACCTCTTTTTCTGGCAAGCGTCGCAGGAAGTCGAGGAGCAGCGCGCCACGCACGGCGACGAGCCGCTCCGCGATTCGGCGAAAGGCGCGCGCGCGCATCTGCAGCGCATCCGGATCGACACGTGGTTCGGGATGATCCTGTCGAACGGGATCGCGTTCTCGATCATGCTGACCACGGCGGTGACGCTGAATGCGGCCGGCGTCACCGACATCCAGACGTCGGCGCAAGCGGCGCTCGCATTGAAGCCCATCGCGGGTAATTTCGCGTTCACGCTGTTCGCGGCCGGGATCATCGGCACCGGCCTGCTCGCGATTCCCGTACTCGCGGGATCGGCCGCGTACGCGGTGGCCGAAGCGATGAAGTGGCCGATCGGGCTTGGCCTAGAGCCGCTGGAGGCCAAAGGCTTCTACGGCATCATCACGCTCGCCACGCTGCTCGGTGCGGGCATCGATTTCACGTCGATCGATCCGATCAGGGCGCTCGTGTGGTCCGCGGTGCTGAACGGCGTCGTCGCGGTGCCGATCATGGCCGTCATGATGCGTATGGCGGTGCGGCCGGACATCATGGGACCGTTCGTCATCAAGCGCGCGTTGCATTGGCTTGGATGGCTTGCGACGGGGGTAATGGCAATCGCGGTCGTGGCAATGCTCGGATCCTTGATGGTATAGGCGTCGGCCGGCGATCCGTCGGTCGTCGGCCGACAGGCGTATCGGCGCGGTGAACGTGGTCGCAATGGGCTTTGTCGTCTATATATTGATAGACGCATAACGCGCTGCATCTTCCAATGACGCGGTCAAGGAGAAGCTCATGAAACCACTCGTCAAATCCGCACTCTTGGCCGCCGCCAGCGTCGCGCTCGCGGGCTGCGCCAGCTACGACTACGGGTACGGCTACGCGGACTCGCAGCCGTACTACGGGTACGACTCCGGCTACAGCTACGGATACGACGCCGGTCCGTATTCGTACGATTACGGCCCGTATTACTCCGGGCCTTCGTACTACGGCGCCCCGTCCGTCGGGCTAGGGTTCACGTATCGCGACCGTGATCGCGATCGCGAATACCACGACCGCAATTACGACGAGCATCGCAACAGCGACACCCGGCACGACAACAACTATCATCGCAACGACGCCGATCCGTGGCGCGCCGGCCGCGACGACCCGTGGGGCGGGACGAACAAGCCCAACGATCGCACTTCACAGCAGTGAAGGTCGGGTCCCGCGACGGACGCGGTACGTACGGCAGCGGCGAGGCGCGCCACGCGCCTAGCCGCCCTGGGGTCACCACCGTCGGGATGCGTCGATGCCGGCTGACAACTCGGAACAGATCGCGCAGTGGAATGGCGCCCTGGGCGAGCGGTGGGCTGCCATGCAGCGAGAGATCGACCGCATCGTTGTGCCGTTCGGCGACGCGGCGCTGAGGGCGGCAGCACCGCAACCTGGAGAGCGAGTGGTCGACGTCGGCTGCGGATGCGGCGACACCTCGATCGAAATTGCGCGGAGCGTCGGTGAGACGGGGGCGGTCCTCGGCGTCGACGTATCGCAGCCGATGCTCGAGGTTGCTCGCTCGCGTGCTGCGTTGACTAACCGCGCCCACCTCTCGTTCCAGAACGCCGATGCCTCCGAAGCGCCGCTGCCGCGCGAAACCGACCTGTTGTTCTCGCGGTTTGGCGTGATGTTTTTCAGCGAACCCTCCAAGGCCTTCCGGCATTTGCGCAAATCGCTGCGAACGGGCGGCCGCTGCGTATTCGTCTGCTGGCGAGCACCGCGCGACAACCCCTGGGCGATGACGCCCCTTTCCGCTGCGCGCATGGCGATGCGGGTCACGCCCGCGCCTCCCGATCCTTACGCGCCTGGACCTTTCGCGTTCGCGGATCAGGAAAGATTGCACGCCATCCTGTCGGAGGCGGGCTTCGATGCCATCCGTGTGCAGCGCTTCGATGTGCCGCTCTCGCTTGGCACGACGGCGCATTCCGCTGCGCAGTTCGCGGTGCAGATCGGACCGGTTTCGCGCTTTGTGCGCGAGGTGGGCGTTCCGCACCTGCCGACGATTCTCGATGCCGTCGAGCGCGCTCTCGCCCCGCTTGCGGCAGCGGACGGCCACGTCAGCCTGAACGGTTCGACCTGGCTCGTCTCGGCGACGAATCCCGGATGAGATCCGCACTAGCGGCGACCGGGCGCGCAAGCGACACGCCGCGAGCATCGCCGCTCTGTCAGACAGCGCGCTTCGCGAGGCCACTAAAGTTGGACTAAAACTCCAGTCGGTACAGTCGCACCCACAGATCCGGCTCCGGCCTCCCCTGCTTCTTTACGTTGAAGCGGTCGCCGCCGTCCGGTGTCGTGAGTGCCGTCGTGCGCCAGAGAGACGGCCGTTCCACAAGCATCCGGCGGAACTCTTCCGTGGCCCAGATCTGTCCGGGCAGGACGTGGGGCTCGACTCTGCTTGCGCACAGGATTGCGTTTCCTCCCACGATCGTCGGCGCCTGATCACCCACGCCAGGTTGCATTTGCACGTCGCCATAGTGCAATGCCATCCGCAGGCGGGGCTGGCCCGTCGCCTGATAGACGTCGTCCAGGATGTGCCGCGCGGCCTGTGCGAGAAACACCGGATCTTCGTGGACGATCAGGAGCGAATCACCGGCGCCGGTTTCGGCGATGACTGCGCGCCGGGTCCAGTGCTTGACGGCTTCTTCGAGCGCTTGCCGAACGGGTGCTTCGGCTCCGGCGTGCATCATTCCGCCAAACCCGTGGACGTCACCCTTCAGCACGCACAATGCACGCACGCTCGTCGCGTTCGCGACGGTCGCGGCCTCGCGCCAGGGGCGCGCGTAGCCGACGATGTTCACGCGGTCGACGCATTGCAGATACGCGGGATTCACGCGTCCGATCACATCCGTCAGGACGGGATGGAGCAGGTAGTGCGTCGATGATGGGAGCGTTCCGACGGGCTCGAGTGTCGCTTCACCCGGCCGCAGGAACCGCTGTGCCCATTGTGCGCGAACGCGATCGTGGTGGACATAGCCAAGCAGCCCGACCCGGTAGAGTGCGCAGAACACATGCTTCTCGTCGCCCCCGATCGCGATGCTGTGCTCGAGAAACAGTCTTTCGACGTGGTCGCGGGCAAGCACGTTGCCCGGAAGTCGCCGGAAGAGCTGCTCGAGCTCCAGGTCGCCGATGAACGGGGCAATCTCGGCGAGGTACTCCTGTGCGATCTCGGTGGCGGCCTGGTGTACCACTTCCTTGAACCGCACCTCGCTGCGCCGCTCCTCCGGCCGGAGCGCGAACAGACGCTCGCCGATGGACATCAAATCGCGTGGCCGGAGCAACGTGTGCCGGCAGACGTACTCGAAGACCTCTTCCTCCTCGCGCGTATACGCATCCACGACCACGGATCGTCCGAGAAAGGCGTCGAGCGGTTCGGTGCGCAACCGATCCGCTCGCACCATCATGCTGTCCTTCATCAACCGCACGTTGTTGATGAAGATCTCGCGCAGGCTCTGGGGCGAGTAAGCAATATCCACGGCGCTGCCGCGATACTGCTGGAACATCACGGTGGTTTTCGCGAGCCGGGCATAGGCTTCCTTGCGCACGGCGGCGAATACCTTGATGTGATGGTTGATCCGGCGCAGTTGATAAGCGACCTCCACCAGCCCGAGCTGCGCGAAGTGCCACACGTTGGGCGACAGCTCGCCGGTCACGCTCGGATGGCTCGCGAGCCCTTCGACATGCTTGTTGAAGTACTCGTCGACGCCATCGATGAATATGGCCACCGGAGAGCTGACCGCACGCAGGCGCGGAACCAGATGGCCGTCGGTGTCGGCACCGCAGCGCTGAAGCTCGCTTGGCGTGAAATCGAGGAGTCGGACAAAGTGATCGATGACGCTGTGAAGATGCTCGTCGCCGAGAAGCCTGTTGAGGGCGGCCCCGACCTTGAGCTCGTCCACGGCGCCAAGGTGCTTGAGCGTCGCAAGCGAAATCGCCGCGAGCCAGAGCTTCGACCACGGAAGGGGAGACACCGAGAAAAAGGCGAGGAGCTCCCGGCTGAAAATCTTGTCTCCGATCGGTTTGTCGAGGAGGGCGCCCATCGGCAGGCACGCCGCGCGTCCCTCGCGCTGGTAGAGGATTCGCTTGGCCTTGAGGAGAAGCGTCTTGCCAAATCCTTTGGTGCCGATGACGACGAACTTGTCGTCGCGGTCCGAGCTCAGGAAGGCGTCGATCTCGGGCGTGCGATGAAGGAGGGATTCGTCGAAATCGTCCGCCACCCGGATATCGTCGGCGTCAACTGTCCATGCGCGCATCGGCCCTCCGCAAAGCACTCAGCTAGTCTTCGCACCGGATCGTGAATGCGGATCGCGCAACAGCTGCGTCAGCGCTTCCGGATTCACGGGTTTGACGAGATGCACGTCGAAACCGGCATCCGCGGATTTGCGCCGGTCCTCG
>DASSVX010000135.1:0-3557 GCA_035705655.1 Casimicrobiaceae bacterium
CATCCGCTTGGCGCCAGCGGCGGCCGGCTCGTCACCACCGCGCTGCGCCAGTTGCAACGTACGCGCGGCCGCTACGCCTTGTGCACGATGTGCATCGGCGTGGGGCAGGGCATCGCGCTCGTCATCGAGCGCGTTTGATCACACATCTCGAGGCAGCCAACGCATGAGCGCGCATTCCAACCCTCAGCGCAAAACGATCCTCGCCGGTTACCGGCCCGCCGATCCCGGCACGCAGCCCGACTATCTCTATCCGCCGTATTCGTCGACCGTCAAGCGCTCACCGTCGCAGCCGCTGGTGCGGCTGCCGTGGTCGCTGTCCGAAGTCACCGGCCCGCTTTTCGGCTTCGACCGGATCATGGCCAACGATTTCGATCTTACGAAGCAGCATGCGGGCGATCCGATCGGCGAGCGGATCGTCGTGAGCGGTCGGGTGCTCGACGCCAACGCCCGGCCCGTTGCGAACACGCTGGTCGAGATTTGGCAGGCCAATGCTGCCGGGCGCTACCCGCATCCGCGCGACAATCACGACGCGCCCGCCGATCCGAACTTCACCGGCTGCGGACGCACGCTGACCGACGCCAACGGACGCTACCGCTTCGTGACCATCAAGCCCGGCGAATATCCCTGGCGCAATCACTACAACGCGTGGCGCCCGGCGCACATTCACTTCTCGCTGTTCGGGCCTGCACTCGCCACTCGCCTCGTCACGCAGATGTATTTCCCCGGCGATCCGCTGCTCGAATACGATCCGATGTACACGAGCATTCCCGACGAGCGGGCGCGCCGCCGGCTCGTCTCGGCGTTCGACTGGGAGACGACGATCCCCGAGCAGGCATTGGGCTACCGCTTCGACATCGTGCTGCGCGGGCGCGACGAGACGCCGATGGAAAATGATCGGCCGGAGGCGCTCACATGAGTGCCAGCGGGACGCCCGAAGGCGCGCGCCGCGCGCAATCCCGGGCCAGCGAAGCGCCGGCAGACCGTACGTACCTCGAGACGACTTCTTCGCAAACCGTCGGGCCGTATCTGCATATCGGCCTCACTTGGCTCGTGACCGACGACCTCGTGGGGCCCGGCACGTCGGGCGAGGCGATCGTTATCGAGGGACGCATCACCGATGCCGACGGCAAGCCGGTCGACGATGCGCTGATCGAGATCTGGCAGGCGAATGCGCACGGCCGTTACGATCATCCCGACGACGCACGCGATCTGCCGCTCGAGCCCGGATTCAAGGGCTTCGGCCGCGTTCCCACCGATGCGGGCGGCGCCTTCCGTTTCCGCACGATCAAGCCGGGCGCCGTTCCCGCGGCCGACGGCTCGATGCAGGCGCCGCATGTCAACGTCACGATCTTCATGCGCGGCATGCTGAAGCACCTCGCGACGCGAATCTACTTTCCCGGCGAGCCGGCCAACGCGACCGATCCGCTGCTGGGCGGCGTGCCGGTCGAGCGTCGCGACACCCTGATCGCGAAACGCGCGGGTGACGCCGTTCTGCACTGGAACGTCGTGCTGCACGGTGCCGGCGAAACCGTGTTCCTCGAGTACTGACGCTTGCAACGATGATCCTCGCGGCCTGCTGAGCGGCGCCCGCCCGTGCCCGACACGCTCTTCACCACCGATGCGATGCGCGCGGTCTTTACCGCGCGTGCGCGGCTTTCGCGCATGCTCGAATTCGAAGCGGCGCTCGCGCGTGCCGAAGCGCGCGTCGGCGTCATCCCGCAGGCCGCTGCCGATGCGATCGCGCGGCAGTGCGACGTGACGCGCTTCGATACGAAGGCGATCGACGCGGCCGCGCGCGACGCGGGAAATCTCGCGATCCCGCTCGTCGCTGCCTTGACGCGCAATGTCGCGGCGGCCGACGCCGGCGCGCAGGGTTTCGTGCATTGGGGTGCGACGAGCCAGGACGCGATCGACACCGGCCTCGTGCTGCAACTTCGCGACGCACTCGAGCTCATCGACGCCGACCTCGCACGTCTCGCCGGTGCGCTCGCGATGCAAGCCCGGCACCACGCGGCGACCGTTCTTCCCGGCCGCACCTGGCTGCAGCAGGCGTTGCCGATCACGCTCGGCGTCAAGCTCGCCGCGATCGTGAGCGCGCTCGACCGCCATCGCGATCGCATCGCATCGTTGCGCGGCCGCGCGCTCGTTCTGCAGTTCGGCGGCGCCGCCGGCACGCTCGCATCGTTATACGACCGCGGCCTTGCCGTGACGGACGAGCTCGGCAAGGAGCTCGGCCTCGAGGTGCCCGACATGCCATGGCATACCGAGCGCGATCGGCTCTGCGAGGTCGCCGCAACGCTTGGCATGCTGACGGCCACGCTCGGCAAGCTCGCCCGCGATCTTTCGCTTCTCGCGCAAACCGAAGTCGGCGAGGCCGACGAGCCCGCGGCACCGGGACGCGGCGGTTCGTCGACGATGCCGCAGAAACGCAATCCCGTCGGCGCATCGATCGCGCTTGCCGCGGCCGTCCGCGTCCCCGGCCTCGTCGCGACGATGTTGCACGCCGCGGTACAGGAACACGAGCGCGGACTCGGCAACTGGCCCGCGGAATGGGAAACGCTGCCGCAGATCGTCATGCTGACCGCAGGCGCGCTCGACGCCATGGCGGAAGTTGCCGAAAGGCTCGACATCCACGCCGACCGCATGCGGGCCAACCTTGATCTCACGCACGGGCTCGTCTTCGCCGAGGCGGTGCAGATGGCGCTCGCGCCGGCGATCGGCCGCGATGCCGCGCATTCGCTGGTTGCTGGCGCCTGTCGGCAGGCCGCGACACGGCGCGTTCATTTGCGCGACATTCTCGAGAACGACCCGCGCGTGAACGGCGTGCTGAACCGCGACGCGATCGGCAGGCTCTTCGATCCGAGCGCTTATCTCGGTGAGAGTCGCGCGTATGTCGCTCGGGCACTCGTTCGTCATCCCGCGCCCGGGGTTTGAGGGAACATACGCGATGCCATTCGCACAGCTTCCGGATGTACGTCTCTACTACCGCATAGACGGCGACGCCGGCTCGCCGCCGCTGCTGCTGTCCAATTCGCTCGGAACGTCGCTCGAGTTGTGGGAGCCGCAGATCGGTGTGCTCGGGACGCGTTTTCGCGTGATCCGCTACGACAGCCGCGGTCATGGGCGCTCGGAGGTGACGCGCGGCCCGTACTCGATCGAGATGCTCGGGCAGGACGCGCTCGGGCTGCTCGATGCCCTCGCGATCCGGCGTGCACACGTGTGCGGTCTGTCGATGGGCGGAGTCGTCGCGATGTGGCTCGGCGTGAATGCGCCGCAGCATGTCGATCGCCTCGTGCTCGCCAATACGGCAGCGAAGATCGGGACCGCGGAACTATGGAATGCGCGTATCGACGCGGTGCAGAAGGGCGGCATGGCGTCGATCGCGCCCGCGGTGCTCGCGCGCTTTTTCTCCCCGCAGTTGCTCGAGCAGCCGACACCGATGATCGCGCAGGTGCGTGCGACGCTGGAGGCGACGTCGAAGGAGGGCTACGCCGCTTCGTGCGCGGCCATGCGCGACGCCGACCTGCGCCACGCGCTGCACCGCGTGCGCGCGCCGA
>DASSVX010000136.1:0-2919 GCA_035705655.1 Casimicrobiaceae bacterium
ACGATCGAGGACCCGATCGAATACCTGTTCGACCACCGCCAGAGCATGGTCAACCAGCGCGAGATCGGCATCGATACGCACAACTACCACATGGCGCTGCAAAGCGCGTTGCGCGAAGCGCCCGACCTCATCATGATCGGCGAGATCCGCGACAAGGAAACGATGCAGGCGGCGCTGCTGCATACGCTGACCGGGCACCTCTGCCTGTCGACGATCCACGCGAACAACAGCTATCACGCGCTGTCGCGGATCATCAACCTGTTTCCGCACGAGGCGCGCTCGGCCGTGCTGTCCGACCTGTCGATCGGGCTGCGTGCCATCGTGTCGCAGCGGCTGGTGCGCAACGTCGAAGGCGGCCAGCAGCCGGCGGTGGAGATCCTGCTCAACACGTCGCTCATCGCCGAGCTCATCAAGAGCGGCGAGTTCACGCAGATCAAGGAAGCGATGGAGCAGTCGCTGTACCCCGGATCGCAGACGTTCGAGCAGGCGCTCTGCAAGCTCTATCTCGACCAGCGCATCTCGTACGACGAGGCGATGGTCGCGTCCGACTCGGCCACGAACCTCGCATGGCTCATCAACCAGAACTCCCCGTCGTCGCGGATCGACTCCTCGCGCGACGAACCGACGTTGAACGTGCGCCCCGCGGCCGATTTCGCGAGCATGACGATCAATCCCGAACTGCTCGAACGCTGATCCATGCGGCACCTGGTGCTCGCGCCGCGGGTTTTGCGAAAGTGACGCTCCCGCTCGCGGCGAAACCGGGAGTATCGTGTCGGGCGTGCCGCCGCAATCCGATCCCGCTTTTCGCACAGGCGCCGTCCTCGACCTCACGCGCGCGCTGATCGCGCGCCGCTCGCTCACGCCCGATGATGCCGGGTGCCAGGCGCTGCTTGCCGAGCGCCTCGCGCCGCTCGGCTTCCGTTGCGACACGCTGAGCGTCAACGGCGTCACCAATCTCTGGGCGCGTCGCGGCGAGCGCGCGCCGCTCGTCTGCCTTGCCGGGCACACCGATGTCGTGCCGACCGGTCCGCTCGCCGACTGGACCAGCGATCCGTTCACACCGACCGTGCGCGACGGCTATCTCTACGGACGCGGCGCGGCCGACATGAAGTCCTCGCTCGCCGCATTCGTGGTTGCCGTCGAGCGCCTGCTCGCGCGGCACGATCCCGCCGGCTCGATCGCGCTTTTGATCACGTCCGACGAGGAAGGTCCGTCGGTCGACGGCACCGCGCAGGTGGTCGAGCGGCTTGCACGCGCCGGCACGGCGATCGACTACTGCATCGTCGGCGAGCCATCGTCGGTGGAGCGGCTCGGCGACATGATCAAGAACGGACGCCGCGGCACGCTCTCGGGGACGCTGATCGTCAAGGGCGTGCAGGGCCACGTCGCCTATCCGCATCTGGCACGCAACCCGATCCACGCGATCGCTCCCGCCCTTGCGGAGCTTGCGCGCATGCATTGGGACGACGGCAACGAATACTTTCCGCCGACGTCGTTCCAGTGCTCGAATGTCCATGCCGGCACCGGCGCGACGAACGTCATTCCCGGCGCGCTCGAGCTATTGTTCAATTTTCGCTACTCGACGCAGAGTCCGCGCGAGTCGCTCGCCGCTCGCTTCGAGGAGGTGCTGCAAAGGCACAACGTCGATTACGCGCTCGTCTGGACCGCGCACGGTGCGCCGTTCCTGACGCCGCAGGGCCGGCTCGTCGACATTGCGACGCAGGCCATCCGGGACGTGGCCGGTGTCGTGCCGGCGCTCTCGTGCGAGGGCGGCACGTCGGATGGCCGCTACATCGCACGCATCTGCCCGGAAGTCGTCGAGATCGGGCCCGTCAACGCGACCATCCACAAGCTGAACGAGCGCGTCGCCGTCGCCGACCTCGACCGCCTCGCCGAGATCTACACGCGCATGCTCGCGAGCCTGCTGGGATGAACGCGCCGCCCGAGCTCGAGACGCTGCGCGACTGGCTGCGCTTTGCCGTGTCGCGCTTCGCGCACGCAGGCCTTTCGTTCGGGCATGGCTTCGCCACCGCATGCGACGAAGCGCTGTACCTGCTGCTGCACACGTTGCACCTGCCGCTCGATCATGCGGAGCCTTTTCTCGACGCGAAGCTCACGCACGCCGAGCGCAGCGAGCTCGCGGCGCTGCTGACCCGGCGCATCGAGGAGCACGTTCCCGCCGCGTACCTGACGCGCGAGGCATGGCTCGGTGATTTCCGCTTTCATGTCGACGAGCGGGTGCTCATTCCGCGCTCGTTCATCGCCGAGCTGTTGCCGGACGGCCTCGCCCCGTACGTCGCCGATACGGCGTCGGTCAAATCGGCACTCGATCTTTGCACCGGCTCGGGCTGCCTCGCCGTGCTGCTTGCGCATGCGTTCGAGGCGGCGGACATCGACGCCGCCGACATCTCATCGGACGCGCTTGCGGTCGCACAGCGCAACGTCAGCGATTACGGACTCGCGGGCCGCATCAACCTGATCCGCTCCGACCTCTTCGACAACCTGCCCGGCAAGTCGTACGACCTCATCATCAGCAATCCGCCGTACGTGACGACGGTGGCGATGGAGGCGCTGCCGCGCGAGTATCGCCACGAGCCGGCGCTGGCACTCGCCGGCGGCGACGACGGCATGGACGCGGTGCGCACGATCCTGCGCGAGGCGCCACGCTTCCTGCAGCCCGGCGGCCTCCTCGTCGTCGAGGTTGGACACAATCGCGAGGCCGCTGAATCGGCGTTCCCGCGCATGCCGTTCGTGTGGCTTTCGACCGCGTCGTCCGCCGACAGCGTATTCCTGCTGAAGCGCGACGACATCGTCGCCGGGCGTTAGTGGCCTGTCCCGGGTCACGCACGTTCACAACCGATTCCCCCGTCACAGGCCACCAGCCGGCCGCGCCGGCCTGCGCGATCATTGCGCAAGGCC
>DASSVX010000137.1:0-23011 GCA_035705655.1 Casimicrobiaceae bacterium
CGATTTCCTTGCTGGTCGAGCACGGCTTGCTCACCTTCTTCAGCTCCTCGACGATGGCGATGACCGCCTTGTCGATGCCGCGCTTCAGGTCCATCGGGTTCATGCCGGCGGCAACGTACTTCATGCCTTCGGCGATGATCGATTGCGCCAGCACGGTGGCCGTCGTCGTGCCGTCACCAGCGACATCCGACGTCTTCGACGCGACTTCCTTCACCATCTGCGCGCCCATGTTCTCGAACTTGTCCTTGAATTCGATTTCCTTCGCGACCGACACGCCGTCCTTGGTGATCGTCGGTGCGCCGTAACTGCGCTCGAGGACGACGTTGCGGCCCTTCGGGCCGAGCGTGATCTTGACGGCGTTGGCGAGGACGTTCACGCCGTTCACCATCTTGTTGCGTACGTTCTCGCCGAAGCGAACGTCTTTGGCTGCCATGAGTCGTTTCTCCTGATGCTTCTGTTCGGGGTGGGCGGTCAGTCGACGATGCCGATGACGTCGTCTTCGCGCATGTGCAGCAGATCCTGGCCTTCGAGCTTGAATTCCTGGCCGGAATACTTGCCGAAGAGGACGCGGGCGCCGGCCTTGACCCCCATCGGAATCAGCTTGCCGTTGTCGTCGGTCTTGCCGGGTCCGGCGTAGATCACTTCACCCATCGACGGCTTTTCGGCCGCCGTATCGGGGATGACGATGCCGCCTGTCGTCTTGCGCTCCTCTTCGAGCCGCTTGACGATGATCCGGTCGTGCAGGGGACGCAGTTTCATATCTTTACTCACTTCCGATTGGGGTTGGCAGCGAATCGTGTCGCTGCGGGGCGGATTGCCCCTGGCACGGCCGCCGGATGGCTTCAGCGGCCCGGGGGAATACGATGGAAGATGCTGCCTGTGGTGCCAGCACCACGGACCGCCAATATATGGGTCCGCAATTGCAACAATGCAACCCCGCGCTAGCTCAATTCCCTGATGGCGCTCGCCACCGCCGCGTCCACGAGCTGACGATCCCCGTCGCTCGTTCCCATGACCGTGTCCCAGGTCAGTCGTACGTACGCGGATCGGTTGGTGGTTTTCAACACCAGTGTCTGCAGACCCCGTTGCTGGCCGAAAGCGTAGTCGGTGGCATGGCCCAGCAGATCGTGCACGCCGGCCTCCCACACGCCGCTTTGGACCGCATCGATGATCGCGGCCATGCGACGCTGGAATTCCCGCGTCACGTCGAGCGTGACCCGGTCCTTGTCGTTCATCGGGGAGGCACCCATGGTTCCATTATGATAGACGAGACGTCGCAACGCATGTGCACTCGCACACGCAGGAAACCATGAGACCGGATAGCCACGCGCAGACGGGCCCGCTGGAGCTTGCCGGCTTGGCATCGCGTCTGGTTGACCGCGGGTTGAAGGGACTCGCGGTTGCCGAGCAGGTCGATGCCTTTTGCCGGGACCTCTTCGACGCCGGATTTCGCGCGAGTCGATTCAACATGTCCATCGGCACGCTCCATCCGCGGCACGGCGCGCAGAGTTACGTGTGGCGGCCCGACGGGATCGCAACCGAGCTGCATCCGCGGCGCCGCAACGCCGAGGAGGACGAGGCGTATCAGCGCAGTCCCATCCATCACCTGCGCACATCCGGAGATGCCGCGCTGCGCCGGCGTCTCGACGCCAGCCATGCCGACGACTTTCCGATCCTCGTCGATCTGCGCGAGGAAGGCATGACAGATTACGCCGCGACGATCGTGCGTTTCAGCGAGGCGTCGAATGGCGACGCGCGTGCCGAAAGGGTGCGAGCTGCGTTCGATCGTCCCGACCCATTGCAGGGGATATTCTTTTCCTGCGCCACCGACGACCCGGGGGGCTTCAACGACGAGCATCTGCGCCAGGTGACCGAGCTTTTGCCCTATCTCGCCCTCGGCGTGAAATCGCGCTCGACGTTCGATGTCGCACAAACGCTGCTTGAAACCTACCTCGGCCCCGACGCGGGGTCGCGCGTGCTGACGGGTGAAATCGACCGCAACTCGGTGCGCAACATCCAGGCCGTCATCTGGCTCTGCGATCTGCGCGGGTTCTCGCGAACCGCAAGCCGCGTGACGCAGGACGAGCTCATCGAGCTGCTCGATGTCTATCTCGAAGTGATGGCGCGGCCGGTGCTGAACAACCGCGGCCAGATCCTCAAGTTCATGGGCGACGGGTTCCTCGCCACGTTCGATCTTGCAAAACGCAGCCGGGAAGCCGTGTGCGCCGATGCGGTGAACGCGGCACAGCAGCTGCTCGGCACGTTGCCCGCGCTGAATTCGGAGCGTCGCGCGAGCAGCAAGACGACGCTCGATCTTGGCGTTGCAATTCACATCGGCGACGTGATGTACGGCAACATCGGAACCAGGGAGCGGCTCGACTTCACCGTCGTCGGCTCCGCGGTGAACGAGGTGAGCCGCATGGAGGGACTGTGCCGGCCGCTCGGACGCAACGTGCTCGTGTCGCGTACGGTTGCCGAGGCCGCGGCGGCGTCGCGGGGAAAGTTGCTCTCACTTGGCGTCCATGCGCTGCGCGGCATCCGCGAGCCGCAGGAGTTGTTCACGATCGGCGACGCGTGATCCGGGGGTTGGGCCACCGCGCAACCGGCGGATCGGCTTCGCCGAATCGCCACGCGGCGTACGTGTGCACCGGGGTCGCACGCCGGGGATGGGTTCGACGTCGCCGAAACACGACGATTCCTTGACACGCGCGCGCACCAGCTGGTATTCGCGTACGGGCAGGTTCACAGGGAGACGTCGAATTGACAAGAACAAATGCAACCGGGACGGCGTTCGCGCTTTTTTTGCTCGCCCTGTTCCTCGCCATACCGGGTAGTTCCGTTCGCGCGCAAACTGCGCGGGGCTGCCTTGGTGACGTCGTGCCGCAGCACGGGCCGCTTCGCACCGAAGACGCGGCCGACACGCGCGCGGTGCTGCCTTTGCAGCAGGACGGCGCCGATCTCACCGTGACGACTCCGTGCATCGTGAAGGCCGGGACGTACAAGTTCCGGGACGTTCACATCCTCGATCAGGGGCGCTTGATATTCACCGATGCGCGGATCGACTTCTGGGCGGCCAACATTCTCGTCGAGGACGGCGGCAGCCTCGTTGCAGGCTCGCCCCAGGCGCCGATCGGCACCGACGGCGGCGTCGTGACGATCCACCTGTGGGGTGCCGACCAGACCGGCGTCGATCCGAAAAAGCAGGGTATCGGCATCGCGTGCATCGGCGATAGCGTCGGGCGGTGCGGCGTGCCCGACGAGATCTGGCAATCCAACGTAGACGCAATGGGCATGCCGGTACCGGTAAGCAAGGCGCGCAAGATCGCGTCCCTTGCCGCGGCAAGGCAGTACCCGGGCGTCACCGACGATTACTTCTACGCGTACCAGCCGCTCACTTTCGACGGCGGGTCGGACGCGACGCACCCGGTCGGCTATTTCGGCTCCAAGGTGATCGGCGTTTCCTACGGCGGCACGTTGCAGCTCTTCGGCAGGAAGGGCGCAACGTACGCAACGCCCGAGTGCGGCGACGCACCCACGACCAGCGGGACGAGTTGGGCGCGGCTCGATCGCCCTGCCCCGAAGGGCACGAGCCTGCTGACCGTGGACCGCCCGATGTCGCTGCAAGCGGGCGACCGGATCGTCGTCACCACCACCGACTATCTTCCCGGGCACTCCGAGCAATTGACGGTCGCCACCGACGTGGCCTGCGGAACGGCCATCGCGGTCAGGGAAGCCCTCGCCTACGCACATTACGGCGCGCGCTTTCCGCTGACCGTCGTACCGGAGGACGTCGGTCTCGATCCGCAGCTGCGTGCCGCGGGCGCGGAAACGCGTGCAGCCGTCGGCGTGCTGACGCGAAGCATCCGCATCGTCTCGGCGGGCGACACGATGGACGACGACTTCCCGCCCGAGCCACCCGCCGGGTCGACGACACCGGGCTACTACTTCGGCGGCCACCTGATCGTGCGCCAGGGGTTCAAGACGTTTCAGCTGCAGGGAGTCGAGCTCCACCAGATGGGCCAGGGTGGCAGGATCGGCCACTATCCCGTGCACTTCCATCATGCGCGGCGCACGCCCGCGAACACGTTCGTGCGCGACTCGTCGATCGACGACTCGATGACGCGCTGGATCGTGCTGCATGGCACGCAGGACGTGAAGCTCGAGCGCAACGTCGGTTACAGGTCGATCGGGCACGGCTTCTACCTCGAAGACGGCACCGAGATCAACAACGTGCTTACCGCGAATCTCGGCATCTTCGCGCGCGCCGCGGTCGACAACGTGCAGAACCCGCGCAAGGTGCCGGGCATCCTCGCCGCACCCGATCTGCACGCCACCACCGGCGAGGCCGTTCCTTACCGGTCGGATTACGACCATCCGACGATCTTCTGGATCATGAACGGCTGGAACGACTTCCGCGACAACATGGCGGTCGGCGCGGGCACCTGCGGTGTTTGCTATTGGCTTCTGCCTGCCATCAACAGCACGATGTCGCGCGACATGAAATGGTCGTCGTACGCGTCGATGCAAAGCACGCTCGATCGCGCCGGCATGGCGCCGCTGAAGTCGTTCGTCGGCAACGGCTGCTCGGCGGCGATGACATCGTTCCAGACGATCACCGCGACGGAGGCATGCCAGGGCGTGGGCCCGGGTGACGCCGCCTCGCCGCATCCGCTGAACCTGTTGCCGGTCAAAAATCCGCTCGCGACGCCGAGCAAGCCGAAGGAGGCGGCCGCCGACTACTATCCGAGCCTCGGTGACGGCGGGCACTTCCCCACGAAGTGCGCGCAGGAAGATTGCAGCAGTCGCCCGGTGCGCTGCAGCGCAGGCAACGCGGCCGACTGCATGGTCACGATCCTCGATCACTACACGACGTCGTTCAATTGGGCGGCGTTCAACTTCGCGGCGATCTGGCTGCGTCCGCAGTGGTATCTCGTCACCGACAGCGTCATCACCGATTCGCAGCAGGCGGGGCTCACGATCGTCACCGGCGGCGGCTACAGCGATTCGGACGTCATTCCGGGCCATTGGGCGCTGGTGCGCAAGAGCGTGTTCATCGGCAATACGCAGGACGACAATCCGTTTGCGTCGAACGGCGGCCCGTTCAATCCCGGCGCGCTGCGATGCGCGATGGACGCGAACGGCTCCCGGCCGGGCAATTTCTGCCTGTCCATCGACGAGGGCGTATCGCACCAGGTCAGCAACTTCGGCATGTACCAGCGCCTGTTCAGCGTGTACGACGGTCCCGCGTTCCAGGACTCGAATGCGTACCTGCACATCAAGACGCGCAGGATCGACGACTGCCAGCCATTCGTCGACACCGTGAACAAGGCCGGTCGCTGCGATCCCGTCGATTTGAGCCCGGGAAAGCCGCGGCAAAGCGCCTGGCTCGCCGGATTCGTCGCCGGGCTGCCGAAGGCCGTGGGCGCCGGCGGCCCGTTCTGCTACATGCCCAACGCCGCCATCGGCTGGAAGCAGCCCAACGGGTTCTACTACCCGCCTGCATTCCATTCGGCCAATCTGTTTTTCAACGACGTCGACATCCGGCATTTCGTCGTGTCGCCGCTGTTCGTCGAGGGCACGTACGACACCGACATCGCCAGGGTTGCCGACAAGTACTGCATCTGGAACAGCCAGCTCTTCACCGGCTTCGCCGGCAACGACCGCCAGACGGTGCTCAATGACGACGACGGCACGCTGACCGGCTACCGGAAGACGACGATCATCAACCAGGACGCGTTCTTCGCCGCCCCCGTCGACGCCACGCAGTGCGATTCCGATGACACGTCGCGCACGAGTCCCTATGAATACGTGACGACCGTCCTCTATCCGGCGTGCGTGCTGAACGGAACGTGCGCTCGGCCGCCCGACGTCGCGCCGAAGCCGCCGGATCCGCATTGGAACGACGGCGACTGGAACCGCTCGTGCACGAGCGAGAAATGCTACGGCATTCCATTGTGGCGGCAGGACCTGATGCCCGTCGCGGACAAGGGTGCCGCCAAGAGCATCCGCATGATGGGACAGGAGACGGCGCAGCGCAGCTCGCTCACCGTCAACCACGGCACCTACTACTTCGATACTTCCGTTTCGAAGGAGACGCAGCTCATGCAGGGCTGCACGACCACCGACCCGGCGAATCCCTGCGTGATCAACGTCTTCAAACCCAACCAGACCTACTACCTGTTTCTCATCTTCGCCAAGGCGACCACCGAGCAGACGTATCGCTTCTACGTGGGAGACGACACCGACTTCGACCCGGCGAGCATCGAGCTCGTGCAGGCGCAGATCGGCCGCAATCCGGTGAAGTACGAGACGGTCGGTCCGCTGCCGGCCGGGCGGGCACACTGGCTCGACAACGACCGCGCGAAAGCCCACGGCGTCGTGGAGGTCGATCTCATGCTTTCCGATCTTCCCGATGTGGCAACGTTGTTCACGGCGGCGAAGAAGAACAAGTGCCAGCCGTCGACCTACTGCAAGTGGAACGATGCGACCGAACAATGCGTCGACGCGGACGGCAGCGACGCCGTTTGCAAATGGGCGATTGCAGACCAGGACTGCCCGGCGGGCGGCTGCTTCGGCATTCGATTCACGCTGCCGAGCGGCTTCGCAACGCGCGCGGCGAACGACGCGCGGCCCGATCCACGGCCGGTTGCGCTGTGCGTTCCGAAGGATGCACCGTGGGACGTGTCGCTCGACGCGCTGAAGGTATCCGATGGCGTGTGTCCGAAGGAGCCGGACAGGCAGCCGCTGGATTACTGCGCGCAGTGAGTTTCGCTCGCGCGATGGCGCAAGCCTTTGCATGCGGCCCGCAAACCGTTCATCTCGACGCGAGTGTCACCCGGACAAGTGTGCGTGAATCAGTCCGACGGCTGCGGCGCCTTCCCCGATCGCGCCGCCCACCCGCTTGACCGACCCCGCGCGCACGTCGCCCACGGCGAACACGCCGGGCACGCTGGACTCGAGCGAAGCGGGTGCGCGCCGGCCGCTCGCGCGTGACGCGGCTTCACCGGTCAGCACGAAACCGTGCTCGTCGAGCGCGACGCCGCAGCTTCGCAGCCATTCGGTCTCCGGATCGGCACCGATGAACAGGAACACGTTTCGCACCGGATGTCGTTGCTCTGCGCCGCTGCGGTTGTCGCGGCAGGTAATGGCGGCGAGCCTCGCGCCCGCATCGGCGTGGAGGTGCGAAAGTTCCGCGTTGTAATGCACGTCGATCGCGGGGGTGGCAGCGATCCGATCGATCAGATAGCGCGACATGGTCGCCGCAAGGCTTTCCCTGCGCACGAGCAGATGGACCCGGGCGGCGTGCCTGGCGAGGTATACGGCCGCCTGCCCGGCCGAATTGCCGCCGCCGACAATGGCCACTTCTTCACCGGCGCACATTTTCGCTTCGAGCGCCGAGGCCCAGTACCACACGCCGCGGCCTTCGAACTCGGCGAGCCCGGGCACCGCGGGACGTCGATAGCGGGCACCGCTCGCAATCACCACGGTGCGCGAACGCAGCGTGCGCTCGTCGCCGAGGCGGATCCGGAATTCGCCGTCGTGCGCGGCATCGTGGCAATCGAGCGACATCGCCTGCGCCGGAATGAGAATCTCGGCGCCGAACTTTTGCGCCTGAACGAAGGCACGGCCAGCGAGCGCCTGTCCGGAAATGCCGGTCGGAAAGCCCAGATAGTTTTCGATGCGCGCGCTCGCGCCGGCCTGACCTCCGAACGCGCGGCACTCCACGACGATCACGTGCAGTCCTTCGGACGCGGCATACACGGCAGTGGCGAGCCCGCCCGGTCCCGCCCCGACAACGGTGACGTCGAAGCGCTCGTCGTGCACGGCGGAGTCGAGCATGCCGAGGCAGCGGCCAAGCGCATCCTCCGAGGGCGTGAGCAGCACGCCGCCGTTCGGGCACACCACCAGCACGTCGCCGCTCGCGCCACCGTACTGCGCGAAAAGCGCCGCGGCGGCCGGTTCCTGCGACGGATCGATGGCGTGGTGCGGTTGACCGTTGCGACGCAGGAAATTCTCCAGTCGCAGCAGGTCTGGCAACTGCGGCGTACCGATCAATGCCGGACCGGCCTCCTGTTCGATCAATCCGACGCGCCGCAAGATCAGTGCGCGTGTGATGCGCTCGCCCAGCTCCGCATCGGCGACGATCAAGGCGCGAAGGCGCTCAGTCGAGATCAGCAGTGCTTCGACCTCTTCGTCGGCAACGGCATCGACGACCGCGGCGCCGCCGGAGAGCTGTGCGAGCTCCGCCAGAAACTGTCCCGGCCCCTGCCGCACGATCGGCGCGACATGGCCGAGTCCATCGCGCTGGCTGATCGTCACCGTGCCTTTCAGCACGATGAGCATGCCCGGTATGGTTTCGCCCGCCGTATAGAGGCGTGCTCCGGCCGGAAAGCGCCGGAGCGCACCGAATCGACGCATGCGTGCGATTTCGGCGTCGGTGAGCGCGGGAAACATCTGCGCAAGCCGGCTCGCGATGCCCGCGGATGGCCCGCCGGGAATCAGCCATTCGGAGTTTGGCGCTTGCATGCGGGTGTCAGCGTTCGATCGGGAGCACGCCGGTCGAGGCACGTAATGCGCTCACCGGAGAGCGCATTCTGGAAGGCTTGATCCACTTTCGCAACGAGTGCGGTACGCTGGCGGTTGCAAACGTGACGATGGCCACAACATCCAGGACAATGACGTCCGCTGCCGCGTTCCGCTTCGACAATTCCTTCGCGCGCGAGCTCGAAGGGTTCTATGTTGCCCGGCGACCCGCCGTCGTGCCGGCGCCAAGGTTGCTTTATCTGAATGAGCCGCTGGCGGATGAGCTCGGCCTCGGCGTCAGCGCGCTCGACGGCGAGCAAAGCGCAGCGATATTCGCCGGGAACACGCTGCCGGACGGTGCGCAACCGCTGGCCCAGGCTTACGCCGGCCACCAGTTCGGCGGCTTTTCACCCCAACTCGGCGACGGTCGCGCGCTGCTTCTCGGCGAGGTCATCGACCGGCACGGAAAGCGTCGCGACATCGCGTTCAAAGGGTCCGGCCGCACGCCGTTCGCACGCGGCGGCGACGGCAAGGCGGCGGTCGGGCCGATGCTTCGCGAAGTGCTGGTCAGCGAGGCCATGCACGCGCTCGGTATTCCGACGACGCGCGCGCTTGCCGTCGTCGCGACCGGCGAGCCGGTGTACCGCGAGCAGGTTCTGCCCGGCGCGGTTCTCACCCGCGTCGCCGCAAGTCACATCCGTGTCGGAACGTTTGAGTTCCATGCCGCGCGCGGCGACATGGAGAGCGTGCGCAAGCTCGCCGACTACACGATCGCGCGACACGATCCGGGGCTCGCTGCGTCGCCGCAACGCTTCCTTGCATTGTTACAGCACGTGGCGGAGCGCCAGGCGGCGCTGATCGCGCAGTGGATGAACGTGGGCTTCATTCATGGCGTGATGAACACCGACAACATGACGATCTCGGGTGAGACGATCGATTACGGCCCGTGCGCATTCATCGAGGCCTACGATCCGGCCGCCGTGTTCAGCTCCATCGACGAGCAAGGACGCTACGCCTTCGGCAACCAGCCCGACATCGCGTGCTGGAACCTCGCACGCCTGGCCGAGACGCTGTTGCCCCTCCTCTCCGAAGATCAACAGGAAGCCATCGCGATGGCCAACGAGGTCATCGCCCGGTTCCCGGCACAGTATCGCCGGCACCTGCTTTGTGGACAGCGCGCGAAGCTCGGCTTGCGACGAGCCGAACCGGCCGATGACACGGCCGACACGGCGCTGGCCGACGACTGGTTGAGCCTGCTTCACGCCGGGCGCGCGGATTTCACGCTCGCATGGCGGCGCCTCGCCGACGCCGCCGGCGGCAACGAAGCGCCGCTGCGTGCACTGTTCGCCGACGCGCCTCGCCTCGATGCATGGCTCGCCCGCTGGGGGGCACGCTGCGCGAGCGAAGCCGGTGGCGAAACGCCGGGCACAACACTCGAGCGCGCCGATGCGATGCGCCGGGTCAACCCGATCGTCATTGCTCGCAATCATCGCGTCGAGGAAGCGCTCGCTGCCGCGTCCGACCGCGGCGATCTCGCGCCGTTCCGGCGGTTGCTCGATGCCGTCAGCCACCCGTACGTCGAGACCGTCGAGTTCGCGGCCTACGCCGAGCCGGCGCCGGCCGCAGTGACCGCGTGCTACCGGACTTTCTGCGGCACCTGATCGGCTCACGGCGCCGGGCCGCACGTCCCGGATTGCCGGGTCTTCATGCAACGGGCATGCGTTCTTATCGCGTGCAGTTCTGCCTCCTTGAGACTGCGTTCGGCCGAGCCGATCAGCGCGTCGCGATGCGCGCCGCGATCTGCCGTCAATTCCCGCGCCGGTAACTGAAGCGGCCGCGGCGGCTCGCACGGAGCGGGAAGACCTTCGCCTTCCAGGCATCGCTCATATCCGTCGAGCGCATGAATCTGTGCGTTCAGCATCTTGATGAGAAGCGAATCCTCCGGGGCCTGAGTTGCGCCTTCGGTATGCGCTGCATACGCGGCGATGGGAAAGGCCGCGGCCAGCGCAATGATCGCCAGGCATTGCGTCCGGACGCCGCAGCGCGCGGCAAGCGGGGCGGACGGCGGCCGCAACATGTGGAACGAGAGCATCGCATTTCCTTTACGCATGGTGATGAAATGCCGCGTGCGGTCGCGCGCTTGCATTGCATTCGGGAATTTCGCGCGGACAACCGCAACGCGCGGCTGCGGAGGCTAGGCGATGCCGGGAGGGCCGCAACTCGGCGGCAGCACGACGACACCGGCGCTCTGCGCGAGTGACGGTGGGCCAGGATCCGCGAGCCGGAACCCGTTAACGGCGAGCGGGACCGGAGCGACGAGGTTCGGCGCCGGCCCCTCGAGCTTGCCGATGCCGACCGCAGCGCAGATCGCGCAGCCCTCATCCAGGTCGGCGACAACGTGCAGGTGACTCGCGGCGGCCGATACGAGAATGGCGAATGCGAGAACCGTAACGGCCCAGACCAGCCGGTCGTGACGACGATCCATGTACGATAATGATAATTCATTCGCATCATGCACAACGCTTGATCCCGACCCTGATGGTGAAAGTCCGGAAGGAACACACGCAATGAATTCGATCGGCAAGACGAGATGCGTTCGCTTCGTATTCATCGCCTGTGTCGCATCGCTCATGGGCGCGGCCGCGGCCGCGGATGTTCATCGCGCGCCGGCGCCACCGGCCAAGGCGCCGGTGCGCGACGTCACCGACACCCATTTCGGTGTCACCGTCGACGATCCGTATCGCTATCTCGAGGACCTCAAGGATCCCGACGTTGCGGCGTGGATCAAGTCCCAGGCGCATTACACGCGTGAGGTGCTGGACCGCGTGCCGCACCGGCAGGCGCTCTATGAGGAGATCGCGAAGTACGGCGATTCCGCATCGGCGCGCGTGACGCACGTTCAGTTGAGTGGAAGCTACGTCTATTACGAGAAGCGCCGAGCCGCCGACAATCTGCCCAAGCTCTATGTCCGGCGGGGCTTGCGCGGCAAGGAGCGGTTGCTCGTCGATCCGGAGCGCCTGAAGGCACCCGACGGCGCGCATTACGCGATCGATTACTACGCGCCCTCGCCGGACAACCGATACGTCGCGTACGGCATCTCGCTCGGCGGATCGGAGCAAAGCGTGCTGCACGTGCTCGAGGTCGCGACAGGCCGCGAAACGGGCGACGTGATCGACCGGGCCAACTACGCATCGCCGTCCTGGCTGCCGGATGGCCGGTTGCTGTACAGCCGGTTGCAGAAGCTTGCGCCGGGTGCGCCTGTCACCGACAAGTATCAGAACCAGCGCGTCTATCTGCATCGTCTCGGAAGTGACCCGGAGCAGGATGTTGCCGTGTTCGGTGCGGGCGTTGCCGCGCAGATCGACGTGCGGCCGGTGGAGCTCGTATTCGCGGGCGTCGCGCCAGGCTCCGATTACGTCGTGGCACTCGCGGTGAACGGCACGCAACGCGAGGTGCGCATCTGGACGGCGCGCCTTTCGACGCTCGATGGCGCGAAAACCCGCTGGACGGGCGTCGCCGACACGGGCGACCAGGTCACAGACGCGAGCGTTGCAGGAAACACGCTGTTCATGGTGTCGCACAAGGACGCGCCGCGCTTCAAGGTGCTGCGCTTGCCCTTGTCCGCGCCCGATATCGCGAAGGCCGATGTCGTCGTCCCGCCTGCCGAGTCGATCGTAACGGGCATCGCGGCCGCGTCCGATGCGCTTTACGTGCGGCGGATGAATGGCGGCATCAGCGAGTTGTTGCGGTTGGGTTTCGACGCGGCGGGAACCGCGAAAGCGATCAAGCTTCCTTACGACGGCGATATCGATGCGCTGGCCGCGGATCCCCGCATGCCGGGGCTGCTGTTCACCATGGGCGGATGGACGCGCTTCGGCAGCGTGTTCGCGTACGCTCCCAAGTCAGGTCGGATCGCCGATACCGGCCTGCAGCCGCAGGGTCCGTACGACAATCCGCGCGACCTCGTCTCGGAGGAGGTCAAGGCGACGGCCGCCGACGGAACCGAAATTCCGTTGTCCATCGTCTACAGGAAGGGGCTCCAGCACGACGGCGGCAATCCGACGATCGTATGGGGATACGGGGCCTACGGCATTTCACAGACGCCGGTGTATGCGCCCACGCTCCTTCCATGGTACGAGCGCGGCGGCATATTCGCGGTCTGCCATGTGCGCGGTGGCGGCGAGTACGGCGAAGACTGGTACAAGGCCGGCTTCCAGGCGACGAAGCCGAACACCTGGCGCGACGCGATCGCCTGCGCGCAGTGGCTCGTCGACCATCGCTATTCGTCCCCTGCCAAATTGAGCATCCGCGGCGGAAGCGCCGGCGGCATCCTGGTCGGCCGAGCCATCACCGAGCGTCCCGATCTGTTCGCCGCGGCGATCGACGACGTACCGGTATCCGACACGCTGCGCATGGAGTTCTCGGCCAACGGCGTTCCCAACATTCCCGAGTTCGGATCGGTGAAGACCGAGGCAGGATTCAGGGCGCTGCTCGAAATGAGCCCGTACGCGCATGTCAAGGATGGCGTCGCTTACCCGGCCGTGTTGCTCACGACGGGTTTCAACGACCCGCGGGTCGACGCGTGGGAGGCGGCGAAGATGGCGGCGCGGCTGCAGGCGGCCACGAGCAGCGGCAAACCGATCCTGCTGCGCGTCGACTACGACGCCGGTCACGGCTTCGGCACGTCGAAGAAATCTGCTTACCAGCTTGCCGCCGATCGCTTTGCATTCCTGCTCTGGCAACTCGGCGTCGCGGGTTATCAACCGCCCTCGTGATGCGACGAGACGTCGACGACCTTGCATCGAACGCGGCGGAGTCCTGCCAGCGGATCGGACGTTGACGTGCATCAATGCAGCGCGGCGTGATTCGGCGACAATCGGCCTGCGTTCGACCCGGAAGCGTGCGCAACACACCGATACATCGCGTGCCGCGGCGCGACCCGGACGGTGGAGACGAAGGATGGACGAAGAGATCAGACGGAAAATCCAGTCGCTTCTGGATCAGCACCGGGCGATGACGATCGCAACGATGAGGCCGGACGGCTGGCCGCAGGCGACCACGGTGGGCTATGCCAACGAGGGCCTGACGCTTTACTTCCTTTGCGGCCCGGAAAGCCAAAAGGCGGCGAACCTCGCACGCGATGATCGCGTGTCGCTCACCATCGATGACGATACTCCGCAAGTGATGGAGATCAGCGGGCTTTCGATGGCTGCACATGCGCAAGTCGTCGACGATCCGGCCGAAGCGGAGAAAGCGTTGCGTTTGCTGATGCTGAGGTATCCGGAGCAGAAATCCATGCCGTTTCCGATGCCGACGTCCGCGGATGTGCGCATCTTCCGGCTCGTCCCGATGGTCGTCTCCGTCCTCGATTATTCCAAGGGGTTCGGACATACCGACCTCGTCAGCTGCCAGTAGGCGCGGTACGCATGACGACGACACGATGACGACCGAACCGCGCGTCCGATTTTCGAATATCCAGACGGGGCTCACCGGTGACGCGCCGTTGCACCGCGGAAAGTGCGCGAGCGTGCTCGCGAGCTTCGCGCGCGATGGCACGCTACATCGTGTCGCTTCAGGTACAGACGAAGGCGTCGAGGCAACCCTGATCGACATGCGATGCGCAAGCGGTACACGGCGCCGCCCGAGATGAACTGAAAGCGACACCCGCTGCAGATGAGCCGCGTTCGCCTGCTGCTCGATGCTGTTCGCGCCCATGCGCGGGCGATCCCGGGTCGCGACGATCGTCGCGCCGGGAAGCGGCTGCGCGCTCTGGTTCATGGTGCTCGACAAGTCCGTCGGCGTCGATACGGAGAAGC
Source organism: Casimicrobiaceae bacterium (assembly GCA_035705655.1). GTDB lineage: Bacteria > Pseudomonadota > Gammaproteobacteria > Burkholderiales > Casimicrobiaceae > VBCG01. The sequence goes on from DASSVX010000137.1 coordinate 14,340, forward strand.
GCACCGTTGCGCAAGCTCGCGCGGCGCACGCTGATGGACGCCGCGGCGTGGCGCGCGCAGGCGCGATGAATCGCCCTCCCGGGCTCGACAGCGAAGCTGCGCGAGCCCGCCTCGCGCGGCAAGGGCCGAACGAGTTGCCGCGAAGCGCCCCACGCTCGTTCATCGCAAATACGGCGCATGCGCTGGCGGAGCCGATGTTCGGTTTGCTCGTGGTCGCCGCGTCGATCTACTTTGCGCTCGGCGATCGCGTCGAGGCGCTGTTCCTGGCGGCGTCCGTGGTCGTCATGATCGCGATCACGCTCTATCAGGAGCAAAAGACCGCGCGCGTGCTGCGCGCGCTGCGCGACCTCGCGAGCCCTCGCGCGCTCGTGATCCGCGACGGCGTCGGGCGTCGCGTCCCCGGACGCGAAGTCGTCGTCGACGACGTGCTCGTCGTACGCGAAGGCGATCGCGTCGCGGCGGACGGTCGCCTTATCGAAGCCGACGATCTGCACGTCGACGAATCGCTGCTGACCGGCGAGTCGGCACCCGTCGCCAAGAAAGCGTCTTCATCGTCGCCACCGGCCTCGCTCGAGTCGAATGCCTGCAACGTCTATGGCAGCACGCTTGTGGTCCGTGGACAGGGCATCGCGCGTGTGACCGCGACGGGTCCGGAAAGCGAAATCGGCCGCATCGGCCGATCGCTGGAACCGTTGGCGACGGAAGCGACCGTGCTTCAGGTCGAGATGCGTCGGCTGGTGCTCGTCTTTTCCGTCGTCGCGCTTCTGGTGTGCGCCGTGCTCGTCGGCGTCTACGTCCTGACCCGAGGTGGCTGGCTAAACGGCGTGCTAGCGGGCTTGACCCTCGCGATGGCGATACTGCCCGAGGAGTTTCCCGTCGTGCTGACGTTATTCCTCGCGCTCGGCGCATGGCGCATGGCGCAGGTGCAGGTTCTCACCCGGCGCATCGCGGCCATCGAGGCACTGGGCGCCGCCACGGTGCTGTGCGTGGACAAGACCGGCACGCTGACGCAAAACCGCATGGCGGTGCAGCGCATCTACAGCGCGGGCCAACGCATCGACGTCGCGTCCGCCAGCGCAGGTGCGCTTCCGCCATTGTTTGCCGAGGCGGTTCATGTGAGCGTTCTCGCGAGCGAACCGCATCCTTTCGACCCGATGGAGCGCGCGCTTCTCGACGTCGATCCGGTCACGGACGCACCGGCGCTGGAACTTGTGCGCCGCTATCCGTTAACTACCGGGCGCCTCGCGGTGACGCACGTTTGGCGCGATCGCGATGCAACCCACGTGATGGTGGCGGCGAAGGGTGCGCCGGAATGCATCGTCGAACTGTGCGGGCTGACGGCAGACCACGCCGCCGGGGTACTGATCGAAGCGGCGGCGATGGCGGCGTCGGGATTGCGCGTCCTCGGCGTTGCGAAGGCGGAGCACGATGCGACCAGCCTCCCGGAGGACCCGAAAGACCTGCACCTCGACTTCCTCGCCCTGATCGGTCTCGCCGACCCGCTCCGTCCTGCCGTGCCGCAAGCCATGCGCGAATGTCGCGCCGCCGGCGTTCGCGTGATCATGATCACGGGTGACTTTCCAGTCACGGCCGTCGCGATCGCACGCGAAGCGGGACTCGCCGAGCAGCCGGCAGTGATGACCGGCCGCGAGCTCGACACCATGAGCGACGACGCATTGTGCGCGCGCCTGTCCACGGTCGACGTCTTCGCGCGCGTCGTTCCCTCGCAGAAGCTTCGTATCGTCAATTCACTGAAGATGCGCGGGGACATCGTCGCGATGACCGGCGACGGCGTGAACGATGCTCCGGCGCTGAAGGCGGCGCATATCGGCATCGCGATGGGACGCCGCGGGACGGACGTGGCGCGCGAAGCGGCGGCGCTCGTGCTGCTCGACGACGATTTCACTTCGATCGTTCGTGCCATCCGGCAGGGACGTCGCATCTTCGACAATCTTCGCAAGGCCATGTCGTACCTCGTCTCGGTCCATGTGCCGATCGCCGGTCTCGGGCTCGTGCCGGTCCTTCTCGGCGGTCCCCTCGTCCTGTTCCCCGCGCATATCGTCTTTCTGGAATTCGTGATCGACCCCGTGTGCTCGATCGCATTCGAAGCGGAGCCGGCGGAACCGGACGTGATGCGTCGACCGCCGCGTAGCGCCCGTCGCCGCTTGCTTGGCGGCCTGCCCTTCGCGCTCGCCGTGCTCGAAGGCGGCGTCGCGCTTGCGTTCACCGTCGCTGTCTACGCGATATCGTTGGCGAGCGAAGGCGGCGAGACAAGGACCAGGCTTCTCTCCTTCACGGCGGTCATCATCGCGAATCTTTCGCTGATCTTCTTTGCGCGGGCCGGAGGCCGGCGAATCCGCCGGCACGTCGCCGCGGCGAACCGCTCGCTTTGGCTGATCGTGGCCGGCACATTGGCCGCCTACGGCGTGGTCGTTGCGGTTGCACCGTTTCGCGAAGTCTTTCGAATGGCTGCGCCGACTGCAGCCGATGCGCGCCTTCTCGTCGCGACCACGTTGCTGCTGTGGGCGCTGCTCGCGACGCTGAACCTCGCTTACGGGACGTTGGCGAAGCGTTCGGGGCAGCACGCGGCATGATCCGTTGACGTTGGTCAATACGCGACAGGCGCATGGCGGGTTCAATGGATGGCGCGGGAACGCGATACCCCGCGCCACCCATACCAGCGGAGGTCTCCATGTTCAAACACATTCTCGTGGCCCTCGACGGCAGCGCCGCGTCGAATGCCGGCTTCAAATCGGCACTGCAGCTTGCAAGCGATCAGCATGCGAGCGTAACCGGGGTGAGCGTCATCGATGATGCAGCGGTCAGGGCGAACTTCGACGGCGCCTACCTCGCCGCGAGCTACGTCGATACGCTGTACGACTCGCTATGCGAGAACGGGCGCGCGATCCTCGCCAAGGCGGAATCGGCCGCACGCAGCGCCGGCGTCGCATTCGAGCCGCTTCTCGTCGAATCGCGCGGACAGACGGTGGCGCACGCCATACTGCAGCAGGCGCGAAAGGCGAAGGTCGACGTGATCGTGCTCGGCACGCACGGCCGCCGTGGCTTGTCGCGCATGCTGATGGGGAGCGATGCCGAAGCTGTCGTACGCGAGTCGCGGGTTCCCGTGCTCCTCGTGCGAAGTGGGGAACGTGCCACCCGCCGGCGCAGCACAGCGGCGATGCCTGCGGCGGCGTCATCGCGCAAGCGTGGCACCACCGCGCAGCCCAAGCCACGCCCGTCGCGCACGCAGGCATAGGATGCCGGCGCGTTCGCCGCGCCGCCTTCTCTCGCTCCTGATCCGCCACGCATGGCACCGAGACAACTTACCTTGTCGCTGTCAGCGCGGCGCGGATTGCGTCGACGGAGCGAAGCGCCAACGCGGCGATCGTGAGCGTCGGATTGGCGGCTCCGCCTGTCGGAAACACGGCGCTTCCTTCGATGAACAGGTTCGGGTGATCGAAGGCGCGCAGGTTGCCGTCGACGACCGCACGCTTTGGATCGGTCCCCATGCGTGCCGTCCCCATGACATGCCCTGCCCCCTGGAAATCCTGATCGGCGTTGTGCGCGATCTCGGTCGCATTCAAGCGCTTGAATACCTGCTCGTGGATCCGACGGCCCTCGGCGAGACCCGCCTTCGTGTAGTCGTCGATCCGATAGGCGATGCGCGGGCGCGGCAGCCCGAGCGCGTCGTGCTCGATCGGATCCAAAGCTATGCGATTCTGCGGATCGGGTAGCTGCTCGGTCAGCGTCGCGAAACGGAATTGCCGCGCGGTGCGCTCATACAGCGCTTTCTGCAGTGCCGCGCCGCGCAGCCCCTTCCCGGCAAGCGCACGCGCGTCGCTCGCCGGCGCCCCGGTCGGCCACGACCAGCCGTCGTTCCCGATCTCGATGCGAAACGCGGGACGCATTGCGCGCCAGTCGCCGGCCCGCGTATTTTCGATGCCCGACGTCGACAACGGTCCGCGATACGGATAGACGGGTGATTCGCTCAGCGCCCAGGACAACTGGATCGGGTGGTCCATCAGGTTCCGGCCCACTTGGTCGCTCGAATTGGCAACCCCGTTCGGGGCATTCGGCCCGCGCGACATCAAAAGCAGCTTGGGAATCTCGACCGCGTGTGCCGCAAGGACGTACACCTTCGCCGTCGCGCGATGGTCGCTCCCGTCGGGCCGCTTGTATCGGACCGCGGCGACGTTGCCGTCGCCGCCGATCTCGATGCGATGCACGACGCACCGTGCGAGAAGCCGCGCCCCGCCCTTCTCCGCCCGCGCTACGTGCACCGTGGCGTCGTACTTCGCCTGGATCGGACAAACCGGGATGCAGCTGCTGTTGCCGCAGCACGGCGGACGGTCGTCGCGCACGACAGAATTGCGGCCTTGCGGCGTCGAGCGCACGTTGAGACCCGATTCCTCGAACGCCTTGGTGATCGCCGCATCCAGGTAGCTCGGTGCGATGCGCGGCATCGGATAGGGCGAGCTTCGCGGCGATCCCAGATCCGCGCTCGAATCGCCGGCGACGCCGATTGCCTCCTCTGCGCGGCCATACCACGGCTCGAGCGCCGAATAGTCGATCGGCCAGTCGACCCCCCGACCGAAGCGCGTCGCAAGCCGGAAATCGTCGGGCACCAGGCGCAGGCACGTGCCGAGCCAATGCCATGTGGTGCCACCAACCTGGCGCAGGTAAGTGCTTTTGAACTTGTCGCGGCCCGTCTGCACGTAATAGAAATCGAGATCGTCGGAACGTGGATGCGGCGCATACGCAGTGTTCGGATAGGCGCACTCGGGCACTTTGATCGCGGCGTTGAAGAACTGTGCGACCGCCTGCTCGCGCTGGATGCGCGGCCCCGCTTCCAGGATCAGCACCTTGACGCCCGTCGCCGCAAGGCGATCGGCGACCAGCGCGCCGGATATCCCGGCGCCGATGACGATGACGTCGGCGTCCATCGTCAGGTCGGCGGATCGGCCCAGTAGTTCGTCGCGCCGCCGCACTGGCCCATCGGCTTGGTGAACGACATTGCGGACCACATGTACGCGCCGGCGTAGAGAACGACCCGTGGCGTCGCGCCTTGCGTGACAACACCCGAATACCACGCTGCGACGAGCTCGTCGGCAATGTCGTCGAGACCCTGCACGCGCAGCGCGGCGTCGAGATCCGCGGAGCCCGCTGCGTCGACGACGCGAGCGAGGCGCGTCAGCGCCGCGCGCCGCGCGGGTGTGCCGAACGCCGCCCACAGTTTCGTCGCGTCCGCCGCCGAAGGCGCCGGGTAGCCGGTCAGCGCGGCGGAGACGACGCCAAAATTGGCGACGGACAACGGAGCGGCGGCCGGTGTCCCGGCCCCCAACGCCGCCAGCGTCGCGCCGACGATCGACTGGAGCACTCGACGACGATCGACGTCCATCCCGTCCTCCCGGTTAGAAGTGGGGACCGTAAGCGATCCCTCGCGTCAGCGCAACCCTTCCGCGACCCGCGCCCCGACGATGCGCCGACAATGCTCGCGCGCGGCGGCGACCACGTTGCGGCTCGCTTCGGGCGTGCGGAATGCGGAATGTGCCGAGAGCGTGACGTTCGGCACCGTCGTCAGCGGATGACCCGCCGGTAGCGGCTCGACGTCGTACACGTCGAGGCCTGCATGCCTCAAACGACCGTCGCGCAATGCATCGATCATCGCCGCCTCGTCGACGAGCGCGCCGCGCGCCGTATTGACGAGGATCGCCCCGGGCCGCATCGCGGCGATCCGTGCACGGGAGAGAAATCCGCGCGTCTCGTCGTTCAGCAGAAGATGCATCGATACGACATCGCTTTCGGCGAGCAGGCGTTCGAGCGGAACGAACGTGACGCCGGCATGCGCCTTCGGACTGCGGTTCCACGCGATAACGCGCATGCCGCCTCCGAGCGCGATTCGCGCGACCTCTGCTGCGATCGAGCCGAAGCCCACGAGCCCAAGCGTTCGGCCGGTGAGCTCGATGCCCTCGGTGCGAAGCCACGTTCCCCCGCGCATCTCGCGATCCATTCGGGCGACGCCACGTGCCGCTGCCCACATCAGCGCGATCGTGCACTCCGCCACCGCCGTATCGCCGTAACCCTTGATCGTGTGTACCTGGATGCCGAGCGCGGCGAGCTCCTCGACGCTCATGTAGCTGCGCGCGCCGGTGCCGAGAAAGATGACGTCGCGCAAGCCGACGCATTGCTTCGCGATCGCGGTAGGCAGAGGCGTGTGATCGATGATGGCGACGTCGGCACCCGCGAGCAGCCCGGGCAACGATTCCGGGCGCACTTCGGGATCACGATTGACGCTGAATGCGATGCCGTCGACGCGAAACAGCTCGTCGGCGAGGGACGCGAGCGCCGGCGTGGCATCGACGAAGACGGCATTCATATTGCGACGCAAGGGCACTTTCCAACCTTCGCTCCCGCCACGTGCTTCGCGACGGATATGCTTACCCAATCACGGTACGCAATCGTCATTGCGGAAGCGTGTAACGGGTCTCGATCGCTGCGCAGACGAGCGCCCGTGTCTGCGCAGGGGGCAGATCGATGCGTCGCTCGATGTCCTCGACCGCTGCGGCGAGATCGCGGTTCTTGATCACGTCGCGCATCCAGCGCGAGTAGTCGTTGCGGCGCAGGTGGAACAGCCACGTCTCCTCGCCGATGCCTTCGGCGATATGGCAGAACACGCTCAGGTTCTGCGCCTTGAGGTTGTGCTTGCCGGTGGGGCCGCGAAAATAGAAGCTCTGGTAGCGGACGTCGCCCTCGGCGTACTTCCGATGGTGACGGATGCGCTCCGCCCGCCCCGGTATCGCCGACATCGCAAAGGGGCCCTCGGCGGCATGCACGAACCAGCAGGCGACCTGATCGTTGTCGACATGCAAAGCGTGCACCGCGTCCGCGGCGCGGTTGCTCGCTGCCGCAAACTCGCGCAACGTCCTGTCGGGCGATGCCCCCACCGCAATCACGACGTCGACCCACGCGAGGATCGACGGAGCGAGACGCTCCGGATGTACCGTCACCAGGATGCTTTCGTTGAAGCGTTCCGTCGGATGGCCCCACGACCTGGGCAGCAGGTGGTGAGCCTCATCGATCAGCAGCCAATGCGGCCGGCCGGTTCGCATTCGCATCGCGCGCAGGTGCGGCAGAAGCTCCGCGAAACGGGCGGGCCGATCCGCCAGCGGAACACCAAGGAGGTTCACGTTCGCGTGCACCTCCGGGTCGCGCAGAATGGCCATGATTTCGGCGATGCCGGGCGCGCGCTGCTGGTCGCCGATCGTGACCAGCATCTGCAGGCTCACATAGTCGCCTTCCGGATCGATCACGCACACCTGGTAGAAGCGCTCGGCGAAGCGCTCGAGAAGGCCGCTTGCCAGCGTCGACTTGCCGCCGCCCGAAGGCCCCGCGATCAGCACGTTGTTGCCATAGGGCGGCAGCCAGACCGTGCGGCCGTCAGGGCGCGTGCCGAGCGCAACATGGCGGCGCGTGAGCCGCGCATCGATCGGACCGAGGTCGTTCTCGATCAGCTCGTCGATCAGCTCGACCACACCCTGCCCGGCCGCGCCTGCCGTCACGAATGCCGCCAGACGCTTGATCGAATCGACCGCGTTCGCGACCGCTACCGGACATTCGGCGAGGTGCATGAAGGAATGATCGTTCTCCGCGTCACCGATCGCGACCAGCTCATGGGGCGACATGCCGAGGTTGCGCAGCGCGACCTTCGTTCCGGAGGCTTTGTTGATACCGGCGGGCAGCACCATGACGGCTTCGCGATTGAAGATCACTTGCAGCTCGAGTCCGAGCTCGCGGATCGTCTCCATGACCTGCGTTTGCTGTGGCGCATGCGTCGCCACGATGACCTTGCCGACCTCGAGGGGTTGAACACCCCGCCGGCGCAGTGCCGCGATGAACTGCTCGGGCGGCGGATCGGCGAGCAGCGTGGTGTCGCGGCTTCGCGGGTCGTGAACGAGCGCACCGTTCTCGGCGACGACGTAATCGAAGAGCTCGGCGCAGTCGCAAACACGCAAAAGGTCGTCCAGCCTGCGTCCGGTCACGAGGATCGCGCGCCGGCCGGATGCGCGCAGCCTGCCGAGTGCTGCGCGGGTCGCGTCGCTGACCCTGCCATCCGCTGCCAGCGTGTTGTCGTAGTCGCTTGCCAGCGCAAGGTATCGCATTGCCGGCCTCGATCAGAATTCGGTTGACGTCTGTTCGTGCAACGCTTCGCGCCAACTGCGTGAGCGCCCGCGTTCATCGTTCTGCAAACCAGGATGCGTTGCGCTGCACGAGGACGACGGCTGAACGCGGCGCCACCCGGCAAGGGCGGGCAGCGTCGACGGGCGGTTCCTCGCCCGGCTCGAACAGGTCGCGGGGTGATTCGGCACCCGTTTCGACGGCCAGTTGCCATCGCGCACCATCGGACGCAGGCGGCACCCGGAACGGCGCCGGATCCGCGCCGGCATTGAACATGAGGTAAAGCGCGCTGCCCTCGGCTTCGTGGATCAGGCAGGCCAGCCGCCTTTCTCGCGGATCGGCCCAAGCGGGCAATCCCAGGTCCGGATCGAACCAGCGCATGTCGGCGTCGGTGTAGAAGCGTTCTTCGCACAGAACCGGGTGCGCGCGGCGAAAGGCGATCATTCCCCGGGTGAACCGGTAAATGTCCCGATGCCGCTCGAGGCAGTTCCAGTCAT
>DASSVX010000138.1:0-18931 GCA_035705655.1 Casimicrobiaceae bacterium
CGAGCACGTGAGCTTCGACGTGCGGCGCGGTGAAATTTTCGTCATCCTCGGCGGATCGGGCAGCGGCAAGAGCACCATCCTCAAGCACATGATCGGCCTCAACGAGCCGCTGGCCGGGAGCGTGATCATCGACGGCGCCGATATCGTGACGGCGAGCGGCGACGCGCGGCGCGCGGTCCTGCGCAAGATCGGTGTCATGTACCAGTCGGGCGCACTGTTCGGGTCGATGACGCTGATGGAGAACGTGCGGCTGCCGCTCGAGGAATATACCGACCTCGCGCCGGGCGAGATCGATCTCATCGCACGCATGAAGCTTTCGCTGGTGGGCCTTGCGCGCTTCACCGGTCACCTGCCGGCCGAAATCTCGGGCGGCATGCAGAAACGTGCGGCGATCGCGCGCGCCATGGCGCTCGATCCGATGATCCTGTTCCTCGACGAGCCTTCGGCCGGGCTCGATCCGATCACGTCCGCCGAGCTCGACGCGCTGATCAAGCGGCTGTCGCGCAACCTCGGCGTGACGTTCGTGATCGTCACCCATGAGCTGCCGAGCATCTTCGCGATCGCCGATCGGGTGATCATGATCGACCGGCGCGTCAAGGGCATCGTCGCCGAGGGTGATCCGCGGAAGTTGCGTGACGAGGCGCACGATCCGTGGGTGCGCCAGTTCTTCAACCGCGAGGCGGAGCGGGTGCCGGCATGAACGCTTCCATCGAGCATCACGCAACTCCATGACCATTGCAAAGCACCGTCGTTCCCGCGGAAGCGGGAACCCCGTGTCTTTCGCTCGAACGCGCCACTGGGTCCCCGCGTTCGCGGGGACGACGGAGCTTCGGGAGCCCGGCGTCACGCGATCAGGTAAGGCTCGATAAATGAGCCGCGACGCGAACTATTTCAAGCTGGGCTTGTTCGTGATCGGCGCGGTGATCGCCGGAATCATGGTGCTCACGATCATCGGCACCGGACGCTGGCTGAAGCCCCGCACGACGATCGAGACGTATTTCAACGAGTCGGTGCAGGGCCTCGATCTCGGCTCGAAGATGAAATATCGCGGCGTGGTGATCGGCGAGGTCACGCGGATCAGCTTCACTTATGTGGTTTACGAACAGGACAAGCCGATGAACCAGCGCAAGCGTTACGTGCTGGTCGAGGCGCAGATCGAGCCGCGCCTGGTCGGCGGCAAGGCCGCGAACGACATCACGAGCCCCGAATCGAGCAAGCTCGAGGTGGAGCGCGGCTTGCGCATTCATCTTGCGCCGCAGGGCATCACGGGCACCAACTATCTCGAGGTCGATTACGTGGACGTGCCGACGGCGTCGCCCGTGCTGCCAATCGACTGGGTGCCCGACCACATCTACATCCCGAGCACGCCGTCGACGGTGTCGACGTTCGTCACCGCCGCTTCGGACATCCTGGATCGGCTGCGGCGGCTCGACATCGAGTCGACGATCGCCAATCTCAACAAGCTTCTGATGACGACGAACGAACGCGTGGCGAGCCTCGACACGGCCGGCATTTCGCAGCACGCCGATCGCACGATGTCGAGGATCGAGGCTACGCTCGACGGCCTGCAGTCGAAAAAGCTGTCGAGCGAAGCGAGCGGCCTGCTTGCCGAGTTGCGGCAGACGAACGGCGAGCTCAAGACGCTGCTTGCGAATCCGGCGCTCGCGAAATTGCCCGGCGATACGTCGGCCACGCTCGCCAGCGTGCGCGAGCTCGTCGGCAATCCCGGCTTGCCGCAGTCGATCGCGCATCTCGAGCGCACGCTTTCGCGGCTCGACCGCATCTTCGGCGCCGGCGAAGCCGATCTCGGCACGACCTTCCAGAACCTGCGCCAGATCACCGACAACCTGCGCGATCTCACCGAAGACGCGAAGCGCTACCCGTCGAACCTGCTGTTCGGCGCGCCGCCGCGTCAGCTGGAGCCTGCGAAATGAAGCTGATTCCGCTGTTCGTCGTGGCGCTGCTCGCCGGGTGCTCGGCGCTCACGCGACAGGCGCCGGTGCGCGAGACGTTCCTGCTCGATCCACCCGCGCCAGCGGTGATCGAGAAGCCGCAGGCCGGCACGTTGCGCGTCGGCACGATCAACGTCGCGGCGCCGTTTCGCGGCAAGAGCTTCGTTTACCGCGTGGGCGAGCTGCGCTTCGAGACCGACTACTACGTGGAGTTCCTCGTCCCACCGGCAGCGATGCTGGCCGAGCAGACGGCGCGCGCGCTCGACCACGCCAAGGCGTTCGCGCGTGTTGCGGGCCCGGGGACGAGCGCGGAAGCGTCGTGGGTGCTGGACGCGTTCGTCTCGGCGCTCTACGCCGACAGGCGCGATGCCGGCAAGCCCGCCGCCGAGCTCGACATCGAGTATTTCCTGACACCCGAAGCGGAGAACGTGCAGACGCCGCTGTGGCACCACGCATACCGCCAGCGCGTCGCGATGCGCGACGCAAGCGCCGCCGCCTATGCCGATGCGCTGAACAAGGCGTTCGGCGACGTGCTTGCGGAACTCGCGCGCGATCTCGCCGGGGCCACCCTGCCGAAGCCCTGAGCGCAGCCGTGGGGTCAGGCGACCCGCGAGGCGACGAGATCGTGTTCGTCGGCGGACGTGACCCGCACGCGTGCGAATTCGCCGGTCGCAAGTGCCGCGCCGTCGGTGATGCGAACGACGCCGTCGATCTCCGGCGCATCGGCACTCGAGCGTCCGGTGGCGATGCCGCCGGCAACCGCATCGACGAGGACATCGATATCGCTTCCGATCCTCGCACGCAACCGCGCCGCACTGATATGCGCCTGCACCTGCATGAACCGCGCGCGCCGCGCTTCCCTCACGTCTTCGGCCACCGGATTCGGTAGCGCATTCGCCGCCGCGCCGGCGACCGGCGAATACGCGAAGCAGCCGACGCGGTCGAGCTGCGCTTCGCGCAGGAACGCAAGCAGTTCCTCGAACTCGGCATCCGTTTCGCCGGGAAAGCCGACGATGAACGTGCTGCGCAGTGCGATGCCGGGCCGCGTCGAACGCCAGGCGCGCACGCGATCGAGGACCTTCTCCGGCGCCGCCGGCCGCTTCATCAGCCGCAGGATGCGCGGGCTCGCGTGCTGGAACGGGATGTCCAGATAGGGCACGAGGCCGCCAACGCCCGGCGACGAGCGCATCAGCGGAACGACGTCGTCGACATGCGGATACGGATAGACGTAATGCAGCCGCACCCATGCGCGATGCGCATTCGCGAGCGCGTCGAGCTCGCGGGCGAGCTCCAGCATGCGCGTCTTCATCGGCCGGCCCTGCCAGAAGCCGGTGCGGTAGCGCACGTCGGCCCCGTAAGCGCTCGTATCCTGCGAGACGACGAGCAATTCCCTGACCCCCGCGCGAAACAGGCGCTCGGCTTCGGCGAGCACGTCGCCGATCGGGCGCGAGACGAGATCGCCGCGCATCGACGGAATGATGCAGAACGTGCAGCGGTGGTTGCAGCCCTCGCTGATCTTCAGGTACGCGTAATGGCGCGGCGTGAGCTTGATCCCCTGCGGGGGCACGAGATCGACGAACGGATCGTGCGGCTTCGGCAGATGCGCATGCACCGCCGACATGACTTCGTGCGTCGCGTGCGGACCCGTAACGGCAAGCACCTTCGGATGCGCGTCGCGCACGAAGTCGCCGCCATCCCTGGCCCCCAGGCAGCCGGTCACGATGACCTTGCCGTTCTCGGCGAGCGCTTCGCCGATCGCGTCGAGCGATTCGGCAACCGCCGCGTCGATGAAGCCGCACGTGTTGACGACGACGAGATCCGCACCGTCGTACGATGGCGCGATCGCGTACCCTTCGGCGCGCAGTTGCGTCAGCACCTGCTCGGAATCGACGAGCGCCTTCGGGCAGCCGAGGGAAACGAAGCCCACGCGCGGCGCTTCGGGAGTGCGGAGACGGGGTGCCATGGCGAGGGTCGATCGTTGGATGCGGGGTGGTCAGAAGCGCGCTTCGCAGCGCAGCAAGCGAAGTGTGCAACGCGCCATGTTGCGCCGCGGCGCGAGAAACTCAACGTCCGGTATGCGTCGGGCGCCGGCGGCTCGCGCCGCTCATCGCTTCGAGTCGTCGTCGGGCGTGCCCGGCGGCTGCGCGCCGAACGTGGGGAACGGAAAGGCCGAAAACATGCCGCGCGTCTGGTCCTGCATGCGCTGCTGCATGTCGATGAAGAGCTTCGCGCTCTGCTCGAGATAGTTGCCGAGCATGCCCTGCATCGCCGGCGCCTGCATCTGCATGAACTGCTTCCACAGCTCGGGCGTCAGCATCATCTTGTCGCCGTAGACCTGCTTCGCCTGGTCCTGCAGCTTCTTCTGGATCGCAAGGAACGCCTGCACGTTTTGCTCGATGTACTGGCCGATGATCGTCTGTTGCGCAGTGCCGTAGAAGCGGATCATCTGCGACAGCATGTCCGAGCTGAACATCGGCATGCCGCCGGCTTCCTCGTCCAGGATGATCTGCAGCAGTATCTGGCGCGTGAGATCGTCGCCGCTCTTGGCGTCGACGACGCGGAAGTCGATGGCGTCGAGCACCATCTGCTTCACGTCGGCGAGCGTGATGTAGCCGCTGTTGGCCGTGTCGTACAGCCGGCGGTTGGGGTACTTCTTGATCGTGCGGATGTCCGACACCATCGATGCGCTGCCTTCCACGGAGCACGCATTATAACCCGCTGATTTGTCGGCTCTTTGGAATCGTTTCCGGCGGGGCCGCGGTCGTATGCTGCGGTGCACAAAAAAGGCTTGACTTCGGAGACTTCCGACCCTACAATGAGTTTTGTGCGGTGCAGCATAATCGGGTGTCGCGGAGAACTTTCCACCCCGGTAGCCGACACCGGATTCGGGCGGGAAAAGCGTTTACACGGTTCCTGCCAACGGCAAATCGGGTCGTCGACCCGCCATTGAAAGGGTAACCATGTACAACACATCGGAGCAATTCGCGGAACTGAATCAGGCGCACGTCTCGAACGCGATCAAACTCGCGTCGCTGTCGATCGAGAACGCCGAGAAACTCGTCAGCCTCAACATCAACGCAGCCAAGCTCGCGATCGCGCAGGCGATCGAAGGCGCGCAGGCCGCCGCATCGGTCAAGGACGTGCAGGAACTGATCGCGCTGCGCGCCAAGCTCGCCGAAGTCGGCGTGCAAAGCGCAACCGGATACTCGCGCACGCTGTACGAGCTGTCGTCCGAAGCGCAAGCCACGTTCTCGGCGCTCGCCGAGGAAAGCTGGAAGGCTTACACGAAGGGCATGGCGTCGTGGGTCGAGCGCGCGAGCCAGTCGGCGCCCGCCGGCTCGGATGTCGCGGTCAACGCACTGAAGTCGACGTTTGCAGCTTCGTCGGCCGCCTTCGACCAGTTCCAGAAGGCCACGCGTCAAGTCGTCGACCTGGCCGATGCGAGCGTTCGCGCCGCGACGGATTCGGCGGCGAAGGTGGCCGCCAGCACGAAGGTCAAGCGCGCGAACTAACGCGGCGACGTTTCGGCATTGCGGGGCGGCGGCGCTTGAACGATGGCGGCGCCATCCCCAGATCAACAACAGGATGGTGATGCCTCCTCTGTATCAATTCTCTCCTCCTGATTGATACAGCATTCAACCCCGCAGGCTTCCAGCCCGCGGGGTTTTTTTTACGCGTTTCTCATTCCACCTTGCCGACGCGCTGCACGGCGTCGGCGAGCTTCTTCGCATCCGCGTCCCAGAAGCGACGCAGCTCGGGTGCATCGAGATAGGCGACCGGCGTCTCGACGGTCGCCAATGTGCTCACGAAACGCGAGTCGGCGGCCGCAGTGCGCGCGGCCTCGCGCAGCCGCGCGATGATTGGCGCAGGCGTGCCGACCGGCGCGAACAGTCCCGACCACTGGAAGAAGATCGCGTCGTAGCCGGATTCGGACAGCGTCTTCACCGCGGGCAGCGACGCAAGCCGATGATCACCCCATGACGCGAGGACACGCACCTTGCCTGCCTTGACGTGCTGCAGGACGGTGGACGGCCCCGTCGACAGCGCGTCGACCTGCCCGCCGAGGAGTGCGACCACGGCAGGTCCGCCGCCCGTGAACGGAACGTGCAGCAGCTTGATGTCGGCGACATGCGCGAACATCTCCATCGGCATGTGCATCGTGCCGTAGTTGCCCGACGATCCGTAAGTGATGGCGCCGGGACGCTTGCGCGCGTCGTCGATGAACTCCTGCAGCGTGTTCCAACGGCTGTCCGCGCGCACGGCGAGTACGGTCGGGTCGGCGGTAAGCCTCGCAATCGGCGCAAACTGGTCGAGCCGGTAGAGCGGTGCGCGGCCGAGGACCTTGTCCGCCTCCGGCAGGATCGAGATCGACGACAACGCGAGCAGCAGCGTGTAGCCGTCGGGCTTCGCCTTCGCAACCACGCCCATGCCGATGCCGCCACCCGCGCCCGGCTTGTTCTCGATGACGACCGGCGTCTTCAATTCGCGCGACAGCGCGTCGGCGAACGGCCGCCCGACGATGTCGGCGACCCCGCCCGGCGGAAACGGCACCACGAGCGTGATCGGATGGGCGGGGTAGCTCTCCTGCGCCGCCGCCAGCGCGGACGAGAACAGGAACGCGACAGCGAGCGCGAAGCGCACGACGACGGCAGGTTGCATGCTGAAACCTCGGCAGGGAGCGGTTGGAGACTCGTTTGCGAAGCGCACGATAGAACGCGGCACGGCGACGCGTCAATCGCTCGACAACGTCGAGCGACTTCTGCGTCAGCGCCCGTGATGCATCGACGCCGGCATCCGCGATGGCTCGGGCAGCCGTTGTGCCGCCGCAGTGATCTGCGCGTCGCGATCGGTGCCGGTGCCCGGGACGCCGGTCCATCGCGCGCGCACGATGCCCGTGGCATCGACCAGCAGCTCGACATGCGCGGCGGCGGAAGTCCCTGCGGTGCCCGCGAACATCGCATACACCGCGGTAACGTCCGCATCGCGGATCGTGTCGACGGGCACATTCGCATCGTCGGTGGGATGCGAGCCCGGCAGCGGGATCGCGAGCACGCGCAGGTTCGCATGCATGATCCGGTGGTCGGAAGCGAGCTGCGTCAACCGCGGCTTCGATTGCGGCAGCGAATACAGCACGATCAGCGCGGGCGTTCGTTGCCCGTTCAGCGTCCGCTGTTCCTCGCCCGGCAACTCATAGGTGAAATCGGGCGCGCGGCTCATCGATTTGCCGTTCACCAGCGGTCCCAGCGGCTGCGCCGACCGAGCACTCGCGCGGGCGACGAGGAACTGCACGAGCTCCCAGATCTGCGTGTCGGATAGCTTTGGCGAGAACGCCGGCATCGGCGTTCCCGGAATGCCGTGCGCAATCCACCAGAAAAGGTTGCCGGGCGGATGATGCAGCGCGTGCTCGGCAAGGTTGGCCGGCCGCGCCGAAAGCCCGGCAGCCGCCGGCCCATCGCCACGCCCGCCCGCGCCATGGCAACTACTGCAGTCGCTCGCGTAGCGTGCGGCGCCGCGCGCAACCGCGTCGACCGCGTACGGCACCGGCGAACTGGCGTAGGTCGTGGGGAACGCCGGCACGGCAAGAATCGACGTCGACGCCGCGGCGCAAACGACCAGCGCGACGCAGCCGGGAATCCACAGCCGGAAAGACTTTCGATACACGCCGGCGATGATAAGCGCGATCGCGGCAAGCGCAAGCAGAAGGCTCGCCCACAGCGCGCCGCTCGCCTCCGGCGACCGCGTCGCCGGCGAGAAATCGAAGGCGAACGCGAACGGCCATACCGGGGATTGATGGGCGCCGGGGACCATCGTCCCGAGCGCGCCGACGATCGCGACGATGACGACGCCGATCGTGATCTCGAGCATCGCGTTTCGGCGCAACGCGCGTCCTGCCGATGCGTCGCCGTCCGCGAGACGCGGCGTCAATCGCGACCGGTTGATGGCGGCGAGCACGAGCATCGCCGCGAAAAGCGCGAGCTTGACGACGAGCAGATTCCCGTACGCGGTGCCGAAGAGTGCGGCGAACGAGCCGACGAGGAACAGCGTGTTGACGACGCCGCTCGCCATCAACACGGCGACGCAGACGATGCCCAGCACGGAAAAGCGTCGTGCGAGCTGCGCAAGCGCCGCATTCGACGACGCGTGCGCGAAACAATGGACGAGTGCCGGCAGCGCGCCGATCCAGCCGCCCGCGGCCAGCAAATGGCATGCATCGGCACCGAGGTGCACGACACGAACGACACCTTCGGTCGCTGCGGCCGCGTGTCCGGCACCCGCAAGGGTCGCGAGATAGAGGCCCGCCAACCCCAGTGCGATCACGGCACGAAGCCGTGATTGCGTGCGGGTCGATGCGCGCCACAGCCAGGCGAGGGTCGCCGCGACGCCGACGAGCAGCACCGCCCGCACCGCGAAGACATGGCCGAATTCCGTCTGCCGCAGCACGACGGCCAGCGTGCCATCGGCCAGGACTTGCATGAGGCCGCCGCCGGACATCGCGGACGCTTCGAGCGCGACCCACGCGATGCCCGACACCGCGCTCGCCGCAAGCGCCCACGCGGTGAACGCGCGCACGTGCCGATCGAGACTGCGTCGTCGATCGAGCTCGCCGGCGATGGCCGACCGCCATTCGGCCGGCGCAACGAAGACGGCGAACGCGAGCTCGCCGAACACGAGCATCGCGGCGCCGAAATGCACGGCGCGGCAGGCGACGAAGACGACGTTCATCGCGTGCCCGGCTGGCGGTCAACGGAGAGCATCAGGGTCTTATGTCGAACGTGAAGTCTCCTTCCGTCACGTGCGTATCGACGGAGACGACGCGCCATTTGACGCGGTACGTGCCCGGCGCAAGCACGGGCAGGCTCGCGGCGAGGATTGCGGCATCGGATGAATCGACGTGCGAATCACCGGCGTCGACCTCCTTGCCGGATGCGTCGAGCACGCTGACGCGACTGAACGCCGGCTCGATCTGCTCGGTGAACCACAGGCGCACGCTGCGCGGCGCTTCGTGCACGGTGCTCCCGACAGCGGGGAACGCGTGATCGAGAAACGCGTGCGCCGCCGCCGGCGCCGCGGCAACGCATGCGACGGCGGCAATCGACAAAAGCACGCAACGGCGGAGCAATGGGATCATCGGATGAGCGGGCGGCCGAGCGTCTGCGGGAACAGGTCGTCGAGGAAGAAATGCAGCTGCGCGAGCACGCCCACGCTGTTCCCGCTGCGATCGTTGACCGGAATCACCGCTTCGACTGCCAATTGGATGTCCTGCCCGGCCCAGATGATCCCGGGATTGACGGTTCCCGTCGTTCCGCTCGCGCCGCGGTCGAGCGCGGTCGACATTGCGAACTCGATCACCGGGATCATCCGGTTGAACGGCGCCTCGAGCCCGACGTCCCGCACGAACGATTGCAGGTAGGGCAGGCTGTACTGGATCGAGAAGCCCCACTCGAGCGTATGCGGATTGCGCTCGATCTCGATGTCGCCGTCGTCACCGGTCGTCGCCGTGCCGCTTCGCGTCGGAATGCCGACGCCCACCTGTCCGGTGATCGCAAGCGGGCGCAGCA
This sequence comes from Casimicrobiaceae bacterium, assembly GCA_035705655.1. Classification (GTDB taxonomy): domain Bacteria; phylum Pseudomonadota; class Gammaproteobacteria; order Burkholderiales; family Casimicrobiaceae; genus VBCG01. The sequence continues at coordinate 9,512 of DASSVX010000138.1, forward strand.
GCTCCATCCCGGCCGGAAGATCGCCGAAGCCCTTGCCGAAGAACACGCCCGGCGTGATCGTGCTGAACGACTCGGCGCCGACGCGCCGCGCGCCGGTGCCTCCGATGTCCCAGTCGATGCCGGCCGACATGATCGCCTCGTGCATGTCGTTCTGATAGAGCTTGTACTTGACGCTCGCCTCGAGGTTGTCGAAACCCCGCTGCGTGTCACCGCCGTCGGGATGGATGATCTTGTACGTCGTGCCGAGGCCGATGCCGAAGTTCTCGGTAATCCGCTTCGACATGTCGACCGAGAGATCGGTCTCGCGCGATGCCGGCTCGTCGCCGCTCGCCGGCGAGTTTTGGTGAAATATCGTCGGCAGCGACAGCTCGTCCGCGACGAACGGGTCCTCGGTTGCGAGCGTCGCGGGGAAAAACCGCTTGCCCGCGAATCCATGCGCCTCGGCGATGCCCGGCGCCGCGATGCACAGTGCGACGAGCGCCGCACCGCGAATGGGTGTCAACTTCACTTTGCTTCCTCCAGTTTGCGAACGAATGCGGCGGCCGTACGCGCCGCGCGCGAAACCGCTCGAAAGGCGGGTCGCGCGGGCGGCCGGCGGCCGGTTCAGCGGCGAATCACGCGAGCGAACGCGGAGGAGCGCGTGCCGGAGGAAGGTGCGCAACGATCTGCGCGGGCGGCCGGGCAACGGCGACGCGTTGCGTGACGACGCTCACGACGACCGGCGCGACGATCGCGACGGCGAGCATGGGCAGCACGCATCGCGAAAGGTGCTTCAGGACTTCGCATTCGGGACAATCGTGGTCGACCGGATGCGTCGGGCTGCCGGGGATTGACGAGGCGTCGAAGTGATCGCCGTCGCCTGCGTTCGCGTGGCCGCCGTCCCGATGGACGTGCGGGACGAAATCGTGAACGAGGAACGGCAGCGGGCCGAGCGAGGGCCACGCAACGGCGACGAGCGCGCACCAGGCGATGCACGCGTGCCACGCGCGGGAGTGCACCGGTCGTCGCCTGGTTCGGGCGCGCATCGTGTTCGGCAGTGGCTGCGCTTGCGGCAGCGATGACGCGAGGATACGCGGTTGTTCGGTTGCCTCGTGTGGCCTGACTAAACCGGATTGCGGAGCGGAGGAATGCACCTCGCCCCCGTGGGGCTGCGTAGCGCCGCGCTCAACACTCGAGCGGGCCGTGCGTCACCGGACAATCGTCCCTTTTTGCACCCGTCAGCTTCCCGTTCTCGAACGGCCCGTCGTAACGCACGCCTTTCGCCGAGACATACGCTCCCGGCCCGTTGGCCTTCCCGGCCTTGAACGTCCCTTCGAGACGCGCCCCGTTGTGCCACGTGTAGACGCCCTTCCCATCGGGGTGTCCATCGACGAACATGCCGACGTACGAGTCGGTGGAGCTCGCTTCGCCGTAACCGTTGGCGACCCCCGCCTTTTCGTCGCAGCCGCCCTCGAAGCTTCCCCGGATGTAACCGTCCCGCACCCTGCACTCGTGCGCGAGGACGGGCGTGCCGATGGCTGCAGCCACGGCGAAACAGATTGCGATTGCCGATTGCTTCATCGATCCCTCGGGGCAAAAAACGGCTCGACGCGTTGCGCCGAGCCGTTGCTGGAACAAAGACAGGGGTGCGCGATTGATGCAAGGCCCCGCGGCGCGAACGCCGCGGGGGGAGCGTTCCTTTACCTGGCGGCGTTGTTGTTGCCGAGATCGGGGCAGGTCTGACCGTTGTCGGCGATCTGCTTCGCACACCCGTTGAGCTCGAGGATATCCATGCCGGCGCCGTTGCGGTCGACGACGTAGATGTAGCCTCGATTGTCGATCTCCACGTTGTTGGTCATGTAGCCGTCGGGGTCCGTAAGCGCATCCGCTTCCGGCACGTAGAACGCCACTTCCCTCGGCGCCTGCGGCTCGCGGATATCCCAGATGCGGATGCCGCCATTGAAATACGCGATCGCCGTCAGCTTGCCGTAGTACGGGTTGTTGAAGTTCTCCTCGACCGAGTGAACGCCGAAGCGTGCGCCGCGTTCGCAGAAATTCCCGCGCTTGCTCTGCTCGCCCGACCGCGGATCGACCGACATCGTGCCGAGCACCATCGGGCCCTGGTACGGGTCGCGCTCGACCTTGGTGCCCGGCGGCACGCTCATCGAATTCTCGACGGTGACGTCGAGCGTGAACGCCCAGTGGGGCGCCTCGTTGCAGCGGCCGTCCTTGCCATCGGCCGTCGCTTCCGAGGTCACGACGACGACATCGCGCGTCTGGAACTCGTTGTACTTGCCGTAGCTCGGCGGCTTGATGCCGAAGACGGGCATCGACGTGTGGCCCCCCTGGTCGGGCGACATCGTGAAGTAGCCGACGGTCGGCGAGTTCGGGCCGATCAGCTCTGTTTCGAGCGGCTGGGTTGCGCTGTCGGCGGTCGCCGGCACCCACGTCCCGCCGTACTCCTTCGGCAGCAGTTTCTTGCGGTCGATGATCGTGATCACGCCATCGTCGCCGACGCCCCACGCCGCATAGATGCGGTTGCCGATGACGTCGTCGGCGCGCGCCAGTTTCTGCGCGGCCATCGGATGGTCATGCGCGGAAATCGCACCGTGCAGCGACGTTGTCACCGTGCCGCCCGGCTCGCCGCCGGGCAGGCCGAACATGCGGATGAAATGGGGCGGGTTGTTGACGTCGTGCCAGTCGTAGACGAGCATCGCCTGCGATTCCTTCCACAGCGGCGGCGTGCTCAGGCTACCCGGCGCATAGATGATGCCGGTGCTGCATTCCCACCAGACCTTGTGCGTCGAGCGGAGCCCCATCTGCTCCGACGTCTTGACCGGGTGCTCGACGTCGGTGACGTCCCAGATCTGGTAGCCGGAGATCGCAAGGTTGCCGGATTGGGAGTTGCGCAGCAGGTAGACCTTGCCCGGCGTTCCGCCCGGCAACTGCGATCCGAGGCACATGCGCGTCATCTGCGACTGGCCCACGGAATTCCCTGCGACGGGCGCCGGTATCAGCGCTTTCTCGACCGGGTTTCTCGGATCGGTGACGTCGATGATCATCGTTCCATTGTTCTCGTCCGCGTTGTGGTTGAGCGGATTCGGAAGGAACCTGTAGCCCGCCACGGGCCGGGGGTTGCCGCTGTGCTGCCCGACGAACAGGATGGTCCGTCCGTCGGGGTATTTGATCACGTTCGGCTGATACGTCGGACGTCCCTGCAGGTCGGTATGGCCCACGCGGATCATGTTCTTCGCTTCCCCGCTCTGGCTGATCGCCACCGCATTGCCGGCGACGAGGCCGAGCGCTGCCGCGACGGCGGCGGATACGGCGCTTACACGCAGCTTGCTCTTCATGTACGAATGCATTGCTCCTCCTTGGGGTTAACCGCCGGCTCGCCCTCGCGACGATGCCTTCGGCCGACAACTACCGTTTGATGCTCGTTACTCGACCCTTGCGGTCGAATTGAACCGCTCGCGAATCGGCGTACGTCCACGTCTCGAAAGTGCCTTTGACGAATTCCTCCTTGTTCGTTTCGACGGGTTCGCCCCAGACGGCTCTCACCTCGTCGGTTGTCATGCCGATGCGGGGCACTGACGCGCCGGCGCCGCGATGCATGACGTTGCGGTCCGGCCGGGTCGGCGTCGCGGTGCGGGCCGCGGCTGTCGCGCCTGTCGTGCGGGAATCGGTCTCGGGCGCGGAGGCGGCCGGCACCGACCCGAGCGTGTCGAATTCACAGGGAAAATTCTGATACTTGGGGATCGACTTCCTTGCCGTGCACTTGTAGATCTCGCCCGAGGCCTGCGCGGCGGAAAGCGCAACGACGATTGAAATCGAAATCCGGGCAATCGCGAGCCGCTTCGGCCGTCGCCGGCCCGACGGGATTCGCGCGATGCTCGGGTGCGGCGGCAAAGGCGACGATGCGACGTTCACGAGTGGATCGACAAATGAATCCGGGAAACGAATCTAGCCGCGCGCAGCCGGTGTGCGCTTTCACGTTCTTGCGGAAACTTTTCGAATCGTGCGATTCGTTTGTTGCAGGCAGCGCAAAGGCGCGCGATGCAATATTTGCAATGCGCTGGCTGTTGCGAGCGCGCCCACGCCCGCGCGACCGTTACTCCAGCGCGCGAAACTGCCGCGGCGTGAGCCCGGTGACGCGATGGAAGAGAACCGAGAAGTGACTGTGGCTCGCGCAGCCGACGCGATCGGCGATCTCGGTGATCGGCATGTCCGAGCCGCGCAGCAGCGCCTTTGCGCGTTCGACGCGCCGCTCGACCACGTAGCGGTGCGGTGCGACGCCGATTGCCTGGCGGAACGCATGCGCGAAATGACCCGGACTCAATGCAACCGTGTCGGCGATCGCGGCCAGCGTCAGTTCGCCTTTCAGGTTGTCGTCGATGTACTCGATCGCGCGGCGCAGCTTGTGCGGCGAAAGGCGCGCCATCGGCCAGGCGGGTGCGACGCTCCCCACCGTGTATTCGCGCAGCAGGTGTATCGCGAGCTCGCACGTGAGCGCATCGACGTAGAGATGACTGTCGCCGCCTTCGAGTTCGAGTCCTGCGAGGAGGCGCCGGGCAACATCGTCGATGCGCGCGTCACGCGTCGCGAAGCGCCCCTGTATTTCGAAGCGGTCGGGATCGAGTGCGCATTCGTCACCGGCCACGCCGCGCACGTACGCGGGCGACAATCGCAGCAATACGACGAGGCTCTGTCCTGCCTGGCGCCAGCGGGTCGGAGGTCCCACCGGCGTGACGGTGACGTCGCCCACGCTGATCGTCCGCGATCGCGTCCGCCCGGCGCGACTCTGATGCACGTTCACGCTGCCCGCCAGTTGCACGGCAATCACGTGATCGGACGACTGCACGACCACGTCGAGATCATGGAAGCTCTGCAACTCGACCGTCAGCCCGTCCCACCCGCGAGCGCGGCTCGACAGCAGCGGATCGGGAATGGTGCCGGACAGCACCGACGTCGCCGCGCGTGGTCGCGGGCGGGCGGGCTGCAGGACGGGAGTCGTTCCGCGGGCGGAGAGCTCCGCCGCAACGTCGCAATCGCGCATTGCCGCCTACCCTTCAGAACATGTGCTGGCCGCCGTTGATCGCGATGTTCGCGCCGGTGAGGAAGGCGGCTTCGTCGCTTGCAAGATACGCGACGAGTCCTGCGACCTCTTCGGGCTTGCCGAGGCGCCCCATCGGGATCTGCGGAATGATCTTGCTGTCCAGAACGTCCTTCGGGATTGCCATCACCATCTTCGTGCCGATGTACCCGGGCGAAATCGTGTTCACCGTGACGCCCTTGCGCGCGACTTCGAGCGCGAGCGCCTTCGTGAAGCCGTGCATGCCGGCCTTCGCCGCCGAGTAGTTCGTCTGCCCGAACGCGCCCTTCTGCCCGTTGACCGACGAGATGTTGATGATGCGCCCCCAGCCGCGCTCCGTCATGCCGTCGCATACCTGCTTCGTCATGTTGAAGCACGAATCGAGATTCGTCCCAATCACCGCATCCCAGTTCGCCTTGTCCATCTTGCGAAACGTCATGTCGCGCGTGATGCCGGCGTTGTTCACGAGAACGTCGATGGGGCCGAGTTCGTTCGTCACCTGCCTGACGCATGCGGAGGCCGAATCGAAGTGCGCGACGTCACATGCATAGGCGCGAAAATCGTAACCCTGGCGCTTCATCGCCTCGAGCCAGTCGGCCGACTTCGTGTTGCCCGGCGAATGCGTGGTGACGACCGTATTGCCCAGCGCCGAGAGCTTGGTGCAGATTGCTTCGCCGAGACCGCCCATGCCACCGGTGACGAGCGCAATGCGCTGTGCTGCCATGATCGTTTCCTCCTGCGACGCCGATGCCGGCATGGTAGCGCAACGGCGGGCAGCGTGACGAACGCGCTCTGTTGCAGTGCGACACGACGCGCAGTGCGGCCGCTGTTGCCGTTTGTGTTCGGCCGGACTAGAGTGCCGCTTGCGATAGGCAGCGGGAGCCGGTCCTGCATCGTGCGATGCGGGCTTGTCATCAACGGGAGGGGTCGATGAAATTTTCGATGAAAGCTGTTGCCGTGTTGTGCGCGCTTGCAATCTGCCCGATCGCGGGGCAGGCCGACGAGCTCGAAACGCTGAGCGGGATGCACCAGACGAACACGCCGGTCGACTGGCCGATGATTCCGCAGACCGGCGCGAAGGCCGACCAGATCAAGCAGAACCTCACCAAGATCAAGCTGCCGCCCGGCTTCCATATCGGGCTCTACGCGATCGTTCCCGACGCCCGGCATATCGCGGTGGGTCCGCAGGGAATCGTCACGTTCGTCGGCACGCGCAAGACCAAGGTGTGGGCGGTGACCGATCGCTCGCGCGGCGGTGTCGCCGACGAGGTGAAGGAATTCGCGCCGACGCTACCGAAGAGGATTCCGAACGGTCCGTGCTTCTCGAAGGACGGATTCCTCTACGTCGTCGAGCAGAATCGCGTCGTCGAATATCCGGCGGCCGAATTCTTCTACGAAAGCCCCGATGTCGTGCCCAACGCGATCGTTCCCGAAGGGAAGCTGATTCCCAAGGAGGAGGAAAGCTACAACCATACGGCGCGTCCCTGCCGCATCGGCCCCGACAACAAGCTCTATATCCAGCTCGGCCAGCCGTACAACGTGCCGCCGAAGGAGAAGCTCGACCTGTATCACAAGACCGGGATGATGGGCATCATCCGGATGGATCGCGATGGCAAGAACCGCGAGGTTTATGCCACCGGGTTGCGCAACGCGGTCGGGATGGATTTCAACCCGAAGGACAAGACGCTGTGGAGCAACGACAACCAGGTCGACGGCATGGGCGACGATCAGCCGCCCGGTGAGTTGAACCGAATCGCGAAGCAGGGGCTCGACTTCGGCTTCCCCTGGTACGGCGGCGGACACACGCGCACGACCGAATACAAGAACGACACGCCGCCCGCCGGGGTCGTGTTCCCCGAGGTGGAGCAGATAGCGCACGCGGCGGACCTCGGTCTCCTGTTCTACACCGGCACGATGTTTCCCGCGAAGTACCGTGGAGCGATTTTCTCGACGCAGCACGGCTCGTGGAACCGCACGGTGCCCGCCGGCGCACGCGTGCTCGTGACGTTCGTCAAGGAAGACGGCCATGTCGCCGGCAAGTCGGAGCCGTTCGCCGAAGGATGGAACGACAACGGCTATTACCTGGGGCGTCCGGTCGACGTCGCGGAACTGCACGACGGCTCGCTCCTCGTGTCCGACGATCTCGTCGGCGCGCTGTATCGCATCTGGTACGACGGCAAATGATGCGGGCATCGGCGGCGCTCGTGGGCGCCGCCGCCCTTCTTTGCTTCGCGGCCCCGGAGGCGCGCGCCGCCGGTGACGCGAAGGCCGGACGCATGAAGGCGCAAATGTGCCAGGCATGCCACGGCACCGACGGGTTGTCGCAGGTTCCCGACGCGCCGAACATCGCGGGCCAGGTCGAAGGCTACCTCGTGGCCCAGTTGCAGGCGTTCAAATCGGGCGCGCGGAAGAACGAGGCCATGACGCTCGTCGCGGCAGGGCTGTCGAGCCAGGACATCGACAATCTCGCCGCGTGGTATTCGTCGATCGAGATCAAGCTCGGCAAGCTGCCGGGCGGGTGACGCGCGCTTCAGCTCACGCGCTCGACGACGTATTCGCCGGGCGCTCGGGCGAGCGGCCGATGGGTTGCGTTCCCGGTGCGCTTCGGGGCTGCGCGCTCGCCGCCCCTGTGCTGCGCAAGCCAGCGATACCAGTGCGGCCACCAGCTTCCGGTATGGCTCGTCGCATTCGCCACCCATGCGTCCGTCGAGCGCTCGCGTCCATCGTGCGTCCAGTAATTGCGCTTGTGCGCTTCGGGCGCATTGACGACGCCCGCGATGTGCCCCGAGGCGCCGAGCACGAAGGTGGTTTCGCCGCCGACGAGGTCGAGCGTGCGAAACGCCGAGCGCCAGGGAACGATATGGTCGTCGCGCGACGCATAGACGTACGCGGGCAATGCGACGCGCGATAGATCGATCTTCTCGCCCAGCATCGTCAATGCGCCGCGTTCGCGCAGCCGGTTCTCGAGATACAGCTGGCGGATGTAATACGCGTACATCGGCCCGGGAAGGTTCGCGGAATCGCCGTTCCAGTACAGGAGGTCGAACGCCGGCGGCTTTCTGCCCTTCAGATAGTTGTCGACGACGTAGTTCCAAACGAGATCGTTCGGGCGCAGGCTGGCGAATGCGCCGGCGAGCTCGCTTCCATGCACGCGCTGGCCGGCGGCGAGCTGCGCTTCGCGCGCCGCCAGCATCTGCCGGCTGACGTAGACGCCGATTTCGCCGGGGTCGGCGAAGTCGAGCATCGTCGTCAGGAACGTGACGCTCGATGCACTCGTGTCGTTGCGCGCCGCGAGCACGGCGAGTGCGCACGCGAGGAGCGTGCCGCCGACGCAGAAGCCGAGCGTATTCACGTCGCGCGATCGGCTGATCGCCTTGACCGCCGTCAGTGCCGCCAGAACGCCTTGCGCCAGGTAGTCGTCCCAGCTCAGCGTGCCGAGCTCGGCAGGCACGTTGCGCCACGAGATCATGAACACGGTATGGCCCTGCTCGACGGCATGGCGAACGAACGAATTCGCCGGCTTCAGATCGAGGATGTAGTACTTGTTGATGCAAGGCGGCACGATCAGCAGCGGCCGGCGCGCGACGCGTGGCGTCGTTGCGTCGTACTGGATCAGTTCGATCAGATCGTTGCGGAGCACGACGCTGCCCGGCGTCACCGCGAGGTTGCGGCCGACCTCGAAGGCCGACTCGTCGCTCATCGTGATGCGGCCCTTCGCGACATCGGCGGCCAGGTTGCGCAAGCCATCGACGACGCTCGCACCTTCGGTCTCGATGGCGCGCGCGAGCACGTCGGGGTTGGTCGCGGGGAAATTCGTCGGTGCGATTGCGTCGACGAACTGGCGCACCGAGAACTCGAGCCGCTTCTTTTCGTCGGGCGGCAGCTGTGCAATCGATGCGAGTGCGGTCAGGAACTCGCCGTAAAGCCGGTACGACTGCGCAAGCCACGCGAAATAGGGCCGCTCGCGCCACGCGGCCGAGGCAAAGCGGCGATCGTCGGCGGGTGCACGCGCCTGCGCCGGCGCCGCCCACAGCGCCTGCACGCGCGGCGCGAACGCCGCGTGCAATGCGGCAACGCCTTCGGCGTCGAACGGCGCACGAATCGTGGTTGCGACCGCGGACGCTTCGGCACCCGGCACGGTTCGCCCGGCGCCGGCCCACCACGCCGTCCACGATTGCAGCGCCTGCTGCCATTGCGCGGCGAGCGCAAGCCACGATTCGATCGTATGTGGTTCAGGAACAGCCATGGGTGCAAAGGGCGGACCGTTGACCGATGTTATCCCGGCTCGAGCAGCAGATGCGCAACGGCGATGATTGCAATACCGAGGCCGATCCAGAACATCTGCTTCG
>DASSVX010000139.1:0-10072 GCA_035705655.1 Casimicrobiaceae bacterium
ACATCGATTGCCCGCCGGAGATTTCGTACGGGATCGACTGCGCGCGCAGCGCCGTTTCGAACGGACGCGCCTGGTGATTGCCGCGATAGAGGATCGCGTAATCGGCAAGCTTCGTGCGGTGCTCGAACTTGTGCGCGAGGATGCGGCGGATGACGAGATCGGCCTCCGCCTCTTCGTCCGCGGCGGGTGCCACGCGCAGCGCCTCGCCGTGCGCGAGCTCGGTCCACAGCCGCTTGTCGAAAAGCTTCGGATTGTTGCCGATCAGCGCGTTCGCGCAACGGAGGATGCGGACGGTCGAGCGGTAGTTCTGCTCGAGCTTGATGACGCGAAGCGCAGGAAAATCGCGCGGCAGCGCTGCGAGATTGTCGAGCGTGGCGCCGCGCCAGCCGTAGATCGCCTGGTCGTCGTCGCCGACGGCCGTGAACGGCGTTTCGGCTCCCACCAGATGGCGGAACAGCCGGTATTGCGCGGCATTCGTGTCCTGGTATTCGTCGATGAGCAGATGCGCGCAGCGCGACTGCCAGCGCGCGCGCGCCGCGCCATCGTTGTCGAGCAGCGTGACCGGCAGCGCGATCAGATCGTCGAAGTCCACCGCCTGATACGCGAGCAATGCGTCGCGGTAACCGGCATAGGCGCGTGCGGCCGCAAGCTCGGCGTCGTCACTTGCCGCGTTCAACGCCGCCGGGGGATCGACGAGTGCATTTTTCCACTGGCTGATCTTCCACTGGATGGCGCGGGTGCGCGCCCGATCGGCCGTCGCGGCGAGCTCGGCGACGATCGCTTCGATGTCGCCGGGATCGAAGATCGAAAAGCCGCGCTTCAATCCCAGCGCCGCGGCTTCCTCGCGCACGATGCGCAGGCCGAGGCTGTGAAACGTCGAGATCGACAGCCTGGACGCGACGCCGGCGCCGCGAAGCGCCTGCTCGGCACGCTCGCGCATTTCGCGCGCCGCCTTGTTCGTGAACGTGATCGCGACGATGCGCGACGGCTCGAGGCCGCGACCGACGAGATGCGCGATCTTCGCGGTGATGACGCGCGTCTTGCCACTGCCCGCGCCGGCGAGCACGAGCAGCGGCGCGCTGTCGTAACGCACCGCGTCGCGCTGCGCGTCGTTCAGGGGGAACTGCAAGGGAGCGAATGCGATGCGTTGCTACAATGGCCCGATTCTACCGACGCGATGCGAAGAGCGGCAGTCTTGACGCGCGCGCGACAACCCACTCTCGAATTCCATGGCGCACTACGCGATCGGTGATATCCAGGGGTGCCATGCGGAATTGTGCGAACTGCTCGCGCTGATCGGCTTTTCGCCGGCAACCGATCGGCTCTGGCTCACGGGCGATCTCGTCAATCGCGGGCCCGATTCCCTCGGCGTGCTGCGCGAGGTGCGCGCGCTCGGCGATGCGGCGCAAACGGTGCTCGGCAATCACGACCTGCATTTGCTCACCGTCGCCGCCGGTCACCGGCTGTCGCATCGCGACGACACGATCGCATCGATTCTTGCCGCGGCCGATCGCGACGAATTGCTCGAATGGCTCGTGCGCCAGCCGCTCGCCATCGCGGAAGGCAACCTGCTGATGGTGCACGCGGGCGTGCTGCCGCAATGGAGTACGGCGCGGGTGCTCGCGCTGGCGGGGGAGGTCGAGGCCGTCCTCGCGAGCGCCGGGCGCGAGCCCTTCCTGCGTGTGTTGTACGGCAACGAGCCGCACGCGTGGCGCGATGACCTCGAAGGTTTCGACCGGTTGCGTGCGATCGTCAACGCGCTCACGCGCTTGCGCTTTTGCACGAGCGATGGACGCATGGACTTTAGCGAAAAGCGCGGCGCGGTCCACGCACCGCCCGGCTTCGCACCGTGGTTTCTCCACGAGCAGCGGCGCAGCGCGTCGTCGCTCGTGCTCTGCGGTCACTGGTCCACGCTCGGGCTGACACTCGCCCCGAACGTGCTGATGCTCGATTCCGGGTGCCTGTGGGGCGGCCCGCTCACGGCGATCCGCCTGTCCGATCGGCGCATCTACCAGGTGCCGAGTCATGCGCAGGTGACGCCAGTACCGCGCGAATGACCGCCTCGGCGTCGGCCGCCAGCGCGCGGCGATGCCTGGCCGTGGCGGGCAGCGCCGGCGTCGCCACGATATCGGCGACGATCGCGCGCTCGCCGCAGATCCGCCAGAACGAGTGCAGGAACGTCACGTCGTCGTACGCCGGTGCGCGCGAGAGGTCGCCGGTGCGCGTGCGATAGCGGATCGCAACCGGCTGCACGCACCCGCCCGATTCGATGATCGGCTGCAGCAGCGATCCCTTGAATGGCAGGAGCCTGGTCCCGTCGGTGACGGTCCCCTCGGGAAAGACCGCGACGATGTCGCCTTCGGCGAGCGCCGCGGCGACCTCGCGGTTGACCCGATGCGTGTCGTGCCGGCGTGCGCGTTCGATGAACAGCGTGCCAACGCCGCGCACGAGCCGTCCGATCAGCGGCCAGCGCGCGATCTCCGACTTGGCGATGAAGCGGACCGGACCGACAGCGTGCAGCGCGAAGATGTCGAGCCACGACACGTGATTGGCGACCACCATCACGTTCGGGTGCGCGAGCGCCCCGTTGATGCGGATCTCGACGCTCATCAGGTGCAGCAGCCGCCGCGACCAGCGGCGGATGCGCACGCGGCGCGCCTTCGCATCGAGCGACGGAAAAGCGAACAGCACCGTGGCGAGTCCGATCACGAAATGCAGCATGACGCGCGGAATGCGCGCCAGCCTGCGCAGCGCCGCGGTCAAGGGCGCAGGCCGCCGTTCACCACGGCCGTTCGCCGAACGCGTCGAAATAGCACTGCGTCACGAGCTCGCGGTCGACCCGATGATTCTGGCCGCCGCGGCAGGCGATCTTGATCGATCCCATCGCCGACGCAAGCTGACCGGTGCGCTGCCAGTCCCACCCGGCGGCAATCCCGTAGAGCAGCCCCGCACGGTACGCGTCGCCGCATCCGGTGGGATCGACGACGGCAGACGCCGGGGCGGCGGCAATCGCGTACGTCGCGCCATCGGCATGGATGATCGACCCTTCGGCGCCAAGCGTCACGACCAGCGCATCGACGCGCTCGGCGAGCTCGCCGAGCGACCAGCCTGTACGCTCCGAAAGCAGCTTCGCCTCGTAATCGTTGACGGCCAGATAGTTCGCCGCTTCGATGAGTCGCGCGAGCTCCTCGCCCGAGAAAAGCGGCAACCCCTGGCCGGGGTCGAACAGGAACGGCACGCCGCGCGCGGCGAACTGCGCGGCGTGGGCCTGCATGCCCTCCTTGCCGTCCGGCGCGACGATGCCGATGCCGATGTCCGGTACGTCGCCGACACTGTTGCGATGCGACAGGTTCATCGCGCCGGGATGAAACGCCGTGATCTGGTTGTCGTCGAGGTCGGTGATGATGAATGCCTGCGCCGTGTACGCGTCGTCGATGATACGAACGCCATCCGTCGCGATGCCGAGGTCCTGCATGCGGCCGCGATACGCGGTACCGTCGCTGCCGAGCGTGCCCATGACGACCGGATCGCCGCCGATGCCACGCAGGTTGTACGCAATGTTGCCCGCGCAGCCGCCCCATTCACGGCGCATGTCGCTGATCTGGAAGGCCACCGAGAGCATGTGCGTCTGCTCGGGCAGGATGTGGCGCGCGAAGCGATCGGGAAACACCATGATCGTGTCGAACGCGAGCGAGCCGCAGATCAGTGTGCGCATGGGCAGGCCGAGCGGGAGCGAAGGGGAGACCCGCCGGGGCGGGCCGCGCCGAAGTGTAGCGCAACAGGGTCAGAGACGATTTTCCTGCGCGCCGGCGATCGGCGTAACTGCCATGCTCACCGAAAATCGTCTCTGACCCTGTTTCGGTGTTGGCGGCCGGAAAATCGTCTCTGCCCCTACGCCGCCGCGCCGTTCATCACCTCGCGGCCGATCTCGCGCACGATGTATTGCTGGCGGCGCGACACGGGCAGCGTTTCGGCGATGCCGTGCAGCAGCACTTCCCAGTGCGCGTCACCGTCGTCGTTGGCGCGGCGCTCGAAGCCGCGAATGAAATCGCGCGCGACGAGGCAGTTGCGATGCACGCGCACGAAGCGCGCGCCGAATTCCTGCTCGAGCCGAGTCAGCGATTCCTCGAGCAGATACTCGCGTTGCGCGGTGCGGATCGTGATGTACTTGAGCTCGGCCTTGAGGTAGACGACCTCGTCGATCGGCACGAGCACCACGCGCGAGCGCTCGGTCACCGACAGGAAGCGCCGCGCGGCCGCCGGCAGCTGCGTGAGCTTCTCGACCGTCATCGGCTTGAGGCGCGGCACCTTTTGCAGCGCGGCCAGCAACCGCTGCACGCGTACCGGCTTGACGAGGTAATCGACCGCGTGCACTTCGAATGCCGCCAGCGCGTGCTGGTGGAATGCCGTCGTGAAGATGACCACCGGCGGATGCGAAAGCTTGAGCAGGTGCCGCGCCAGCTCGATGCCATCCATCGCCGGCATGTGAATGTCGGTCAGCACGAGGTCGGCCGAGGCCGAATGCAGAATGTCGAGCGCCTCGCGCCCATGCTGCGCCTCGCCGACGATCGAGATCGGAAGCACGGCCGCGCAATCGTCGAGGAGCTCGCGCAAGCGATGTCGCGCGGGCGCCTCGTCGTCGACGAGCAGGATGCGGAGCGGTGCTTCAGGCATGGTCGATCCTCGGTTGCGCCAGCGCCGGCACGCGTTGTCGCAGGTAGGGCTCGCGGCGCTTCGCGGTGTCCTGGCCGGCGCTCCCCTCGCGGCGCGCCGTTGCCTGCGTGCCGCTGCCCGCGGCGGCGGTCTTCGTGGTGCGATAGGGCATCCTGATGTGCACCTCGTACGTGTCGCGGTTGACCCGCGACTCGAGGCTCGCCTCGGCGTCGAAATGCAGCGCGAGCCGCTCGCGGATGTTGTCGAGCGCCATCCGGTTACCGGCATGATGCCGCGCGCCGTTGGCGGTGTACGGGTTGCGCAGCAGCGCGTGCACTTCGTCGCGCGACAGGAAGATGTTGATCGACACCACGCCGGGAACGGTCGACGGCTCGATGCCATGGTAGACCGCATTCTCGAGCAGCGGCTGCAGCACGAGTGGCGGCACCAGCGCGTCGCCCGGCATGCTCTTCACGTTCCAGTCGATGACGAGCCGTTCGCCGAGACGCAGCTGCTCGAGCTCGAGATACTGCCGGCAAAGCTCGACCTCGTCGGCGAGCGGGGCAAGCTCGCGGTTGTCGCGCATCAGCACGCGAAACAGATCGGCGAGATCCTCGAGCGCACCCTCGGCGCGCCTCGGGTTGCTGCGCATCAGCGACAGCACCGCGGTGATGCTGTTGAACAGGAAATGCGGCCGGATGCGCGCCTGCAGCGCCTGCAGGCGCGCTTCGGTGATTGCCGGCGACAGTGCGCGGGCGCGCAGGCGGAAGTAGGCGATCAACACGAATTGCGCGGTCAACGCGAACACGAGGCCGCGCACGAGCGATCCGCGCGCCTCGCCGGCCATCCGCGGAAAGAGCGCGTCGACGCCGAGCGCGAGCGCACACGTGATCACGGTGACGACACCGATCGCCGCGCGGCCGTCGAGTCGCGCGAGCCAGGGCTGCACGAGCCAGAGAACGGCCAGCTCGGCAAAAAGTTGCGGCTCGACGAACGCGGTCAGCGTGGCCCATTCGGTTGCAACCGCGGGCAGGCGCGGCTCACGCGCGAGCGCGATCAGGAGCGCCGCGCCATTGACGCCGAGCAGGATGCGCAGGACCGTCCCGAGATTGCGCAGATCGGGCAATGCGGGTACGGCCGGCGGTTGTTTTATAATCCCCTGCATAACGGACGCGATATGCAAGCATCATGCCGGATGCCGCCATTCGGGCCCGGCGCGGATAGCATAACGGCTCGCCGAAACGCGTCGCTCCCGCGCGGGTCATGTGGGTCGCGGGCCACGCCTCGCCATTGTCGAAGCGCGAAGCGCGGAGTGTAGTTCAACATCCATGTCCGCCCCCGAACCGTCGTCCGATCCCGACAGCGCCAAGCCGCCGAACGCCGCCACTCCGGTGCCGCCGAGCGGCACCTGGTCGGGCCGCTTCAGCGAGCCGATGTCCGAACGGATGCAGCGGTTCAATGCGTCCGTCGACTTCGACCGGCGCCTGGCGCGCGTCGACATCGCGGGTTCGCGTGCCCACGCGCAGATGCTCGCCGAACGCGGCATCATCACCCATGACGACGCGCAGGCGATCGAGCGCGGACTCACGCAGATCGAGGGCGAAATCGCGCGCGGTGAATTCGCGTGGGAGCGCGCGCTCGAGGACGTGCATTTCAACATCGAGCGGCGGCTCACCGCGCTGACAGGCGACGCCGGCAAGCGGCTGCACACGGCGCGCTCGCGCAACGACCAGGTCGCAACCGACATCCGCCTGTGGCTGCGCGAAGCGATCGACGCGCTCGTTTCGCAACTCGTCGCGCTGCGCCGCGCGCTGCATGACCTCGCCACGCGCCACGCAGATACCGTCATGCCGGGGTTCACGCATCTGCAGGTCGCGCAGCCGGTGACGTTCGGCCATCACCTGATGGCGTACGACGCGATGCTCGCGCGCGACGTCGAGCGCTTCGCCGACTGCAGGAAGCGCGTCAACCGCCTGCCGCTCGGCAGCGCGGCGCTTGCCGGAACCTCTTATCCGATCGACCGCGAGCGCGTTGCGCGCGCGCTCGGCTTCGACTCGGTGACGACGAACTCGCTCGATGCGGTTTCCGATCGCGATTTCGCGATCGAATTCGAAGCGGCGGCCGCGCTCGTGATGGTGCATCTGTCGCGCTTCGCCGAGGAGCTCGTGCTGTGGTCAAGCCCGCGCTTCGGCTTCGTCACGCTCGCCGACCGCTTCTGCACGGGCAGCTCGATCATGCCGCAGAAGAAAAACCCGGACGTTCCCGAGCTCGTGCGCGGCAAGTCGGCACGCGTGATCGGTCATCTGACGGCGCTGCTCGTGCTGATGAAGGCGCAGCCGCTCGCCTACAACAAGGATAACCAGGAAGACAAGGAGCCGCTGTTCGACACCGTCGACACGCTCGCGGACGTGCTCGCGATCGTCACCGACCTCGTCGCAACCGGGCTCACGGCGAACGTCGCGCGGATGCGCGAGGCGGCGCGCGAAGGTCATGCGACTGCAACGGATCTCGCCGATTACCTGGTGCGAAAGGGCGTCGCCTTTCGCGATGCCCACGAAGCGGTTGCGCGTGCGGTGCGCGAGGCCGAAGCGCGACAGTGCGATCTCGCCGCACTGCCGCTCGACGCGCTGCAACGCTTCTCGACCCTTATCGACGCCGACGTGTTCGGCGTGCTCACGCTCGACGGCTCGGTCGCGAGCCGCGATCACATCGGCGGCACGGCACCATCACGGGTTCGCGCGGCAATCGACGCCGCGCGACGCGAAATCGGGAGCTCGACATGAACAAGCTTGCATTCCTCGGCCTCGGCGTCATGGGCTATCCGATGGCCGGCCATCTCGCGAAGGCGGGACACGACGTCACCGTGTACAACCGCACGCCGGCGAAGGCCGCGCAATGGGTCGCGCAGTACGGGGGCAGATCGATGCCGTCGCCGGCCGATGCGGCACGCGATGCGCAGATCGTGCTGATGTGCGTGGGCAACGACAACGACGTGCGCGCCGTCGCCAAGGAGGCGCTCGCCGGCATGAGCAGCGAAGCCATGCTCGTCGATCACACCACGGCGTCGGCCGAAGTCGCGCGCGAGATTGCGGCCGCCGCGAAGGCGCGCAACGTGGCCTTCCTCGATGCGCCGGTATCGGGTGGGCAGGCCGGCGCCGAGAACGGCAAGCTCACGATCATGGTCGGCGGCGATCCCGCGGTGTTCGCGAAGGCGCAGCCGGTGCTCGCGCTTTACGGACGCGCCGTGACGCTGATGGGTGCAACCGGCGCGGGCCAGCTCACCAAGATGGTCAACCAGATCTGCATCGCAGGTCTCGTGCAGGCGCTGTCCGAAGGCATCAGCTTCGCGCAGCGCGCGGGACTCGACCCGAACCTCGTTCTCGACGTGATCAGCAAGGGCGCCGCACAGTCGTGGCAAATGGAGAATCGCGGCCGGACGATGGTCGACGACAAGTTCGACTTCGGTTTCGCCGTCGACTGGATGCGCAAGGACCTCGGCATCTGCCTCGCGGCGGCACGCGGCAACGGTGCGGCGCTGCCGGTCACGGCCCTCGTCGACCAGTTCTACGCGCGGGTGCAGGCGCGCGGCGGCGGCCGGTGGGACACGTCGAGCCTGATTCGCCTGCTGAGGGACGAGCGATCGTGACGGACTAGGGGTCCGGGCCGGCTTCCCCGACATCGTCCCCCTCGACGATGCGCACCTCGTAGCTGATGCTGGCCGAGTGCGCCAGCATGATCGTCGCCGAGCAGTATTTCTCCTTCGACAGCTTCACCGCACGCTCGACCTGCCTCGCGTCAAGGCCGCGGCCGGCGATCGCATATTTGAGGTGAATATGCGTGAAGACCTTCGGTTCCTGCGCCGCGCGCTCGGCCTCGGCGTCGACGACGCAATCGGCCACCGGTTGGCGCGCGCGCTTCAGGATCCACACGACGTCGAACGCCGTGCACGCCGCGGCGCCCGCAAGGACGAGCTCCATCGGCCGCATGCCGAGGTTGCGCCCGCCGGCCTCGGGCGCGCCGTCGACGACGACCGCGTGGCCGCTGCCCGCCTCGGCGACGAACGACACCTGCTCCACCCATTTGACCCGCGCCTTCATCTGTCGCGCCCCCGCGTCCGGCTGTTGCGCCGGTGCCTGCCGCCGATCGTACAAACCGTGCCCTTCGTCTTATGACCGCTTATGCATCTTGCATTGTGCAGCGCAATATGGAATGCTTACGCCTGTCGCGGGTTGCCGTCTCCTCCTTCGGCGCCCGCGGCGCATTCCTCCATTCTCCTCCTATGGTGGAATACTCGGCGCGGTCGGTACGACCGCGCCTTTTTTTTCTACCGCGGCGCACCATCGACGGGCCGATCCCCACTCGCCGCCGCTGCCGAAGCGCGTCTCGAGCCTCGCGAAACATCGCGTTGACCCGCGCGACGAAAGCATAGTACAATCACCGACTTTGCTGAATTGCCACCACAATCTCGCAATGCAGCGCGTGGTGGAATCGTCGGGAAATTTCCAATGAAGACCTACTCGGCCCGTCCGCGCGATGTCACGCGCGCCTGGTTCGTCGTCGACGCGTCAGACAAGGTGCTCGGACGGCTTGCCACCCAGATCGCCGCGCGCCTTCGCGGCAAGCACAAGGCCATCTATACGCCGCATATCGACACGGGCGACTTCATCGTCGTCACCAACGTCGACAAGATCCGCGTCACCGGCACCAAGGCCGACAGCAAGCTCTATCACCGGCATAGCGGCTATCCGGGCGGCATCACGACCACCACGTTCGGCCAGATGCAGGCCCGCTTTCCCGGCCGCGCACTGGAAAAGGCGGTCAAGGGCATGCTGCCGAAGGGGCCGCTCGGCTACGCGATGATCAAGAAGCTCAAGTGCTATGCCGGCGCCACGCATCCGCATTCGGCGCAACAACCGACAGCCCTCGATATTTAGCCCATGATCAACAATTATCATTACGGCACGGGACGGCGGAAGACCTCGGTCGCACGCGTGTTCATGAAGCGCGGCGACGGCAAGATCGTCGTCAACGACAAGCCCGTCGACGAATTCTTCACGCGCGAGACCGGACGCATGGTCGTGCGCCAGCCGCTGGTGCTGACCAACCACCAGGGCACGTTCGACATCATGGTCAACGTGATCGGCGGCGGCGAGTCGGGCCAGGCGGGCGCGGTGCGCCACGGCATTACCCGCGCGCTGATCGACTACGACGCGGAGCTCAAGCCGGCACTGTCGAAAGCGGGCCTCGTGACGCGCGACGCGCGCGAAGTCGAGCGCAAGAAGGTGGGCCTGCACAAGGCGCGGCGCCGCAAGCAGTTCTCGAAGCGCTAAACGCTTCCGAAAAGTCCGCAAAAGGCCGCCTCTTCAGGCGGCCTTTTGCCATATTGGGGAATGAGCGGGCGGCGCGACGTCATATGCCA
>DASSVX010000140.1:0-3968 GCA_035705655.1 Casimicrobiaceae bacterium
ATCGATGCATCATTGCCCGTTGTCATATTGAGACACGACCGCGTGCTCGTGTTCGTGGCCGAGTCGAAGCAATTGTCGCCGGCGAAGCCGCCGCCCGCGATCGTCTGGCCCGATAACGATGAATCGACGCTGTTGCTCGCATGCCCGCCGATGATGTTCGGGCTCGTCGCATTCGGCAGATAAGTCATCGCAGGCTGACCGTTCGCGAGCAACGCCAATGGCTGGTTGTCGATCGTCCCCAGCGCCGCGGCCGTCCCGAACGCGTTGCCGCCCTGGCGAAAGAACCGTCCACCGTTGCCACTCGGCGCGGCAAAGTAACCGACGACGTCGATCGCCAGGTGCGCGCCGCCGCCGCGTACCTGCACGCCGATCTGTTTGTTCGACGTGTTGATCTTCGCCGCCGTCGACACCGTGTTGAAGTTGAGCGACGCGACGTACACCATCGTCGCGGTGCTGCCGAACGTCGCACCCTGCGGCAGGATCTCGATGTCGCCCGATGCAGCCGTCGTCGGAATGCCGAACACCTGCAACTGCACGGCGCTCGGGCTCAAGCCGCCCGGCAGTTGCGTCAGGCACACACCGTTGCCGCCTTGCACCGTGTAGCTGCGGATCTCGTTCGGCGCGAACGGCACCGGCGTGTGCGACGCGCTGCCATTGCCCTGATAGACGGCGGCGAACGTGCCGCGCGTCTCGACGAGACGGCACGGCGTCACCGGCGTGTAGACGACGTCGATGGCGGCATCGCCGAGCGCTTTCGCGTAGGCAACGGGTTTCGTCGCCGCTGTCGTTGCCGGGAAACCCGTAACCTCGCGCAAGCCCTCCTCGGTGCCGGCAATGCTTGCCGCAAAGAGCCGGTCGGCGCGAAGGCTCATGAGTCGCGCACGCAACTCGTCGACCGAAACGGGTGCGCGCGATTTCGCGAGCGCCGGTCCCCAGGTCGTCACGATGCGCTCGACGACGCTCGGGCGCTGCTGATCGACGGCGAGCAGTGCGTCGGCTGCGCGATCGATCGGCTGTGCAGGCGCGAGCGCCGAAGCGAACAGGCAGCCAACGAGGACAAACGACGACAGCCGCGCACGGCGTGAGCGGCCGGCAAGACACGATGACGGCATGGAAGCCTCCCCCGGCTTTCCAGCGCGGCATGCGGCCGCGCGTCACGTAGCGCAAATGACGCTACGCCGCCAGCCAAGGGCGGTCAAGGCAATGCGGACAGTCGGTGCGCCACGGTTTCCGGCGGCTGGCTTACTCCTCCGCCGCCGCGATTCCGGGAAACAGCACGTCGGTGAAACCGAAGCGCGTGAAGTCCCGCACCCGCATCGGATAGAGGATGCCGTCCAGGTGATCGCATTCGTGCTGCACGACGCGCGCGTGAAAGCCCTCGACGTCGCGCTCGATGATCGCGCCCGAGGGGTCGAGACCGCGATAGCGCAGCCTGCGAAAGCGCGGTACGACGCCGCGCAGCCCCGGAACCGACAGGCAGCCCTCCCACCCGTCCTCGAGCTCGTCGGACAACGGCGTCAGCACCGGATTGACGAGCTCCGTGTACGGCACCGGCTCGGCGTCGGGGTAGCGCTCGTTGCGCTCGACACCGAAAATCACGACGCGCAGGCCGACCCCGATCTGGGGTGCTGCGAGCCCGGCGCCATTTTGCGCATGCATCGTTTCGCGCATGTCGTCGAGCAGCGCGAGCAGTTCGGGCGTGCCGGCGCGATCGACTTCACGCGAGCGCTCGAACAGGCGCGGGTCACCCATGCGCAGCACATCACGAATCATCGGCGTTTGCTCCCAGGATCACCGCCTCGCGGCGCACCTCGACGTCGCGTGCGGCGAGCGGCACCCGCGGCACCACGTGCTCGATCAATGCGCGCACGCGATCCATGCCCGTTTCGAGCACGTTTGCGATCGACTCCATCGACACGCTCGCGACGCTGTCGCCGCGACCCGCTGCGTGATTGACGACGACGCACACCGACGCGTACTCGACGCTGAGCTCGCGCGCGAGACCGGCCTCCGGCATCCCGGTCATGCCGACGAGCGTCGCGCCGTCGCGGTCCATGCGGTCGATTTCCGCCGCGGTTTCGAGGCGCGGTCCCGACACGGCGCCGTACACGCCGCCGTCGCGCAGCGCGATGCGGCCATCTTTCGCACCGGCGAGACACACCGTGCGCAGCGGCTGCGAATACGGGTGCGTGAAATCGGTGTGGACCACCTGCTGGTCGCCGCCGTCGTAGAACGTGTTCGCGCGTCCCGACGTGTAGTCGATCAACTGGTGCGGCAGAACGAGCTCGCCGGGGCTGCAGCCGCGGATCGCACCGACCGAGGCGATCGCCAGGATCGCGCTCGCGCCCTGCTCCTTCAACGCCCACAGGTTCGCCCGGTAGTTGACGCGGTGCGGCGGAATCGTATGCCCATGACCGTGGCGCGCGAGAAAGATCGCCGGGTTCCCGGCCACTTCGCCAAAGATGAGCGCCGCCGACGGCTCACCGTAGGGCGTGCGAATCACCTCGCGATGCGTGACGGCGAGCGTGGAAAGGCGCGTGAGGCCTGTACCGCCGATGATGGCGAGCATGGAACTTGCTTTGTTGCCGGGTCGAGTTGTGGTGCGAAGTCGAGTGGACGCGGTCGGCAGGCGACGCGGAACGCCCGCGCGCTGGCGGAGCCCGGCGACTCATGACATCATCATAGCCGCACGCCCCGGGCAGGCAAGGGACCGTGCTGTCATTCTAGCCGGAAAGGGGACCATGTATCTCGACCGACTCTTCAAGCTGATGGCCGACAAGCAGGCGTCGGATCTCTACATTTCCTGCGGCGCGCCGATCAACATCAAGGTCAACGGCGTCGTGCATCCGGTGTCGAGCCAGTCGATGGACGTCGAGACGGTGCGCCGCATCGCGTACGACCTGATGACGAAGGAGCAGGCGCGGGAGTTCGAGAACGAGCGCGAGATGAACCTGTCGCATCTCGACCGCAGCGTCGGCAACTTCCGGATCAACATCTTCCGCCAGCGCGGCTCGATCGCGCTCGTGATCCGCTACGTGCGCAACAACGTGCCGCCGTTCGAGGCGCTGAACCTGCCGCCCGTGCTCCTCGACCTCGTCATGGCGAAGCGCGGCCTCGTCCTCGTCGCCGGCGCCACCGGCTCGGGCAAGTCGACGTCGCTGGCCGCGATGATCGACCATCGGAACAACAACCGCAGCGGTCACATCCTGACGATCGAGGACCCGATCGAATACCTGTTCGACCACCGCCAGAGCATGGTCAACCAGCGCGAGATCGGCATCGATACGCACAACTACAACATGGCGCTGCAAAGTGCGCTGCGCGAAGCGCCCGACCTCATCATGATCGGCGAGATCCGCGACAAGGAAACGATGCAGGCGGCGCTGCTGCATACGCTGACCGGCCACCTCTGCCTGTCGACGATCCACGCGAACAACAGCTACCACGCACTGTCGCGGATCATCAACCTGTTTCCGCACGAGGCACGCTCCGCGGTGCTGTCCGACCTGTCGATCGGGCTGCGTGCGATTGTGTCGCAGCGGCTGGTGCGCAACGTCGAAGGCGGCCAGCAGCCGGCGGTCGAGATCCTTCTCAACACGTCGCTCATCGCCGAGCTCATCAAGAGCGGCGAGTTCACGCAGATCAAGGAAGCGATGGAGCAGTCGCTCTACCCCGGATCGCAGACGTTCGAGCAGGCGCTATGCAAGCTCTATCTGGATGGGCGCATCTCCTACGACGAGGCGATGGTCGCGTCCGACTCGGCGACCAACCTCGCCTGGCTCATCAACCAGAACTCGCCGTCGTCGCGCATCGACTCCGCACAGGGCGAGCCGGAGCTGAACGTGCGCCCGGCGGCGGATTTCGCCAGCATGACGATCAACCCCGAACTGCTCGAGCGCTGATCGATCCGGCACCCGCCACACGCCGCACGCCGCTTGCGAAAATGACGCTCGCGGTTGCGGCGAAAC
>DASSVX010000141.1:0-4123 GCA_035705655.1 Casimicrobiaceae bacterium
GTGCCGATGCGGCCGGCCCCGACGAGGCCGAGCGTCTTGCCCGCGAGATCGGTCGCGAGCCACGGCGCCGTCGGCCACGCCCATCCGCGCAACGCCATTTCGCGCTCGATCGGCTTGAACTTCTTCGCAAGCGCAAGCATCAGCGCGATGGCGCCTTCGGCAACGGTCTCCTCGGCGTATTCGGGCACGTTGACGACGGGAACGCCCTTGCGCATCGCCGCTTCGATGTCGATCGCGTCGATGCCCACGCCGTACTTGACGATGCCCTTGAGCCGCGTCGCCGCGTCGATGACGCGCGCCGGGATCGATGCGTAGCACATGAGGAGCAGGTCGGCGTCGCGCACGGCGCCGGCGAGTTCGACGGTGCTCGTCGTCTCGGGGAGCACAACGAGCGTTGCGCCGTACTCGCGCAGCCGTCGATCGACGCGCGGCAGCTCGAGCTCGGCGTCGGTGCGCACGACGTTCATCGGCTCGCGGCGCCGATGGCCGCCTCGACGATGTCGAGCGCGCGATCGAGATCCTGGTCGGCGATGACGAGCGGCGGCGAAAGCACGAGCACGTTCCCCTGCCCCACCTTGAACGACAGCCCCTGTGCGAGGCAGTCGTAGAGCACGCGCTCCGCGGCGTCACGCGCCGGCGCGCCGCTCGACGGGTCCACGAGCTCGACGCCGAGCAGCAGACCGATGCCGCGCACGCTGGCGACGATCGGCAGCCGCCGTTGCATCTCGCCAAGCCGGGACAGCGCATGCGCGCCGAGGCGGTTCGCACGCTCGAGCAGCCGCTCGTCGTCGATCACGTTGAGCGTTGCGAGCGCCGCCGCGCACCCGAGCGAGCTTTTCTCGTGCGTGTAGTGACCGAGCGCACGCTCGGCGGCGACATCGAGCCCGTCACGCGCGATCAGCGCGGCCATCGGAAACACCCCGCCGCCGAGCCCCTTGCCGAGCACCACCATGTCGGGAACGATGCCGTAGTGCTCGAATGCGAACATCGCGCCGGTGCGGCCGAGACCGATCGGAATCTCGTCGAGGATCAGCAGCGCGCCGTGGCGGTCGCATGCGCGGCGCAGCGTCTCGTAATAGGCCCGCGGCGGAATCTGCACGTCGGTCGAGCGGATCGTCTCGACGACGACGGCGGCGACGTCCTCTTCCTTGCCGAGCACATAGTCGACGTACTCGGCACAGCGCGCGTTGCAGGTCCCGCCGCAGCCGAAATGACACGCGCGCGGGTCGCAGGGTTGCGCATGCTCGGTCCCGGAGAGGAGCGGTCCCATGCCGCGGCGGAACAGCGCCTCGCCGCCGACGGAAATCGCGTCGAGCGACGCTCCGTGGAATGCATCCCACATCGAGACGGTCTTGTGCCGGCCCGTGGCGACGCGCGCAAGCTTCAGCGCCATGCCGATTGCGCTGGTGCCCCCGGGCGCAAAGAGCACCTTCGCCAGGTTGCCAGGTGCAAGATCGACGAGCCGGCGCGCGAGCGTCACCGCCGCCTCGTTGGTGAAGCGGCGCGGCGAGAACGGCAGCGTGTCGAGCGCATCCTTGACGGCCTGCACGACGCGCGGATGGCCGTGTCCGACCTGGTGGACGCTGTTGCCGTGGAAGTCCATGTAGCGCCGGCCCTCGACGTCCTCGAGCCAGATGCCCGATGCCGACGCAAGCGCGTTGAAGCAAGGCGTCGACAGCGACTGGTGCAGGAAGTACTTCGCGTCTTCGGCGAGCAGCGCACGCGTGGCCGGCGCCAGCCGTTCCGCCTCCCAGCGCTTGCGCCGCGGCGAAAGGTTGATGTCGCCTTCGGCGGACAAATCGCCCGGTGCAGGCTGCGCCGGTTTGGCGTTCATGCTGACAGGGCCTTTCGTGCAACGATCGAGCGGCGCATTCTGTCACGCTTCGCGCCAGCGTCCGTATGTGTCATATATCGTATGCAACGTATATATAATGCCGCCTGCCGATCGTTCCCGTCCCGCTCGATGAATTCACGCCTCGCTGCAAATGCCGGTCGCTGCGCCAGACGCACGGCACCCGTGCTCGCCATCGCCGTCTTGCTCGTCGCGTTCGCCGGCTGCGACAAGCGCGAAGGTGCCACCAGCGCACGAGCGGCGCCGGCGGCGGCGGCCCCGCTTGCCGTCACCGTCAAGCGTGCGCAGTTGCAGCGCGTCCCGCTCGTGCTCGAAGCCGTCGGCCAGGCCGAAGGCTCGCGCGAGGTCGAGATCCGTCCGCGCGTCGCGGGCATTCTCGAGAAGCGCCTGTACACCGAGGGTGCGAAGGTCGACGCAGGACAGGCGCTGTTCCGGATCGATCGTGCGCCGTTCGTGCTTGCGGTTGCGCAGTCCCGGGCGGCGTTGTCGCAGGAGCGCGCGCGGCAGGAGCTCGCGCAGCGCGAGGCCGATCGGCTGAAGGCGCTGGCCGATACCAAGGCAATCAGCCGCCGCGAATACGACACCGCGGTGTCGGCCGTCAAGGAGTCGGCCGCGGCGATCGAGGGCGCGCAGGCGAAGCTTGCCGAGGCCGAGCTCAATCTTTCGTACACGAACCTGAAGGCGCCGATCGGCGGCGTGACGAGCCGCTCCGTTCGCTCCGAAGGCAGCCTCGTCGCCGCGAACACCGACCTGCTGACGACGATCACGCAGGTCGATCCGCTGTGGGTACGCTTTTCGATCGCCGAAGGCGATTTCGAGCGCATTCGCGACAGCGCCGAATCGACGCAGGTGAACATCGTCGACAGCAAAGGGGCGGTTGCGGCCGGTAACGGCCGGCTCAACTTCACGGCGTCGAGCGTCGATCCGAAAATCGGCACCGTGCAGCTGCGTGCCGAATTCGCGAACCGCGACCTGCGCTGGCTGCCGGGGCAATTCGTCAAGGTGCGCATTCTCGCGGGCGCGCAGGATGCGTTCCTCGTCCCGCAAGCGGCGCTGGCGCAGACCGAACGCGAGCGCACCGTTTGGATCGCAGGTGCCGACGGCAAGGCGGTCCAGCGTCCGGTGCAAACGACGACCTGGCTCGGCAGCGACTGGATCGTGACGGGCGGCCTCGCCCCCGGCGATCTCGTGATCGTCGACAACCTGATGAAGCTGCGCCCGGGGACCGCCGTCGAACCACGCGCGGCAGGTGCCGCGTCGCAGCAGGCGGCCGCATCCCCGGTGCCGCCCGCGGAAGCGCCCGCCCGGCCCGCGAAGTCGCGCTGACGGGCAACGTCGATGGGCAATTTCTCGCGCTTCTTCATCGAGCGGCCGATCTTCGCGAGCGTCATCGCGATCATCATCGCGCTCGCCGGCATCATCGCATCGCAGCTCCTGCCGGTGGCACAGTACCCGGACATCGCGCCGCCGATCGTCACGATCACCGCGAGCTATCCGGGTGCCAGCGCCGAAACGCTCGCAAAAACCGTCGCGGCGCCGATCGAGGAGCAGCTGTCGGGCGTCGAGAACATGATTTATTTCAACTCGAGCGCTGCCGCCGACGGCTCGGTCGGCATCACGGCAACGTTCGAGGTCGACACGAACATCGACAACGCGGTGTTCCAGTTGAACAACCGCGTGCAGATCGCGCTGCCGCGATTGCCCGAGGAAGTGCGCCGCAACGGCGTCATCGTGCAGAAGCGATCCAACGACATCCTGCTCGTCGTCGGGCTCGTGTCGCGTTCGGGTGCGCAGAAGACGACATTCATGGCCGACTACGCGACGGTCAACATGATCGACGAGCTGAAGCGCGTGCCCGGTGTCGGCGATGTGACGCTGTTCGGATCGGGGTACGCAATGCGCATCTGGCTGCAGCCCGACCGCATGGCGCGCCTCGGTGTGACACCGACCGACGTTGCCGCGGCGATCCGCTCGCAGAATCAGCAATACGCGGCGGGCAAGATCGGCGCCGAGCCTGCGCCGGCGGGACAGTCGCTCGTCTACACGGTGACCGCACGAGGGCGCCTCGTGACGCCGGAGCAGTTCGGCGACATCGTCGTTCGCGCCGGCGGTCCCGCCGGCGTCCTGCGCATTCGCGACATCGCGCGGGTCGAGCTCGGCGCGCAAAGCTACGACATCAGCACCACCGTCGATGGCCAGCCCGCGGTCGGGATGGCGGTGTTCCTGCAGACGGGCGCCAATGCGCTCGACGTCGGCGCCGCCGTGAAGGCG
>DASSVX010000142.1:0-3327 GCA_035705655.1 Casimicrobiaceae bacterium
GGACGCGTGCTCTCGCAGCCGCTGAACGCCAGCAGCGAGAGCGCGGCGAGGCCAATCAGTGACCGGCGACACCAACTGCTCAAACGTCGTACAAACACTCGATCGCGCATGGTCAATCGCCCCGTTGCCGGGTGCGTCGTCGAAGGTTTGCGGCGATCTTGATGCCGCCGTACACGGGCGCAGCCTTGCCACGGGCTGCGAAGCACTCCAGGGTGGTCGCGGACGCGGCACCGCGTCCTTCAGCGACGGTGTGATTATAACCTTGCGGGTTGAAGGGCCAATCCGCCGTCCCGCCGAGCGGCAAAAACGGCGGCAGGGCGGCGATCCCCGGCCAACGGGCCGAATACGAACACTTGATTGACGGCTGTTACGTGCGACAGCTTCGTGGTCGCAGGCCGCAGGCTCGACGCGCGGGGCAACCCCCGGGGCCGGCGACATCGTCCCATCGGGCTTCGGATCACCCGCTGGCCGCTGCGTTGACCGGTTATACTGGCGGTTCGCGGAAGTTGCGCCCGATCAATGGCGGGTCGCCCCGCATTGCAACGTCGTGAACCTGGTCAGGTCCGGAAGGAAGCAGCCACAGCGATTCACTGCAAGTGCCGGGGGAACGGCTCGCCTCCCTTGCTCTTTGTCGTCCAGATCGACCTGATACTTTGTTGCTCTCCGGCTCCAACGCTCACGTACGTCCATGTACGCTGCGCGTTGTCGCCGGCTCGCGCCGCGTCTCAGGCCGATCTGGTGACAAATAGCCCGCGCTCTGACCGCGCGCTCGTCTCAGCGCGATCTGACGGCAAATGGACCTCGACTCCGACCGAACGCCCAACGACGCGATCTGGTGACAAATAGCCGGCGCTTCGACCGAGCGCTTGACGGCCGCGGGATCTGGCGGCACATAGACCCCTTACTCGAAAGCCCCGCCGCGCATCGGTGGGGCGAGCGCCATCCAGGCGTAGCGCCCATTCGTTCATGAGCTATCAAGTCCTCGCCCGCAAATGGCGACCGCGCGCATTCGTGGAGCTGGTCGGCCAGAGCCACGTCGTCACGGCGCTGACGAATGCCCTCAGCCAGGGCAGGCTGCACCACGCTTACCTGCTGACCGGTACACGCGGCGTCGGCAAGACGACGCTTGCGCGGATCCTCGCCAAGAGCCTCAACTGCGAGCGAGGTGTCTCCGCTACGCCGTGCGGCGAATGCGCAGCGTGCCGCGACATCGACGCCGGCCGCTTCGTCGACCTCCTGGAACTGGACGCGGCGTCGAACACCGGCGTCGACAACATGCGCGAGATCCTCGACAACGCGCGCTACGCGCCGACGGTCGGCCGCTACAAGGTGTATCTGATCGACGAAGTGCACATGCTGTCCCGCGGTGCTTTCAACTCTATGCTGAAAACGCTCGAGGAGCCGCCTGAGCACGTCAAATTCGTGCTTGCGACGACAGATCCGCAGAAGATTCCGCCGACGGTGCTGTCCCGCTGCCTGCAATTCAGCCTGACCCCGCTGCCGCGCACGGCGATCGGTGAGCGCCTCGCGCACATCCTGGGTGAGGAAAACGTTCCGTTCGATCCACTGGCGTTGCCGCAGCTCGCGGCAGCGGCGCAAGGATCGCTCCGCGATGCGCTGTCGCTCCTCGACCAGGCGATTGCGTTTGGCGGTGGCGAGGTGCGCGAGCAGGCCGTTCGCGCGATGCTTGGCGTCGTTGATCGCGGCTATCTATATCGGATCATCGACGCACTCATCGCATCCGATGGTGCGGCGCTCCTCGCCGAAGCCGACGCGCTCACGAGTTCCGGGCAGGCGTTTGGCGCAGCCCTCGATGAGCTCGCGACGATCTTCTACCGGATCGCCGTCGTTCTCGCGGTCCCAAACGCGCCGCCGTCCGACGAACCCGAGCGCATTGCTGCCTATGCGGCACGCTTCACCGCCGAAGAGGCGCAGCTCGGGTATCAAATATGCGCGCAGGGCCGCGCCGATTTGGCACTCGCGCCCGACGAGGCGACGGGTTTCTCGATGACGCTGCTGCGATTGCTCGCGTTCGAGCCGGCGTCCGCGCCCACCGCTAGATCGCGCAGCGGAGCGGACGTACCGTCGCCGGCCGCCAAGACCGCGGCGCAATCGACCGCGGTGCCCGCAACCGACGCCGCCGTCCGACAAAGCGAATCGAACATCGCGTTCACCACGCCGTCGCGCAGTGTCGCGGCGTCCAACGCAAGTGCGCCGGCTGAGCGTCGTGTCGAGTCGCGCGCCGCTGCATCGGCGCCGGCGACCGCAACTCCTGCGCTGCAGTTGCCCGATACGACGGCCGCCTGGCCGGCGTTCGTCGCGAGCCTGCGCCTGACCGGCATGGCGGCGCAGCTCGCCGCGCAATCGGAGCTGAAATCGGTCAGGGGCAATGCGCTGTCGCTGGCGATTCCCGCTTCGCACAAGCATCTCGCCGACAAAGCGTATTCGGACAAGCTCAAAGCCGCGCTCGATGGCGCAACCGGCCGCAAGGTGCTGCTCGCGTTCGAAATCGGCGAAAGCAGCGACGGCTCGCTCGCTGCGCTGGAACGGCGCGAGCGCGCCGAGGCCCAAGCGAAAGGCGAGGCGGCGTTTCGCAACGAGCCTTTCGTGCGTGACGTCGTCGAGCGCTTCAATGCCACCGTTCGCGCCGACTCCGTAACGCCGGCCCCACGTCAAACCCCATTGTCCAAGCAGGAACCGACATGATGAAAAACCAGCTCGCCGGCCTGATGAAACAGGCGCAACAGATGCAGGAGAACATGCAGCGCGCGCAGGAGGAGCTCGCGCGCACCGAAGTCGAAGGTCAGTCGGGCGCCGGCCTCGTCAAGATCGTCATGACGTGCCGCCACGACGTTAAGCGCGTCGCGATCGATCCGTCGCTGCTCGGCGAGGACAAGGACATGCTCGAGGATCTCGTCGCCGCTGCATTCAACGACGCCGTGCGTCGCGCCGAAGCGACGACACAGGACAAGATGGGGAACCTGACCGCTGGCATGCCGTTGCCGCCGGGGTTCAAGCTGCCGATCTGATGGCGGCAGCGGGCGCGCACGATACCGCGCGACGCAGCGTTCGTCACGAGGCGCTGTCGAGCCTCGACGAGCTGGCCGGTGCGCTGCGCTGCCTTCCCGGCGTGGGACCAAAAGCGGCGCAGCGGATGGCGCTTCACCTGCTTCAGCACGACCGCGACGGTGCCGAGCGGCTCGCGCGCGCGCTGATCGACGCGACGCGCGCAATCCGTCACTGCGAGCGCTGCAACACGTTCACCGAAGGCGAGCTCTGCACGCTGTGTCAATCGGCAAAGCGCGACGCGACGCAGCTTTGCGTCGT
>DASSVX010000143.1:0-5731 GCA_035705655.1 Casimicrobiaceae bacterium
TGTCGTCGGCGCCTTCGTGCTGTCGACGATCTCCGAGGTTCTCGCCACCAAGGTCACGAGCTTCGCGAGCATGTTCTTCGGCATCGTGATCGTGATCGCCGTCGTGTTCATGCCGCGCGGCATCGCGCATCTCGTCGAGAACTTCCGGCGCACCGGGTGGCGCTACTTCGCCGAGAACGTCAGGACACACCGATTGTAGATCGCGATGGCGACTCCGGCGACGAACGGCGGCTCCGAAAACATTCTCGACGTGCGCGGCGTCACGAAGCGCTTTCATGGGCTCGTGGCCGTGAACGACGTGACGTTCCATTTGCGCCGTGGCGAGATTCTCGGGCTGATCGGCCCGAACGGCGCGGGCAAGACGACGCTCGTGGGCATGGTCAACGGGACGCTGCAGCCGACGACCGGCGACATCCTGTTCGAGGGGCAGTCGGTGCGCGCGCTCCCGGCATTCCGCCGTGCGCATCTCGGCATCGGGCGCACGTTCCAGGTGATGAAGCCGTTCCCCGGCATGAGCGTGCTCGAGAATGCGTCGGTGGGGGCGCTGTTCGGTGCCGCGGGTGGCGAGCACAACCTGCGCCGCGCCCGCGAACAGGCGCGCGAATCGCTCGAGTTCGTCGGGCTCGGCAAGCGCATCGCGCAGCGCGCCGATGCGCTGGGCGGCCCCGACCGCAAGCGGCTCGAGCTCGCGAAGGCGCTCGCGATGCAGCCGCGCCTGCTGCTGCTCGACGAGGTGATGGCGGGGCTCAACCACGTCGAGATCGAGGAGGTGATCGAGGACATCCGCAAGGTGCGCGATCGCGGCATCAGCATTCTCGTGATCGAGCACGTGATGAAGGCGATCACGAGCCTGTCCGACCGCGTGTTCGTGCTGCACCACGGCGAGAAGATCGTCGAGGGCCCCACCGACGAGGTGCTGCGCGACCCGCGCGTCGTCGAGGCGTATCTGGGAAAAAAGCGTGGCTAGAGGACGCGTGCCATGACCCCGGCATTGCTCGAGATTGCGCGCCTCGACGCGGGCTACGGCGAGATGCAGGTGCTGCGCGGCGTCAGCCTCGTCGTGCGCCCGGCGGAAATCGTCGCGATGGTCGGCGGCAACGGCGCGGGCAAGACGACGCTGCTGCGCGCCATTTCACGGCTGATCCCGTCGCGCGGCGACATCGCGTTCGACGGACATCCTCTCGCGGGGACCACGGCGGACGACGTCTTCGCCATGGGCCTCGTGCAGGTGCCCGAGGGCCGGCAGCTCTTCGACCGGATGAGCGTCGAGGAAAACCTGCGCATGGGCGCATACCGGCGGCGCGATGCGTCCGCAATCGCGGGCGACCTCGAGAAGATGTACGCCATCTTTCCACGGCTCGCCGATCGCCGCCGCCAGCTCGCCGGCAGCATGTCGGGTGGCGAGCAGCAGATGTGCGCGATGGCGCGCGCGCTGATGGCGAGGCCGCGGCTGATGATGGTCGACGAAATGAGCCTGGGGCTTGCGCCGGTGATCGTCGATCTGCTGCTCGAGACGATGACGCGCATCCGCGCCGAAGGCGTCACGGTGCTGCTCGTCGAGCAGGACGTGCACGCCGCGCTGTCGGTGGCCGATCGCGGCTACGTGATGGAGACAGGTGAAATCGTGCGGGAAGGCACCGCGCGGGAGCTCGCATCCGATCCCGAGGTGCAGCGCGCCTATCTCGGCGACGTCACGGGTGCCTGACTTCGGGGTCAGAGCTGTAAGTCGCGCTCGTGCAGCGACCTTTGCCCGACTGCGTGCCGCGACTTGCAGCTCTGACCCCGAAGTCAGTACAGCAGGTTCGGCAGCCACATCGTGATCGCCGGCACGTAGGTGACGATGATCAGGAACACGAACAGCACCGACAGCCACGGCAGCGCGGCCTTCACGACCTGCACGACCGACATGCCGGTGATGCCCGACGTCACGAACAGGTTGAGGCCCACCGGCGGTGTCACCATCCCGATCTCCATGTTGACCGTCATGATGACGCCGAGATGGACGGGATCGATGCCGAGCTCGGTCGCGATCGGAAACAGGATCGGCGCGAGGATCAGGATGATGCCGGTCGGCTCCATGAAGTTGCCGGCGATCAGCAGCAGCACGTTGACGACGATCAGGAACTGCCACTGCGTCATCCCCATCGCGACGATCTGCTCGGTGATCACCTGCGGAATGCGCTCGGTCGTCAGCACGTGAGCGAACAGCAGCGCGTTGGCGATGATGAACATCAGCATGACGGTGACACGTCCCGCGTCGACGAGGACCTTCGGCACGTGACGCATCCCGATGTCCCGGTACACGAATACGGCGATGACGAAGGCGTAGACGGCCGCGACGGCGGCAGCCTCGGTCGGCGTGAAGATGCCGCCGTAGATGCCGCCGAGGATGATCACGAGCAGCAGCAACCCCCACACCGACTCGCGGCCGGCCGTCAGCACTTCCTTCATCGTGGCGCGCTGCTCGCGCGGCAGGTCGATGATGCGCGCGCGGACGTAGATCGCGGCCATCAGCATCAGCCCGAGCACGATGCCGGGAACGATGCCGGCGATGAATAGCTTGCCCACCGACGTCGACGTGGCCGCCGCATAGACCACCATGACGATCGACGGCGGAATCAGGATGCCAAGCGTGCCCGCGTTGCAGATGACGCCCGCGGCGAACTCCTTCGAGTAGCCGGCACGCACCATGCCCCCGATGACGATCGAGCCGACGGCGACGACCGTCGCGGGCGACGAACCCGACACCGCGGCGAACAGCATGCAGGCCAGCACCGAGGCGAGGCCGAGCCCCGCACGCAGATGCCCGATGCACGCATTCGCGAAACGAATCATTCGCCGGGCGACGCCGCCCGTCGTCATGAAGGCGCCGGAGAGGATGAAGAACGGAATCGCGAGCAGCGTGAACTGCGACGCGGTCTCGTACAGCTTCAGCGCCTGCGACGCCATCGACTCGTGGCCGAAGAACAGGATCGTCAGGAGCGACGACAGGCCGAGCGACACGGCGATCGGCATGCCGATCGCCATGAACACGAACAGGATGATGAACAGGAACGCGATCGTCACGGCGCCCGCCGGTCGATGTTGGCATCCGGGACGTCGATCTGGTCGAGGATCGCCGCCGCCTCGTCACCGAGCAGATGGGCGTCGCTCCCGCGCAGAATCCGGTAGAGCACCTCGGCGAAGCGCAGCGCGAGCAGCGCGAAGCCGAGCGGCAGCACGATCTGCGGAATCCACACCGGAATCGGCAGGTCCTGCGCGAGCGTGCCGATCATGTGCATCGTCGCGACGTAGCGCCAGCTCCCCCACAGGCAGATCAGCGCGTAGGCGATGCAGCAGAGCGTCGCGACCGCGCCGACGACGCGTGCTGCACGTGCGCCGAGCGACTTGACGAGCGCGTCGACGCCGATGTGCGAGCCGACGCGAACGCCGTACGACATTCCGAGGAAGATCAGCCACGCGAACAGGAACGTGACGAGCTCGAGCGCCCACACGAAGCTGTAGTCGAAGACGTAGCGCGCGATCACCTGACCGAACGTGATCAGCGTCATGACGGCAAGGAGGAAGGCGATCGCGCCTTCCTCCAGCCGGTCGTACCAGCGCAGCACGTGCGTGCCGGTCCGTGGGGCGGGCCGGGCTACGTGTTCGACTTCTGTGCCGCGTCGATCAGGTCCTTGCCGATGTCGCCCTCGAACTTCTTCCAGACCGGCGCCATCGCCTTCTGCCACGCGGCGAGGTCGTCCTTCGACAATTCCTGCACCTTGGCCTTGCCGGCGTCGATGATCAGCTTCTTGTCGCGCTGGTTGATGTCGTCGGCAAGCTTGTTGCCATAGACGGTGGCCTCGTCCATCGCCTTCTGCAACCCGGTCTTGACGTCGGCGGGCAGGCCATCCCACCACTTGGCGTTCGTGATCACCATGTAGTCGATCACGCCGTGGTTGGTCTCGGCGATCGTCTTCTGCACTTCATAGAACTTCTGCGTGTAGATGTTCGACCACGTGTTCTCCTGGCCATCGACGACACCGGTCTGCAGCGCCTGGTAGACCTCCGAGAACGCCATCTTCTGCGGGTTCGCGCCGAGCGCGCGGAACTGCGCCTCGAGCACATCCGATTGCTGGATGCGGAACTTGAGACCCTTCACGTCCTCCGGGCGCTTGAGCTGCGGCTTGTCGCTGGACATCTGCTTCATGCCGTTGTGCCAGTAAGCGAGGCCCTTGATGCCCTTGCCGGTCATCGAATCGAGCAGGCCCTTGCCGGCGGCGCTGTGCTGGAAGCGGTCGACCGCCGCGAGGTTCTCGAACATGAACGGCAGGTCGTACACCTGCAGCTTCTTCGTGTAACGGTCGAATTTCGACAGCGACGTCGCGAGCAGCTGCACGTCGCCGAGCAGCAGCGCGTCGAGCTCGCGGTCGTCGCCGAAAAGCTGCGAATTCGGGAACACCTGCACCTGCACCTTGCCGGGCAGGTATTTCTCGGCGAGCTCCTTGAATTTCAGCGCCGCCTGGCCCTTCGGCGTCTTCTCGGCGACGACATGGCTGAACTTGATGACGATCGGCTGCTGCGCCTGCGCCGCCGATACCATCGCAAGGGCCGCAACGATGGCGGCGAATCGAATCAGTTTCATGCTGGCTCCTCCGAAAGATGGCAAGCCCGCGGCCTTGTTCGAATCGGCGGCCGGGATCCTGTCGGCGCATGTTCGCGCCGCCGCAAGAGTAGCATGCGTAGCCTGCAAAACCGATCATGGCCGCGGCTCGAAACGGCATTTGCAAGGCGAAGCGATGGACATTCTGGAGAAGGCGCGGGAGCGCATCCGCGGACGGGGTTACCGGGTGGTGTTTCCCGAAGGCGCCGACGAGCGCATCGTCGGCGCCGCAAAGCGGCTCGCCGCCGACCACCTCGCCGAGCCGATCGTTCTCGATGGCTCGCACGCGGCGAACGTCGATCGCTACGCCAGGCTCTATCGCGACGGACGCCCGGACGCGAGCGAAGGGGTGGCGCGGCGCCTCGCGGCCAAGCCGCTCTTCCATGCGGGACTGATGGTGAAGGCGGGCGACGCCGACGCCATGATCGCCGGCGTGGCCAATCCGACCGGGCGCGTGATCGAGGCCGGGATGATGACGATCGGCCTTGCACCCGGCATCGCGACGCCGTCGAGCTTCTTCCTGATCGCGCTGCCTGGACGCTCGCTGATCTACGCCGACTGCGCCGTCAACGCCGACCCTTCCGCGGATGCGCTGGCCGACATCGCAATCGCATCGGCGGAAAGCGGCCGGCGGCTGTTGAACGACGAGCCGCGCGTCGCGATGCTGTCGTTCTCGACGAAGGGCAGCGCGCGCCACGTGCGTGTCGACAAGGTGCTGCGGGCACTCGCCATCGTGCGCGAGCGTGCGCCGGCGCTTGCGATCGACGGCGAATTGCAGGCCGACGCGGCGCTCGTGCCCGCCGTCGCGGCGAAGAAGCTCAAGGAGGCAGGGCCGGTCGCCGGTCGCGCCAACGTGCTGATCTTTCCCGATCTCGACAGTGGCAACATCGCGTACAAGCTGACGCAGTACCTGGCCGGCGCGCAGGCCATCGGTCCGATCCTGCAGGGCTTCGCGCGGCCGATCAGCGACCTGTCGCGCGGCGCGAGCGTCGACGACATCGTCGCGACGGCGACGCTCGTGCTGGCGTTGACGAGATCGGGGTCAGAGCTGTAATTATCAGCGAACTATCCGTCGATAGCCCCCGGTGT
>DASSVX010000144.1:0-3458 GCA_035705655.1 Casimicrobiaceae bacterium
CCCGGCCAACGATGCCTGGATCGCGGCGCTTGCGTTGCAGCACCGGCTCCCCGTACTTAGCCGCGACGAGCATTTCGATGTCGTACCGCACCTTGCGCGGACCAGCTGGTAGCCCCGGCACCGGCGGGGCGGCGCGGAACGATTGCATTCGACCATAAAAGCGCGTCGTACGTCGCGACAGCCCACATTGACATATAGGTGCAGCACTTGAACTCCGACAAACTCGCCGCGCTGCGCCGCAAGTACACCGACGCCAAGGGCGGCGACATCTTCGATCCTGAATTCGCCGCGGTGGCTGCGCAGGTCTTCACCAACCCCGAGCGCAGGAAGTGGCCGTTCGCCGACGTCGCGACGCTGCTCGCCGCGCCGTACCGTCCCGATGCGCCGTCGCTTCCCGATTTCGGCGGCCTCGACGTCGCGCTGGTCGGTGTGCCGATGGACCTCGGCGTCACCAATCGCGCCGGTGCCCGGCTTGGGCCGCGTGCGGTGCGCGATGTCGAGCGGATCGGTCCGTACGATCATGCATTGCGCATCGCGCCGAGCGTTCACCTTTCCGTCGCCGACGTCGGCGACGTGCCGATGCAGAGCCGGTTCAGCCTCGATCAGTGCCACGCCGACATCGAGGCGTACTTCACCAGGGTCTGTGCCGCGGGCGTCGTGCCGCTGGCCGTCGGTGGCGATCATTCGATCACGCATTCGATCCTGAAGGCGGTCGGCCGCGACCGGCCGGTCGGCATGGTGCACATCGACGCGCACTGCGATACGGCAGGCGAATACGAGGGCGCCAAATTTCATCATGGCGGGCCATTCCGGCATGCGGTGCTCGCGGGCGTTCTCGATCCCGAACGTTCGATCCA
Organism: Casimicrobiaceae bacterium; assembly: GCA_035705655.1. Taxonomy (GTDB): domain Bacteria; phylum Pseudomonadota; class Gammaproteobacteria; order Burkholderiales; family Casimicrobiaceae; genus VBCG01. The sequence goes on from DASSVX010000144.1 coordinate 858, forward strand.
GATTGGCATCCGCGGCGGCGCCGAATATCTGTGGGAGTTCTCGTACGAAAGCGGCATGACGGTGCTCCACATCGAGGACGTAATGACGATGGGCATTCCCGCCGTCGTGGCCCGCGCACGCGAAGTCGTCGGTTCCGGGCCGATCTACGTGACGGTCGACGTCGACGCGATCGATCCCGGATTCGCGCCGGGCACCGGCACGCCGGAGGTCGGCGGGCTCACACCGCGGGAGGTGCTCGCCATCCTGCGCGGCCTGGCGGGACTCAACGTCGTCGGTGGTGACGTCGTCGAGGTGGCGCCGCAGTACGACGCGACGACCAATACTGCGCAGGTCGGCGCGCAGTGCCTGTTCGATTTGCTGTGCCTCGTGGCCATCGACAAGCGCCAACATGTCCGAGCCAACGGTCGATAGCGGCGCAATGCCGGTCGAATTCGTCAAGTCCGGGACCTGGCTCGGCGTGGCGTCGGGCATGCCTTCCACCCATTGCCGCGCGGCCGTGCTCGGCATCCCGTTCGACTGCGGCACGCACCCGCATCGTATCGGCGCGCGTCTCGGTCCGTCGGCGATACGCGAGCAATCGACCAACCTGCGGCGCTACGATCCGCGCACCAACGTCGATATCGTCGAGCGTCTAGGACTCGTCGATTGCGGCGACGTCCCCGTCACACCGGGCCTCATCGATCCCTCGTTCGCCGCAATTGAAGCGGGTGTCGCCGCCGTCATCGCGAAGAACGTCGTCGCCGTGACCATGGGTGGCGACGGGGCGGTCACGCTGCCGCAGGTGCGTGCGCTGTCGCACCACACGCCGGGGTTGTGCACGGTGCACATCGATGCGCATACCGATGCGTATCCGATCGACGGCTACAACACCGCGACCAGCTTCCGGCATGCGGCGCAGGAGGGACTGGTCGATGTCGCGCGCTCGTTTCACATCGGCATGCGCGGCCCGACGATGGTCCCCGGCGTTTACGAGTTCTGCAAGGAGCTCGGCTACAACATGATCACGATGCAGGGACTGCGGGAAAGCGGTTTCGAGCGTGTTGCGGCAGGCGTGATCGAGACCATCGGCGATCGGCCCGTCTATCTGTGCTTCGACATGGACTTCTTCGATCCGTCCGTCGCGCCGGGGGTGTGCACGCCCACGTGGGGCGGCTGCACCGCGCACGAGGGATTGGCGTTCCTCGAGATGCTGCATCGGCTCGACACGCGCGTGCTCGACGTGAACACGGTCAGCCCGCCGCACGATTGCGCCGGCATGACGGCATTTCTCGCGGCAACGGTGATGTGGACGTTCCTGTCCGGTCTCGCGAACGAGCGCGCCTGAAGCGCACGCGCATCTCGAGCGCCTGCGCACCGCAACCGCTCAAGTCGATTGCAGCTTCGGCCGCAGATCGAAGCGCACGACGCTCGCGATCCAGCTGGCGATGAGGGCGTAGCTCTTCTCGCCGGTTTCCGCGGTCGCGAGTTGCGGATCGCCGGTGATCCCGCCGACGAAGCCGTCGAATTCGTTGCCGTCGAATCGATAACGTCCTACGGCGCCGCCAAGATACGGTAGTGCATCGCCGTGCACGTCGGGCTGCGCCGGCAGGTTCGGATGGTATGGCCGCGCCTCGTCCATGCGCACCAGATGCGGAGCGGTCGCAAGCAGCCGCGCCGTCTCGCCTTCACCGCCATGCCCCTGCGGGCGGTCCGACTTGAGGATGCCCTTGTAGCCGGGCCGTGCGCCGATCAGCCAGTTGAGCGTGACGATGTTCGCGGGGGTGGTCTCCGTCAGCTCCTTGGCGACGATGTGCATCGCATACTCGCTTTCGACATTGGCGAGCAGCAGGTAGATGCGCCGGAAGCCGTGCGCGATCAGCGACACGCACACGTCGCGCGTGAGCATGCGCAGCGTGTCGTTCGACACAACGATCGTGCCGGGAAAGCCCTTCGGTGATTCGCTCAGGAAGGGCAGGGGGCCGAACGGGATCGCGGGACCGACCAGCAGCGGCACGCCTTCGCGTGCGAGAACCGCGGCGGTGCGGCGGCACATGTCGATGCCCTGTATCGTGTCGGCGCCGAGTGGCAGGTGCCCGCCGTGCTGCTCGGTGGCGCCCATCGGCACGATGACCGGCGCATCGGCCGCCACGGCCGCCGCGATATCGGGCCACGTGCGTTCTTCGAACAACGGCACGCGGCGAGGATCGGTCTCGAGATCGAAGGTCATCGGCGATTCTACGATCGCGCCAGTCTGCGACTGGCGTCCGCTTCCTGTGCCGCGTACGCGTCGGCGATCTCGCGCCCTGTCGCATACCAGACGTCGTCGAACTGGCGCGTGTACTCGATGAACCTGCGCAGGATGGCGATGCGCATGGGGCGCCCCGTCACCTGCGGGTGCATCACCAGCACGAACACGCCGCCCCACTCGCGGATCATCGCGAACTCGTTCTGCCAGATGCCGAGCACGTGATCGGCGCCGAAGATCGGCTTCGGAAACCGCAGGTGACTCGTGCCATAGCTCCAGTCGTCGAGCGACGGATGCTCGGGCAGCTCGATCGGACCGGGTGAGCCGTCGCGCAGCGTGTGCCGATATGGATGCACGTCATCCTTGAAGCAGCTGT
>DASSVX010000145.1:0-16466 GCA_035705655.1 Casimicrobiaceae bacterium
CGAAAAGTCGTCTCTGACCCCACTTTTGCCACTTTTGGACCCCGAACTCCGACTCGGACTGCGCCTCGTCCGCGGGCTCACCGAGGCGGGTGCGACACGCATCGTTGATGCGCGTCGCGAGCGGCCATTCAGCAGCGTCGCCGACCTCGCGCACCGCGCGCGTCTTGACCGGCGCGACCTGACTGCCTTGGCGGACGGGGATGCGCTCGCGTCGCTTGCCGGTCACCGCCACGATGCCGTGTGGAACGTCGCCGGGGTGGAACGCATGCCGCCGCTTCTGGCCGGCAGTCCCTTCGATGAAGCGCAACCGGTGCTGCCGCCGCCCACCGAGGGCCAGGACATCGTCGCCGACTATCGCCGCCTCGGCCTGACACTGCGCCGCCATCCGCTCGCGCTGCTGCGCCGCCAGTTGCGCGCGCGCCGGCTCGCCACCGCGGACGACGTTTGTGCCGCGGCGCACGGCCGGCTCGTGCGCACCGCAGGCATCGTCATCGGCCGCCAGCGCCCCGACACCGCGAGCGGCGTCGTCTTCGTGACACTCGAGGACGAAACCGGCGCGTCGAACGTCATCGTGCGGCGCGAGATCGGCGAGCGGCAGCGGCGCGAGCTTCTCGGCGCGCGACTGCTCGGCGTTTATGGCACGGTGGAGCGCGAAGGCGAGGTCGTGCATATCCTCGCCGGCCGGCTCGTCGACCTGACGCCGATGCTCGGCGCGTTGCCCACGCGCTCGCGCGACTTCCATTGACGCGGCAGCAAGCGCCGGTTGCACCATTGTGCATCGCGGCTTTGAACGGATCGACCAAACGACCAGTCTGATTCTCATCAGAACCCGCAGGATGCGCCGCGTCGGCGTCACCGGCTCGTCGCACCCGCGTCGCAGGAACATCGTGAAGAGCGAATTCGATCTTGCCGTCATCGGGGGCGGCGCCGGCGGTCTCGTTGTCGCCGCCGGCGCCGCCAAGCTCGGCGCGAAAGTCGCGCTGATCGAAAAGGACCGCCTCGGCGGCGACTGCCTGTGGCACGGCTCCGTCCCGTCGAAGACGCTGCGCAAGTCCGCCCGCGTCGCGTACACGATGCGCCACGCCGACCGCTTCGCGCTCGCGCCGGCCGATCCGCGGCCCGACCTCGCGCGGGTGATGGAGCACGTTGCGGAGGTCGTCGCCGGCATCGCGATGCAGGACAGCCCCGAGCATTTCACGAGCCTTGGCATCGACGTGATTCATGGCGGCGGCCGGTTCGTCTCGCCGACCGCATTCGAGGTCGGCGGGCGAATCATCACGGCCCGGCATTTCGTGCTCGCGACTGGCTCGCGCCCCGCGATTCCACCGATCGCCGGGCTCGCGTACGTGACCTACCTCACGAATCAGACGGTGTTCGATCTGCGCGAGCCGGTGCCGCGCCTGGTCATCGTCGGCGCCGGACCGAACGGCAGCGAAATGGCGCAGGCGTTCCGCCGCCTGGGCAGCGACGTGATCGTCGTCGACATGGCGAACAAGATCCTGCCGCGCGAGGACGCCGATGTCGCCGCGGTCGTACAGCGCCAGCTGGAGGCGGAAGGCGTCCGCTACCGCCTCGGCATTACCGTCGGCGGCGTGATGCCCGGGGATCCGCATGCCGGTCGCATCCGGATGACGCTGCGCACGGCAAACGGCGCCGTCGAGCAGCTCGCCGCCACGCACCTGATGCTGGCCGCAGGACGCATGCCCAACATCGAGGGTCTTGGTCTCGATGCGGCGGGCGTGCAGCTCGACAACGGCCGCCTCGTCGTCGACGACGTGCTCGCGACGACGAATCCGCGCATCCGCGCCGTCGGCGACGTCGCCGGAACCTTTCCGTATACGCATGTCGCCGAGCATCAGGCGGACATCGTGCTGCGCCAGACCCTTCACAGGATGAGCTGGGCGAAGCCGTCACCGGTCGTTCCGTGGTGCACGTATACCGACCCGGAGCTCGCGCGCGTCGGTCTTTCCGAAACGCAGGCGCGCCGACATGGCATCGACTATCGCATCTACCGCTTCCCGTTCGCGCAGGTCGATCGCGCGCGCGCCGAGGGCGAGACCGAGGGCTTCGCGAAGCTCGTCACCGACCGCGCGGGCCGCCTGCTCGGTGCGGCGATCGTCGGCGCCGACGCCGGCGAACTCATCGCCGAGTGCGTGCTCGCGATCGGCAGGCGGATGAAGGTCGACGACCTATCGGCGGCGATCCATGCCTATCCGACGCGCTCGGAAGTCGTGTTCCGCGCCGCGGATGAGCGGCGTCGTCAGGCGGCCGGAGGCTCGTCGCGGGTCCGGATGCGCCGGTTGTTCGGCCTCGGCGCGACGTGACGAACGCGCGGCGCTACGACGAACGCGCGGCAACGATCCTGCCGCGCACCTCGCCGAAGCCGATCCGGTAATCCTTCGCCTGCGCCCACCCGGTCAGGATCAACTCGTCGTCGTCTTCGAGAAACGTGCGCTCGCTGCCGTCGGGCAGGTGCAGCGGCCGCGCGCCGTTTTTGGTGATCTCGAGCAGCGAGCCGCAGGTGTCAGGGGCCGCGCCGCTGATCGTTCCCGAGCCCATCAGATCGCCGACCCGCGTGTTGCACCCGGAAACGGTGTGATGCGCGAGTTGCTGCGCGATGCTCCAGTACATCGTGCGGAAGTTCGTGCGCGAAATCGTCGCCGGCGCCTTGCCGGCCGCCGCGAGCGCCGCTTCGAGATGGATGTCGTACGCCTGCGGCCCCGACGTCGCGAGGTAGGGCAACGGTGGCGGGTCCTGCACCGGCCCATCGACGCGGAACGGCTCCAGCGCTTCCATCGTCACGATCCACGGCGAGATCGACGTGGCGAACGTCTTGCTGTTGAACGGACCGAGCGGGATGTACTCCCACTGCTGCAGATCGCGCGCGCTCCAGTCGTTCATCAGCACCATGCCGAACACGTTCGACAGTGCCGAGCCCACCGGGATCGGCTCGCCGAGCGCGTTACCGACGCCAACGACGAATGCCACTTCGAGCTCGAAATCGAGCCGCTGCGACGGCCCGAACAGCGGCAGCTGCGCATCGGGACGTTTCGACTGGCCGTTCGGCCGCAGCACCGGCGTGCCGGACACGACGATCGAGCTTGCGCGCCCGTTGTACGCGATCGGCATGCAGAGCCAGTTCGGCAGCAACGCGTGCGCCGGATCGCGAAACATCGAGCCGACGTTCGTCGCGTGCTCCTTCGACGAGTAGAAATCGGTGTACGCGCCGACGGTGATCGGCAGCAGCATCTTCGCCGCCGCCTGCGAGGCGAACGCGCGGGCGCGAAGCCGTGCGTCATCGCGCAGGCGCCCGTTTTCCGCGCGCAAAAGATCGCTGATCGCGATGCGCGCGCGCCGCCAGGTGTCGGGGCCACGCTCGATGAACGGATTCAGCGTCGGGCGATTGAACAGCCGCTCGCCCGGGACGAGATCCAGCAACCCTGCCTGCTCGAGGACCGACAGGTCGAGCACCTGATCGCCGATCGCAACGCCGACGCGCGGCGAATAGTTCGCGGGGGTCGTGAAGACGCCGTACGGCAGGTTCTGGATCGGGAACGGCGAATCCTTCGCGACGGTGACGAACGACTTCTGCTTCGCGTCGCCGGGAGTCATGGTGCGTCGAAGTGGCGCGCAAGACCGCGCCAGCACGCCGGGTAATCGCGTTGCAGCTGAGGTGACGAGAGTGCATACGGCGTGGGGTGAATCACGTAGCGGCTCTCGAACATGAAGGCGAGCGTATCACCGAGCCGCTGCGGCGTGAGCTCGGCATGCGAGGCGCGCTCGAAAGTTTCAGCGTCGGGCCCGTGCCCCGACATCGCGTTGTGCAGGCTGCCCCCGCCCGGCAGGAATCCTTCCGACTTGGCATCGTAGGTGCCGTGGATCAGTCCCATGTACTCGCTCATTGCATTCCGGTGAAACCAGGGCGGACGAAACGTGTCCTCGGCGACGAGCCAGCGCGGCGGAAAGGTCACGAAATCGACGTTCGCGGTGCCCGCCGTGTCCGACGGCGACGTGAGCACGGTGAAAAGCGACGGATCGGGGTGATCGAAGCTCACGGTATTGATCGCGTTGAAGCGCGCGAGGTCGTATTTGTACGGCGTGTAATTGCCGTGCCACGCAACGACGTCGAGCGGCGAATGGTCGATCGGGGCACGCCACAGCCGGCCGGCGAATTTCGCCACGAGCTCGAAATCGCCTTCGCTTTCACTGTATGACGCCACCGGCGCGAGAAAGTCGCGCGGATTCGCAAGACCGTTGGCGCCGATGGGGCCGAGCTCGGGCAGCCGGAATTGCGCGCCGTAGTTTTCGCATACGTAGCCGCGCGCCGGCGAACGCTCGTCCGCGAGCTCGACGGCGAAGCGAACCCCGCGCGGCACGAGCGCGATCTCGCCGGGCGCGACGTCGAGGGTGCCGAGCTCGGTTGCAATACGCAACGCGCCTTGCTGGGGAACGATCAACAGCTCGCCGTCGGCGTCGTAGACATAGCGCCCGCGCATCGAGCGGTTGCACGCAAAGACGTGAATGGCAATGCCGATCTGCGCGGCCGCGTTGCCGTTGCCCGCGATCGTCGCGATGCCGTCCACGAAATCGGCCGGCGCGTCGGGCAGCGGAAACGGATCCCAGCGCAGCTGATTCGGCGATGTGTGCGTATCGTCGAGCGGCGCGGTGGCGAAGCGCGGTTGCGCGAACGGCGTGAAGGCACCGTGCAGTACGGCCGGACGGATGCGGTAGAGCCAGGTGCGCCGGTTCGCGTGCCGCGGCGCCGTGAACGCGGTGCCGGACAGTTGCTCGGCATAGAGCCCGTAGGGTGGCCGCTGTGGCGAATTGCGCCCGATCGGCAGCGCGCCTGCGAGCGCCTCGGTCGCGAATTCGCTGCCGAACCCCGATTGGTACCGTGGATTCACCGCGTGCTGTCGGCTGCTTCGTCGAGCACGCTGCAGGCGGGCGTCTGCGCGAGCGCGGCCTTCGCTGCGGCGACCGACCGGATATGGCCCGCGTCGACGCCGTTCTTGATCGCCGTCACTTCGGCGAGGATCGATATCGCGATCTCGGGCGGCGTGCGGCTGCCGATGTAGAGGCCCACCGGTCCATGCAAGCGCGCGATCTCGTCATCGGACAGATCGAACTCGCGCAGCCGCTCGCGGCGCTTTTCGTTGTTCGCGCGCGAACCGATGGCGCCGACATAGAACGCCGGCGACTTCAGCGCTTCCATCAGCGCGAGGTCGTCGAGCTTCGGATCGTGCGTCAGCGCAATCACCGCCGAGCGCTCGTCGAGGCGCATCGCCTGCACGGTGTCGTCGGGCATCGTGCGCACGAGGCGCACGCCCGGCACGTCCCAGGTCTCCGAATATTCCTCGCGCGGATCGCAGATCGTCACGTCGTAGCCGAGGCCCACCGCGATCTGCGCAAGATACTTCGACAACTGCGACGCGCCGATCACGAGCATCCGGTAGCGCGGGCCATGAATCGTGCGGAGCACCTTTCCGTCGAAAGCGAGACCGTCGGAAGGCTGTGCCGGATGCAGCGTCGCGAATCCGGACGCGAGATCGAGCCGGCGCGCCACGAGGTGACCCGTCTCGACTTCGCGCAACAGCGCGCGCATGCCCGATTCGCGCGTCAGCGGCTCGAGCACGAGCTCGATGGTGCCGCCGCAAGGCAGGCCGAAGCGGCGCGCCTCGTCGGCCGACACGCCGTACGTGACGACTTCGCACCGCGTCGCGCGCTGGCCTTCACGCCGCGAGCGATCGACGATGTCGTCCTCGATGCAACCACCGGAAACGGAACCGACGACAAGCCCGTCCTCGCGCACGGCAAGCATCGCGCCCTCCGGCCGCGGCGAGCTGCCCCAGGTTTTCACCACCGTCACGAGCAGCACGCGGCGGCCGTCTTCCACCCACGCGGCGCTGTTGCGCAGCACTTCGAGATCGACGCTATCCATCGTCACTCCACGACAGTCACGGGCGATAGCCGCGCGCATACAGCACGACGAGCACGACGATAATCGCAACGATCGCCGCATAGCGAATCCACTGCGAGCCGCCGGGTGGCGCAAGCGATGGCGGCGCCGCGGTCTCGGCCATGGTCTCCTGCGCCGCTACCGTGGCGCTTGCGCCGACCGGCGCCGGCTCGTCCGGCGGCGCAAAGCGCGCGACGAAGCGGGCGAAAAAATCGTCGCTCATCTTCGCGGCAACGCCGTTCACGAGCCGCGACCCGACCTGCGCAAGCTTGCCGCCGATCTGCGCTTTCGCAACATAAGTGAGTGCCGTCTGCCGCTCGCCTTCCGGCGCGAGCGTGACACGCGCGTCACCCCGCGCGAACCCGGCGGCGCCGCCCTGCCCTTCGAAATTGAGCGTGTAAGCGCGCGGCGCATCGATGTCGGTCATCGTCATGCGTCCTGTAAAGCGCGCGGACACCGGACCTATGCGCGCGGACATCACGAGCTCGTACGCATCCTCGCCCGTACGCTCGAGCGATTCGCAGCCGGGTACGCAGGCCTTCAGGACGGCGGGATCGTTCAGCGCCGCCCAGACCGCGACCGGTGGAGCCGGAACGATACGGGTGTTGGACAGTTCCATTCGCGAAAGTGCGTCAGGCCGCGCAAGCGGTACCGGTCCCGCGGTGACGCGGATGCGCCAGCGCATGCGCGAGGTCGGTCAGCGTTTCCATATTGTGCACCGGAAGGAAGTCGTCGACATGCGGCAGCAACGCGCGAATGCCGGCCGGCCGCGCCTCGAAGCCCGCATAGCGCAGAAGCGGATTGAGCCACACGAGCCGCGCGCACGACTTGGCAAGCCGCTCCGCCTCGAACGCGAGGCCCTCGCCGGCGTCGGCGTCGAGGCCGTCGCTGATCAGCAGCACCACGGCGTTCTGTCCGAGCAGTCGCCGCGACCATTTACGGTTGAATTCCATGAGGCACGTCCCGATGCGCGTGCCGCCCGCCCAGTCCTCGACCGCGCTGGAAACGCGCGCAAGCGCCACGTCGACGTCGCGATGGCGCAGGTGCCGCGTGATGTTCGTCAGCCGCGTGCCGAAGGTGAGAACCTGCACGCGATGGCGATCGTTGGTGACGGCATGCAGGAAGTGCAGGAGCATGCGCGCATAGCGATCCATCGAGCCCGACACATCGCACAGGACGCAAAGCGGCGGCGGCCGCCGGCGCCGAGTGCGAAAGCGCAGCGGCGTCAATGCGCCGCCCGCACCCACGCTGCCACGCAACGTCGCACGCAGGTCGATCGCATGCCCGCGCGGCGCGGCGATCGTCCGTCGTACCCGCCGTGCGGGCAGCGGCAGGCGCATCCTGCGCAACAGCGCCTTGACCTCGGCGAGCTCGTCGACCGTCATGGTCGCGAAATCCTTGCGCTGCAACACTTCGCGCGCCGAAAACGACAGCGCCGCGTCGAGCTCGGTTTCCTGCGCATCGTCGGTCGCCGTTGCCGGCGGGGGCAGCATCGCCTGTGCAAGCCGCGCGGGAAGATCGCCGGCGGCGTCGCTCACACGACCCTGGACTTTCGGCAACAGCGCCGCGATCATCTTCTCGAGCAGCCGCGGATTGCGCCAGAACATGTCGAATGCCTGCTCGAAGATCGGCAGGTGCTCGCGCCGCGAGACCAGCACCGCCGCGAGCGCTTCGCGGAAGTCGCCGCGGTTGTCGACGCCGACGGCGTCGATCGCAGCGAGCGCGTCGATCACCTTCGCCGGTCCCACGGGCAGCCCCGCTCTGCGTAGCACGCGAACGAAGTGCAGCACGTTGTCGGCGAGATGGTGGCCCCCCCACGCTTGCGGCGGGTCGGACGATCTTCGCGCTCCGCACTCAGCTGTTCGCTCTCGGGGCGGCCCGTCGCGCTCACGCGCTGCGCTGCCCCCGGAGGGGGCGCAATGAGCGCCTCGGGGCGGCCTTTCGGCGCTCATGTCCCTAGGCCGCCGCCTGAGCTTCACGCACGAGCTTCGCGGCAACGTCGGGCGTGATCGCGGCGACGTCGTCCTGGTACTTGAGCAAGGCGCCGAGCGTGTCGGCAACCGTCTGCGGATCGAGGGTGATCCGGTCGAGTGCGACGAGCGCTTCCGCCCAGTCGAGCGTCTCGGCGATGCCCGGCGCCTTGAACAGATCAAGCGTGCGCAGCCGCTGCGTGAACGCGACGACCTCGCGCGCCAGCGATGCGGACGCCGCCGGACATTTGCGCGCGACGATCGCAAGCTCGCGCGCCGCGTCGGGATAGTCGACCCAGTGGTAAAGGCAGCGCCGCTTGATCGCGTCGTGGATCTCGCGCGTGCGATTGGACGTGATCACGACGACGGGCGGGGTTTGCGCGCGAATGGTGCCGAGCTCGGGAATGGTCACCTGGTAATCGGAGAGCACTTCCAGCAGGTACGCCTCGAACGGCTCGTCCGCGCGATCGAGCTCGTCGATCAGCAGCACGGGTGGCGCGCCGTCTTCCGGCGAGAGTGCCTGCAGGAGCGGACGGCGCAGCAGAAAACGCGTGGTGAAGATGTCGTGCGAAAGCTCGCCCCGCTCGACGCCACCCGCGGCTTCCGCAAGCCGGATCTCGATCATCTGCCGCGGATAGTTCCACTCGTATACGGCCGCCGACGTGTCGAGGCCTTCGTAGCACTGCAGCCGCACCAGCGGTCGCGCGAGACCCGCGGCGAGCACCTTGGCGATTTCGGTCTTGCCCACACCCGCCTCGCCCTCGAGGAAGAGCGGCCGCTGCAGCTTCAATGCGAGGAAGACCGCGGTCGCAAGCCGGCGCTCGGCGACATAGTCGTGCTGCTCGAGCAGCGCGAGCGTTGCGTCGACGTTGAACGGCGCTTGCAATTGCGTTTGCGTTCGTTGCTGATTCACGATCATGCCGATCGAAGCGTCAGGTTCGATTCTACGGCAGAGTTATTTGCGTGCAAGGTAGAGCGTCCGTCGGGCGATCGTCCATCTGCGGGCCGCCACGCCGCCGCCATTCAGACGGAGAGTTTCTCCTCCAGCCAGATCTTTATCAACGACTGATAGGGAACGTCACGCGCATTCGCGGCCGCCTTGATTCGCTCGAGCATGTGGTTCGGAAGGCGCAGCGAGATGCTTTGCGTCGTCGGCTTGAGATTGGGAAGATTGACGCGGCGAGCCTGCGACCAATCGAGCACCCGGGAACTGTCGTGGCTTTCCCAATAGGCGCGCTCCGCGGCCTCTGATTCGAATTGCGGAATTCTAGACGGCCTGCTCATGGATCGCCCTTTCCTTTCGATGCATGTCGCGTGCCGCGATCACGCGGATCAGCGTCGCGCCATCGCGAAGCGTGAATGTAATATGCAAATGACGGCCCTCGCGCGTCATGCCCAATGCGTGATAGCGTGGCTCCCGCAGCGAATGTTGTGTGCCTTCCATGATCAGCAGTCGCGTGTCGAAAAACGCCTGCTCCGCCTCGCCTTGCGAAACGCCGTGCCGCTCGTTCTTGCGTGCGTTGCCGTCATCCCATTGGAAGCCGGCGATCGCGTCGAAGTCGATCACATTCGTGTATTACCATAATATACGCTGCCCTAGAGGGAATCGACGTCAGGCGTCGAACGGGCTCTGCCATTGCAATCTCGCCTAGCGGCTGCGGCTGCCGCTGCGGCAGTAGGACCGGATTTACCGAATGGTGCGTGAAAACGGGCGGCATCGGGCCGCCCGTTCACGCGCAAGCGGTGGCCGCGTTACGCGATGGCCGCCACGGCCCGCGACGCCATCACCGAAACCAGATGCGCGCGATATTCGGCCGACGCGTGCAGGTCGTTGTTGAGGCCGCTCGCATCGATCGCGACGCCCTTCGCCGCAACCGGCGTGAAACTCCGCGCGAGCGCACTCTCGATGCCCGTTGCCCGGAACACCGACGGCGCCGCGCCCGTGACGGCGACGCGAACGTCACCGTTCGACGACCGCGCGACGAACACGCCCACCAGCGCGAAGCGCGACGCGGGATTCGGGAACTTGACGTACGCCGCACGCTCGACGCGCGGAAAATCGACCGCGGTGATGATCTCGTCGGGCCCGAGCGCCGTTTCGAACATCCCCTTGAAGAAGTCGTCGGCCGCGATGGCGCGCTGGTGTGTCCGGATCGTGGCGCCGGTCGCGAGCACGGCGGCCGGCCAGTCGGCGGCGGGATCGTTGTTTGCAAGCGAGCCTCCGAGCGTGCCCATGTTGCGCACCTGCCGATCGCCGATGCCCTCGGCAAGATCGCACAGTGCCGGCATGGCCGTCCTCACCAGGTCGGATGACGCGATTTCGGCGTGCCTCGTCATCGCGCCGATCACGAGGCGCTCGCCGTCCCTGCGGATGCCGCGAAGATCGGCGATGCCGGCGAGATCGACGAGCGTGCCGGGCTGCGACAGCCGCAATTTCATCGCGGCGACGAGGCTCTGGCCGCCGGCGAGCGGGCGCCCGCCGGTCGACGCCAGGACCGACACCGCGTCGGCGAGCGTTTTTGGTTGCTGATAGTCGATTGCGTACATGAGCGTTCCTTATGCGTGTCCGCGTGCCTGCCGGATTGCGCCCCACACCCGATGCGGCGAGGCCGGCATGTCGAGATGCGCAACGCCGAGCGGCGCGAGCGCATCCATGACGGCATTCATCATCGCGGCCGGTGCGCCGATGGCGCCCGCTTCGCCGCAACCCTTGACGCCCAGCGGATTGTGCGTGCACGGCGTCACCTTCGTGCCGACGTTGAACGACGGCAGATCGTCGGCGCGCGGCAGCGCGTAGTCCATCATGCTGCCGGTCAGCAGTTGCCCGCTGTCGGGATCGTAGACGCAGTGCTCGAGCAGCGCCTGGCCGAGGCCCTGCGCAACACCGCCGTGGACCTGGCCTTCGACGATCATCGGATTGATGATGTTGCCGAAGTCGTCGCACGCGGTGAACGCGACGACGTCGACGACGCCGGTATCGGGATCGATCTCGACCTCGCAGATGTGCGTGCCCGCCGGATACGTGAAGTTCGTCGGGTCGTAGAACGCCGTCTCGTTCAACCCGGGCTCGAGGGTCGCGAGCGGATAGTTGTGCGGCACGTAGGCGGTCAGCGCGATCTCGCCGAACGTCTTGCTGCGATCGGTGCCCGCGACCGTGAACTTGCCGTCCCTGAACTCGATGTCGGATTCGGCGGCTTCGAGCAGATGCGCGGCGATCTTCTTTCCCTTCGCGACGATCTTGTCGAGCGCCTTCACGATGGCGCTGCCGCCGACGGCGAGCGAGCGCGACCCGTAGGTGCCCATGCCGAACGGCACGCGCCCCGTGTCGCCGTGCACGACGCTCACGTTGTCGACCGGCACGCCAAGATGCGCGGCGACGACCTGCGCGAACGTCGTCTCGTGTCCCTGGCCGTGGCTGTGCGAGCCGGTGAACACCGTGACGCTTCCCGTGGGATGCACGCGCACCTCGCCCGCCTCGAACAGGCCGGCGCGCGCGCCGAGCGATCCCGCGATGTTGGACGGCGCAAGCCCGCAGGCTTCGATGTACGCGGCGTAACCGAGTCCGCGCAGCTTCCCCCGCTTCTGCGCCTCGGCACGCCGTGCGGCAAAGCCCGCGACGTCGGCCATGTCGATCGCAGCGTCGAGCGTCTGGTCGTAATTGCCGGTGTCGTAGTTGAGCGCAACGGGCGTCTGATGGGGAAAGTCGCGAATGAAATTGCGCCGGCGGATCTCGTCCTGCGCGATGCCCATCTCGGCCGCCGCCTGATGGACGATGCGCTCGACGACGTACGTCGCCTCGGGCCGTCCCGCACCGCGGTAGGCGTCGACCGGCGCCGTATTCGTAAACGCGGCGGTCACCTCGCAATGGATCGCCGGCGTCGTGTACTGGCCGGCAAGCAGCGTCGCATAGAGGATCGTCGGGATGCAGGACGCGAACGTCGACAGATACGCGCCCATGTTCGCCGTGGTTTGCACGCGCAGCGCGAGGAACCTGCCATCCTTGTCGAGCGCCAGCTCGGCGTGCGTCACGTGATCGCGGCCGTGGGCGTCGGACAGGAACGATTCGCTGCGCTCGGCCGCCCACTTGATCGGCCGGTTGATGCGCTTCGACGCGAACACCATCGCCGTCTCTTCGGGATACAGGTAGATTTTCGAGCCGAATCCGCCGCCGACGTCGGGCGCGATCACGCGCACCTTGTGCTCGGGCAGGCCGAGCACGAACGCGGTCATCAGCAGCCGCTCGACGTGCGGATTCTGGCTCGCGACATAAAGCGTGTACGCATCGTCGGCGCGGTCGTACGACGCAACTGCGGCGCGCGGCTCGATCGCGTTCGGGATAAGGCGATTGTTGACGATGTCGATCTTCGTCACGTGTGCCGCGCCGGCGAATGCGGCGTCGACCGCCGCCTTGTCGCCGATCGCCCACGTGTAGCACTTGTTGCCGGGCGCCTGCTCGTGGATCTGCGGCGCGCCAGGCGCAAGTGCCGCGACCGGATTGACGACGGCCGGCAGCACGTCGTAGTCGACGACGATCTGCTCGGCCGCGTCCTTCGCCTCGGCGATCGATTCGGCAATCACCAGCGCGACGGCATCGCCGACATACCGGACCTTCCCCTGGGCCAGCACCGGATGCGGCGGCTCGTTCATCGGCTTACCGTCGGTGCCGGTGATGAGCCAGCCGCAGGGCAGCCCGTTCACTCCGGTCAGGTCGGCGCCGGTGTAGATCTCGACGACGCCGGGCAACGTCTTCGCCTTCACGACGTCGATCGAGCGAATGACCGCGTGCGCATGCGGAGAGCGCAGGAAACAGGCGAAGGTCTGGCGCGGCATCGACACGTCGCCGGTGTATTGGCCGGTGCCGGTGAGAAAGCGCGCATCTTCCTTGCGCAGCACCGGCTGCCCGATGACGCTCGCGAGGGTCGTGGTGTCGTTCGTACCCATCGTCGTCTCCTATTTGCCCATGACCACAGCCGCCTGCCGCACGGCTTTCACGATGTTGTGATAACCGGTGCAGCGGCACAGGTTGCCTTCGAGGCCGGCGCGTATCGTCGCTTCGTCGGCGCCGGGATGCCGGTTCACGAGATCGATGGCGCTCATCACCATGCCCGGCGTGCAGAAGCCGCACTGCAGGCCGTGGCAGTCGCGAAACGCCGACTGCATCGGATGCATCGTGCCGTCCTCGGCAATGAGGCCCTCGATCGTGACGACCGACGCACCTTGCGCCTGCACGGCAAGCACGTTGCACGACTTCACCGCCTGGCCATCGAGATGCACGGTGCACGCGCCGCATTGCGCGGTGTCGCAACCGACGTGGGTGCCGGTGAGCGCGAGATTGTTGCGCAGGAAGTCGACGAGCAGCGTGCGCGCGTCGACGTCGGCGCGCACCGGCTTGCCGTTGACTGACATTTCAAGCGGAACGGACACGTTGTCCTCCTTCGGCGAATGACGGGCGCGGGATGCGTTTTTCGTTGTCGCGCGGGGCAACAAGCATACTCCCGCGCACGCTCGCCATGGAAGAGGCGCGTGTCGCGCAAAAGTGCAATGCCGCGCGCCCGCGTCGGCGTGCATCTTGCTCGAATTCGACCGCACCCCGCGCAGCGGGCCGCGTTTGTAATTCCTGCCTTGCGGCCGTTGCAGCATCGGTAACGATGTCGGAACGCGACCGGACATTGGCGGGTTCCGCGTCCGACGAGGAGATCAACATGCTTCATGAAAGATTCAAACGCACGATCGGCATCGCGGGCGCAGCATCGGTCGCGATATTGGCGGCCGGCTGCGTCACCGTCGCAACGCCGTCGCCGACCGGAAGGCTCGCCGTCGCGAATGCGGCGATCGCCGACGCGATCAGCGCCGACGCGTCGCAATACGACGCTGCCGATCTCGACAAGGCGCGCAGAAAGCTCGCCCGCGCGCACGACGAGGCTGCGCAGGGCGACTATGGCGTGGCACGGGATCTCGCCGAGGAGGCCGAGGTCGATGCCCGCCTCGCCGCAACGCGCGCGCGCTCGACGAAGGCCGCCCACGCCGCCGCGGCCGTGCAGGAAAGCATCCGTGCGCTCGACGACGAGATCGCGCGCACACCGCATTGAAGGAGTGACACCATGAAAGCCTGGAAAGCCAGAATGGGAATCGTCGTGCCGGCATTCGCCCTCGGCGCCTGCGCGGTGCTGCCTGCCCACGACGCGGAAGTCGACGATGCACGCGCCGCCGTGCTCGCTGCGCAGAACGACCCGCAGGTCGTCTCGCTCGCCCCGGTCGAATTGAACAAGGCGGTCGATGCGATGCGTCAAGCCGATGCCGCATGGTCGAACCGCGGCAGCATCGAGGAGGTGCACCACCTCGCGTACCTCGCATGGACGCACGCGGCGATCGCGACCGAAACTGCGCGACTCAAGACGGCGGAGGCATCGGTCGCGTCCGCCAACGCGGAGCGCGACCGCGTGCGTCTCGCGGCGCGCACGCGCGATGCCGAGCGCGCACAGCGCCAGGCGGCGCGCGCGCAGCAGGACGCAGCCCGCGCGCAGGCGCAAGCCGACGCAAACCGCGCGAACGCGCTTGCCGCGCAGCAGCAAGCCGCCGATGCCGCACGTCAGGCGCAGGCGGCGCGCGATCAGGCCGAGGCGTCGCGCGCGCAGGCGGCCGACGCGCAGGCGCGCGCACAGTCGCTGCAATCGTCGCTTGCCGAGTTGCAGGCGCGCCCGACGGACCGCGGCATGGTCGTGACCATGGGCGACCTCTTGTTCGACACCGGCAGCGCCCGCCTCAATCCGGGTGGCCTTCGCGTGGTTGACCATCTGGTCGAGTTCATGCATGCGTATCCGCAACGGCGCGTGAGCATCGAGGGGTTCACCGACAGCGTCGGCAATCCGGTGTCGAATCAGGACCTGTCGGAGCGGCGCGCATCGGCCGTGCGGCTCGCGCTGATCGATCGCGGCGTGGACCCGGCGCGGCTGGTGGCGCGCGGTTACGGTGAGGACTACCCGGTCGCGAGCAATACCAATCCGGCGGGACGGCAGCTCAACCGTCGCGTCGAGATCGTGATCTCCGACGCGAACGGCATGATCGGATCGCGCGGATCGCCGCCTGTCGCGAACATCGGACGCGGACCGCGCGGCTGAGCTTCGGGGTCAGAGCTTCGGGGTCAGAGCTGTAATTATCGCGGCGCGACTGAGCTTCGGGGTCAGAGCTGTAATTATTGCGGCGTCGGCCGCGGCGTCCGCGCGTAACCGTTCGCGCCGCAATAATTACAGCTGTGACCCCGAAGTCAATGCAGGTTCGCGACGAACTGCGCCAGATTGTCGATGTCCTCGTCCGACAGCGTGCGCGCCACGCTGGTCATGTTCCCGGCGTCGTTGGTGCGCCGCCTCGCCTTGAAGTCGAGGAGTTGCTTCTTCACGTATTCGTAGTGCTGCCCCGCCTCGCGCGGAATTTCGTTCTGCCCGACGAAATCGCCGCCATGGCACATCGAGCAGAGCACCTCGTCGGCCTTCTTGCGTCCCGCGTCGACCTTCGCCGGATCGGCCTTGAACCCGGTGGGATTCTCCTTCTGCTTCGAGAACCAGTCGGCGAGCGCCAGCATGTCGGCCTGCTCGAGCGTCGCGGCCACCGGGCTCATCAGCGGGTCCTTGCGCCGGCCTTCCTTGAAGTCCTTGAGCTGCAGGTAGATGTAGCGCGCCGTTTGCTGCGCGAGGTTCGGGTACTGCGGATTCGTCGAATTGCCGTCGGCGCCATGGCAGGCGGCACAGATGTCGACCTTCGCCGGCGGCTTCGCATCGGTCGCCGTTTGCGCCAGCACGTTCGATCCGGCGATCGTCACGACGACGGCGCCGCAAAGCAGCAGGATTTTCATCGCAATGAGGGAGCGCCGGCGCCAGATGCCGGAATCGAGGTGGACATGAAAACGGCCGCACCGGTTCCGGCGCGGCCGTTCGCGAATTGCTTTCCGATTACGGTAGCGCGAACACGAACACGCTGTTGCCGCGCTTCGCATCGATCTGGTTGTTCCCGCCGGCCGCGACGGCGATGTACTGCTTGCCGTTCACCATGTACGCAACGCCGGGCGAGTTGACACCGGCGCCGCAGTTGAACTTCCACAGCTCCTTGCCGGTGCGCGCGTCGTACGCCTTGTACCAGCCGTTCGCCTCGCCGTTGAACACGATGTCGCCGGCCGTTGCGAGCACGCCGCCGATCAGCGGCTGCGGCGTCTTGTGCTTCCACATGACCTTGCCGTTGTCGAGATTGACGCCGACCAATTGTCCCCACTGCTCTTCGGTCGGGATCGTCTTGAACGCGCCGCCGAGCCACAGCTTGCTGCCGCCCGGATACGGTGCTTCCTCGACGTGATAGGTCATCGGCTGGTGCAGGTTCGCCGCGTACGCCATGTGCAGCTTCGGATTGACCGCCATCGGCGACCACTCGACGCCGCCGTTCGCGCCCGGCAGCATGCGCGCGCCCTGCGCCGTGGGCAGCGTGTACATGCCCTCGTGCGGGATCATCGGCTCGGAGTGGCGGATCAGCTTGCCGCTCGCGCGATCGTGCAC
>DASSVX010000146.1:0-10857 GCA_035705655.1 Casimicrobiaceae bacterium
CCGCGATCACCTTCTGGCTGATGGGAAGCCTTGCATCCGCGTCCGCGGCAGAGGTCGCGAGCCTGCTGCCGGCCGTAGCGCTCGCGCTCGTCGTGCTGTTCGCGCTCGCGTGGCGGGTCAACCTGCTCACGTTGCCGGAGGACGAGGCGCGGGCGCTCGGCGTGAGCACGAGGCGATTGCGCGGCGTCGTCATCGCGGCGGCGACGCTCGCGACCGCGGCAAGCGTCGCCGTTTCCGGCGTCATCGGCTGGGTGGGTCTCGTGGTGCCGCACATGGCGCGTCTTGTCGTCGGGCCCGAGTTCTCGCGCCTGCTGCCGGCCGCGGCGCTGTTCGGCGCCGCCTTCATGCTCGTCATCGACACGATTTCACGTACCGTGGCCCCCATCGAGATCCCCCCCGGGATCCTGACGGCCGTGATCGGCACGCCGGTGTTCATTGCGCTGCTTGCACGCGCGCAGCGGATTTTCTAGGCCGATGTCGCGAATGGCGAACGCGACGCAAGCACGCCCGCCGATCCTCGACGTGCGCGACCTCGCCTTCGGCTTCGGCACGCGCCGTGTCGGCGAGGGCGTGACGTTCGCGCTCGCGGCCGGCGAGACGCTGGCGGTGCTCGGCGGAAACGGCGCCGGCAAGACGACGCTGTTGCGCACGCTGCTCGGCCTGCTCCCGGCCCGGCAGGGCAGCGTGACGCTGGAAGGCGACCCGTTGGCGCAACTTGCGCCGTCACAGCGCGCGCGACGCGTCGCCTACGTGCCGCAGCATAGCGCCCCCGCATTCGCCTTCACCGTGCTCGAGGCCGTGGTGATGGGCCGCGCGGCGCACCTCGGAACGTTCGGCCGCCCAAGGCACGACGATTACGCGAGCGCGCAGCGCGCGCTGGCAACGCTTGGCATCGACGCACTGGCACAGCGCCGGGTCACCGAGATCTCGGGCGGCGAGCGCCAGCTCGTCATGATTGCGCGCTCGCTTGCGCAGCACGCGCGCGTGCTGGTGCTCGACGAGCCCACGGCAAGCCTCGACTTCGGCAATCGCGTGCGCGTCCTCGGCGAAATCGATCGCCTGCGCGCAGATGGCATGACGATACTGTTTTCGACGCACGAGCCGGATCAGGCGCTCGCCCACGCCGATCGCGCGCTGTTGCTCGCGGGCGGGCGGGTGATCGCGCTCGATACGGTCGAGCGCGCGCTCACGACCGAAAACATCGAGCGGCTCTATGGCACGCCGGTGCGTCTCGTCAGCTTCGACGGGCACCGGTATGCCTGCGTGCCGCGCGACTGAACAACGTGTACGCCACATTGCGGACGAGTGCGCGATGTGCGCGAAAGCGACACGCTCGCGCCACCGCGGGCCTACGCTCGTCGCCCGCCGCCCCATCGCCGTTTGCAGCGTGCATACTTATGACGCCGGCATACACAGCGTCGAACGCCGGTGAATCCGTCAGGGCGCGAAACGCGTCAACGCACACTCCGGTATCGACCATGGCCTCGGGCAAATCGAGCAGCATCCACAAACGCAAGCTGGCAGCGGCGCTCCGCAAAATGGGCACGTCGCTCGCGACGCACACCGAATCCACGTTCAAGCCCTCGGGCGTGGCCTCGAAGGCGCTCGAGGAATTCAAGGCACGCCGCGCGGCGGAGAAGCTCGGTCTGCTGCCGCCGGCGAAGTCGAAGGTCGTCGAGCGCTACGAGATCGACACCGACACGGCGACCGTGACCAAGTTGCCGCTGCGCATGAAGACGCGCTGACGAATCACGCGTTGAAGACGACGCGGCCGGTGAGCGTCACGTCGTAGCCGCGAAGCGATGCGGCGGTCGCGGCGAACTCCGGTGTGCGCGTGCAGGCGAGCAGCGCCTGCAGCGGCGGCTCGAACGCATCGCGGCGGAACGTGACGAGATCGAAGCGCTCGACCGCGAGTGGAACGAAGGCGAGGCCGTTGGCGCGCGCGCCCGCTTCGATGCCGAGGCCGACGTCGGCGTGGCCGTCGCGCACGATCGCTGCGAGCTCGGTCTCCGCGTGCGCAATGCGCGGCGACCAGTCGAGCGCATCCGCCCCGATGCCGGCCTGTGCCAGCAGATGCAGCAGCAGCCGGTGGCTGCCCGCGCCCGGTTGCCGCGACGCGATGCGCACATGCTTTCGCGCGAGGTCCGCGAGCTTGCGGATGCGGTGCGGGTTGCCTTCCCGCAGCAGCAGGCCCTGCGTGCGGCGTGCCCATTCGAGCACAACCACGTCGGCACCGGAGAAAAGCTCGCGCACCAGCGGCACGTTGTATTCGCCGCTCGCCTCGTCGAGCCAGTGGGTGGCCGCCGCGGTTGCTTCGCCGCGTGCGAGCGCCTCGACGCCGGCGCGGCTGCCGCCCGCGAGGATGGCGAGGCCGCAGCGCGATTCGCGCGCCGCCCATTCGAGCAGCGGGTCGTGACTGCCCGCGATGATGGGGGCGCGTGCGCGCGGCATCGCGGCCGGCGCTTCACGCTTGCCCGCAATCCACGCGTCGATCTGGGCGCGCGGAAACAGCAGCTTTCCGGTGGCGCGCACGTGCGGGATGGCGCGCTGGCGCACGAGATCGTAGATGCGCCGCTCCTTGAGCCGCAGGTAGGCGGCGACCTCGCGCGTGTCCATCATTTCGGCGGGCCCGGAAACCCCTTGCGGTGCAGGCGATTGGGCCTTGGCCACGACCGATTCTCTCACTTGCCGCTCAGGATCGTTTCGCGCGACAGCCGCCGCGAAACCGCCACGAGCGCGATCGCGACCAGAGCGAGCGGGGCGAGCCACGACAGCGCGAGCTGCGCGAGCGCCGGCGCCTCGCCGCGCAGCGACGTGTTGAGCAGCGAGTATTGCGCCGACACCGGCACCAGCATGATCCACGACGGCTCCTTGCGCTGCATGAAGAGCTGGACCAGCGGGATCAGCGACACGACGAACAGCAGCACCGACACGTTCGCCTGCGCCTCCTTGTACGCACGGGCGCGGCTGCCGACATAGAGCAGGATCGCGGGCAGCATCAGGATCATCGGCACGAGGACCAGCAGGAAGCGGCCGAATTCGCGTGCGCCGAACAGGAACGGCACGCCGACCGGCGGCAGCGGCGCGAACGCGAGCGTCAGGTAGAAGCCGGTCAGCGTCAGCGTCACCACGAGCGCATCGAACAGGCACACTGCGAGCCACTTGCCGACGACGATTTCCGACGGCCGCGCCGGCGTCATCAGCAGCGGCTCGAGCGACTGCCGCTCGCGCTCGCCCGCCGTCGTGTCGAGCGCGACGGCCATCCCGCCCATCACCGACGCGAACAGGCCGTAGTACGCGACGAGGAACAGCACGAGCGCGCCCGACTGCTGCGGCGTCGCGACGTCGTCGCTTTCGATGCGCAGCGGGTTGGCGACGCTCGAGGTCAGGCCGCGCAGCATCATCCGCTCTTCGCCCCATAGCCGGTTGTAGTTGCGCAGCAGCGCATCGGCCTGGTCGATCGACGCGCGTGCGCGGTCACGTGAGCGGTCGAACACGAGGCGCACGGTGGCAGGCTTGCCCTGTGCCACGTCGTTGGCGAACGCATCGTCGATGATCAGCACGACGTCGAGATCGCCACGCCGGATCTGCGCGTCGTAGTCGTCCGGCGCCTTGGTCACCTTGACCTGCTGCCGCTGGAGGTAGGCGACGACGGCCGGTGCGTACTCGCCACCCTGCACCGGCAACGTGAGCTCGCGCGCACGTTCGGCCTGGCTCGCCATCAGGTTGAAGATCAGCATCAGGAAGATCGGGCCGGCCAGGATCGACGACAGCAGCGTCACCGTGCCGGTGCGCCGGTCGCGAAACGTATCGAGCAATTCCTTGCGCAGGATGGCGAGCGTCCGCGCGCACGAAAGCAGGGTCAGAGACGACTTTCCCGCTCCGGCCGCGCGGGCGGCCGAGCCGCGCTGGAAAGTCGTCTCTGACCCTGCTTTCATGCGGCGAGCCCTTCGTCCGTCCCGAGCAGCGCGACGAATGCGTCCTCGAGACCCGCGGTGCCTGCCCGCGCGATGAGCTCGTCGGCGGTCCCGGCCGCGACGACGCGCCCCTGCGACAGCACGACGATGCGATCGCAAAGCGCCGCCACTTCCTGCATCACGTGCGACGAGAACAGCAGGCACTTTCCCGCGCTGCGAAGCGCGCGCAGCTCGTCGCGGAGCGTGCGCACGCTCATGATGTCGAGGCCGTTCGTGGGTTCGTCGAGCAGGATCGTGTGCGGGTCATGCACGAGCGCACGCGCAATGGCGACCTTCATCTTCTCGCCCTGCGAGAAGCCGGCGGTGCGCCGCTCGGCAATCGCGCCGAGGCCCAGCGTGGCGAAAAGCGTGTCGATCCGCGCATCGAGGCTCGCGCCCGACAGGCCGTGCAGTGCGCCGAAATAGCGGACGTTCTCGCGCGCGGTCAGCCGGGGATACAACCCGCGGGCGTCGGATAGCACGCCGATCCGCGCGCGCACCGCGTAGCGGTCGGCGACGACGTCGAGGCCGTCGACATTCGCGTGACCTTCGTCCGGGATCACGAGCGTCGCGATCATCCGCAGCAGCGTCGTCTTGCCCGCGCCGTTGGGGCCGAGGAGCCCGGTGATCGCGCCGTCGGGCGCATCGAACGTGACGTCGCGAACGGCCCGGATGTCGCGCCGCTTGCCGAATGCCTTCGCGATGTCGCGAACCGCGATCAAGGCTGCGGCGCCAGCCGATCGGGCCACGAGGGCGGCCGTTTCGAATGCGCGAAAAAGTCGATGCAGTCCTGCGACAGCGTGTCGAAGCCCGCGGCGTCGACGAATGCTGCGATGAGGCGCGGGGCGCACGCATGCGGCGACACGATATGGCCGAAGCCCGCGGCGATCACGTGGCGGCTGTTCGGCAATCCCTTCGCCACCTCGTCGCCATAGACGGGCGGCGTCACGGGATCGAGGCCGCCGGACAGCAGCAGCACCGGCAGCGCACTTTGCACCGGCATCGTGAAATCGACCGGATAGCCGCCCTTCGGCCACTGGTCGCACACGGCGAGCGCGCGCCGCGCGAGCGAGCGCACGCGCACGTCGGCGACGCCGTTCGCGCGCTCGTCGCGAGTCACGCGCGGCGCGTCCTCGCTGCATGTCACCGAGTAGAACAGCGCCGGGTTGAATTCATACGGAAGATCGCCGACGACGGTCAGCGATGCCGCAAGGAGCGGCGCGTACTGGCCGTCGTGCGCGAGCGCGAGCAGCTCCGGGATGAGGCTCGCCGCTTCCGGCGAATACGTGAGCGGTTGCAGTGCGCCGATGATCGTGTCGAACTCGGCGCGGATCTCGCGCGGCACGCCCGTACGCGGATCGCGCACGCTCACCGTTCGTCCGCCCTCGAGCGCGCGGCGGATGTCTTCGAGCGTTGCCGCCGGATCGGGATGCGCCTTGGCGCACGGCTTCGACGCGCGGCAGGCGGCGATCACGCCGTCGAGCGCATCGTCGCGCGTGCGCCACACGTCGAACGAGATCCGCAGCGACGGCGGCGCGACACCGTCGAGCACGACGCTGCGCACGTGCGAGGGATGGCGGCGCAGGTATTCCTGCGCTACGCGCGTGCCGTAGCTGCCGCCCCACAGGTTCAGCTTGTCGTAGCCGAGTGCCTCGCGCATTTCGTCGAGGTCCGCGACCCACGCGCTCGTCGTGTACTGCGACGCGTCGACGCCCTTGCCGGCAAGCTGCCATGCGCAAAGCAGCGCCTTGGGCACCGGATCGGTGTCGAATTCTGCATGCTCGTCCGGCGCGAACGCGGGACACGCGAGCGGCGACGAGCGCCCGGTGCCGCGCTGGTCGATCAGCACGATGTCGCGCGTGCGCCGAATCGCGGTGAGCGAAAGCGCGAACGGGCCGAGCGTCGACGCGGCCTGGCCCGGTCCGCCGGCGAGAAGCACCAGCGGATCGGGTTTGGGCGACAACGTATTCGCGGGCAGCAGCGCAACGAAGATCGACAGCCGGCGTCCGTTCGGCTGCCGGCGATTTTCGGGAACCTCCAGCGTGCCGCATTGCACGGCCTGCGCAACCTTCGGCAGACGGCATTCGGCGAGTGTGAGCCGGCGCGTTGCGGGCGCACGATCGCTGCAACCGGCGACGAGCAGCAGGCAGCCGAGCAGGCCGACAACGCCGCAAAGGCGCAATGTCCGCGTCATCGGGCGGAGCATCGGTCGTGCGCGTCGCGAAGCGTAAGATGCATGCCGGTCGAAGTCGACGCCGCGAAGGCGGCGTGCGCTGGAAGGATCATGGCGGAACTCGAGCCCGGTATTGTCACCGATTTGCGCGACCGTCAAAGCTACGGCGGTTATCTGCGTCTCGACCGGCTGCTCGATGCGCAGCAGCCGGTGTCGGGCGGCGCGGACGAGACGCCGCGGCACGACGAGATGCTGTTCATCATCCAGCATCAGGTTTCCGAGCTGTGGATGAAGCTCATGATCCACGAACTCCGCGCGGCGATCGCGCACGTGCGCGCCGATGCACTCGAGCCGTGCTTCAAGATTCTGGCGCGCGTCAAGCTCATCCAGAAGCAGCTCTTCGAGCAATGGGCGGTGCTGGAAACGCTTACCCCGTCCGAATACGAGGCGTTCCGGCCGGCGCTCGGGACGGCGTCGGGGTTCCAGTCGGCGCAGTACCGTGCCATCGAGTTCCTCCTCGGCAACAAGCATGCGGCGATCCTCGACGTCTTCCGCCACGAGCCCGCGACGTTCGCCGAGCTCGACGCGCTGCTGCACGCGCCGTCGCTCTACGACGAATTCCTGCGCCTGCTGGCACGGCGAGGGCTTCCGATGCCGAACGCATCGCTTGCGCGCGACGTCACCAAGCCGTACGTGCGCAACCCCGAGCTCGTCCCGGTGCTCGCTCGCATCTACGCGGATCCCGAGCAATGGTGGGATGCGTACGACATGTGCGAAAAGCTCGTCGACGTCGAGGAGGCATTCCAGCTCTGGCGCTTTCGCCACATGAAGACGGTCGAGCGGATCATCGGCTACAAGCCGGGAACCGGCGGCTCGTCGGGTGTTGCATTCCTGCGCCGCGCGCTCGAGCATTCGTTCTTCCCCGAGCTCATCGACGTGCGCACGGTGATCGGCGCGCGATGAGCAGCGGCCCGATCGAGGCCGCGGTCGCGGCGCTGGGCAACGCTCCGCTGACCGAGGCGGCGCTCGCCGCGCACATCGCACCGCTTTTTTCACGCATGCGCGAAGCGGCGCCCGATCGCGTCTACCTCGCGAACCATTCACTCGGCCGTCCGCTCGACGCGATGGAGCACGATGTGCGCGAAGGACTTGCCGCGTGGTACGCGCGGATGGGGGGTGCCTGGGACGCATGGATGGACGAGATGCAGGCGTATCGGATGCGCCTTGCGCGTCTCATGCATGCGCCGCGCAGCGACTGCGTCGTTCCGAAGACGAGTGCCGGGCAGGGGCTGCGCGCGATTCTCAATACGTACGACCGTGCCGCGCGTCCGCGCGTCGTCGCAACGCGTGGCGAATTCGACTCGCTCGACGTGATCCTGCGCGAATACGCGCGCCGCGGCCGCATCGAGCTCGCGCTCGTCGAGCCGCGCGCTGGCGGCAGCTTCGACGCCGCCGACATCGCCGATGCGATCGGCAACCGCGTCGATCTCGTCGTCGTCTCCGAGGTCATCTTCAACACCGGCCAGCGCATCGGTCGCATCGATGCCATCGTCGAGCGCACGCATGCGGCCGGTGGCCGTGTGCTTCTGGATGTCTACCACTCGCTCGGCGTGGTTCCCGTCGACGTCACGGCGCAGGACGTCGACTTTGCCGTCGGCGGCAGCTACAAGTACCTGCGCGGCGGGCCGGGCGCCTGCTTCCTGTATCTCCATCCGCGCCATCTCGACGGCGCGCTGCTGCGTACGCTCGACATCGGCTGGTTCGCGAAGCGCGAGCCGTTCGCGTATGCGCGGCCGGATCCGCCCGAGCTCGCACCCGGCGGCGATGCCTTTCTGGAATCGACGCCGCCCGCGCTGACCTGGTATCAGGCGCGCGCGGGCCAGCGGCTGGCGCTGGCACTCGACGTCGACCGCGTTCGCGCGTATTCGCTGCAGCAGCAGCAAACGCTCGTCACACTGCTGCGCGCACGCGGCATCGGCGCACAAGGCGGCTCCCCGGACCATGGCGCATTCGTCGTCGTCACCGATCCGCGCGCGCAATCGTGGTGCGCGACGCTCGCGACGCGCGGCATCGTCGCCGATGCACGGGGCGAGAGGCTGCGGCTTTGCCCGGACGTCCTGACGACCGAGGAACAGCTCGTGCGTGCCGCCGAGGCGCTCGGCGCGATCGCCCGTCGCTGACGGCAAGGCGAGCCCGGGCAGGGCCGCCTCGCGCTCCAAAGGCTAATTGTTGTCGTTTTCGATCGAAGGGATCGAGCGCAGATACTCGTAGATCGCCGTCAGGTCGCGGTCGGTCTTTTTGCCGAACGACGGCCACGGCATCACCTGCAGCAGCGTGCCCGGCGGATCGAGCGGATTGTGTCCCGTGCGCAGCGTCGAGATGAATTGCTCGAGTGTCAATCCGGCGGGACGGCCCAGCGCGTCGGGCGTGATGTTCGCCGACGTGAAGGGCCCGAAGTGCTGCCCGCCCGCCAGGTACCCGGCGGTATTGACTTGTTCGGGCTCGCCAAAGAACGGATTGCCGCCAGGAGCGAACGACGGATTCGTGTGGCACTCGCTGCAGCCGCCGCTGTTGACGATGTAGCTGCCGAGGCCGACGAGCGCGCGATTCTTGCCCCTGAGATCGAGCGGCACCGGATTGATTTCGAAGCCGCGCTGAATCTGGCTCTGGCTGAACTCGTCGGCCGCGGCGCCGGCAGCGGGTAGAACCATCAGCGCAAGGCCCGCCGCGGCAGCGCCCGCCGCGGCGATCGATCGCATACGTTGCATCGTTTGCTCCTTCACGAATTCGGCGTTGCCAAGGAGGGCAACCGGCCGAGGCGCAAGTCTAGGCGGGCAGCATGCCGGCTGCAAGGCGGATTGTCGGCTCGGCAGCACGCGCCGACCGATCACGCGTTGCGCGTGATGATGCGCACGAGGATCAGCAGCGCGACGACGAGCCCGGCGGCGATCAGGATGCCGACGATGATCACCTGGTGCGGCTTGATCGTGACGATATCGCGCCGCATCGCGTCGCCCGTGCGCACGCCGAAGAAGCTCCAGAAAACGGCACCGACGATCTGGCGGAGTGTCGCCTGCCGCGGCGGAGGAGGGGTCGTGGCTGGATCCTGCGCGGGAGGAGGCGTTCGCGGCGGTTCGGTCATCGTGGCTGTCGTGGCAAGGCGCCGTTTCGATGGTAGCACCGTCGCGTCGGCGAAACGGGTGCCTGTTTTCTCGCGATAAAGGCCTTCCGGCGCTTGAAACACGTGCCGGATTGCCTCATTTCTTTGCCATTCGTCCAATTCCGTCCCTCTTTCGACCATGCGCTTCGACAAGCTCACCACCAAGTTCCAGCAGGCCCTGGCCGACGCCCAGAGCCTCGCCCTCGGCCACGACAACGGCTTCATCGAGCCGCAACACCTGCTCGCCGCATTGCTCGCTCAGGAGGATGGAGGCACCGCATCGCTGCTCGCCCGCGCCGGCGTCAACGTGCCGCGCGTGCAAGCCGGTCTTCGCACCGAGATCAACAACCTGCCGAAGGTCTCGGGCACCGGCGGCGAGATCACGATCTCGCGCGATCTCAACAACCTGCTCAATCTCACCGACAAGGAAGCGACCCGGCGCGGCGACCAGTTCATCGCGAGCGAGCTCTTCCTGTTGGCACTCACCGACGACAGGGGACCCACGGGACGGCTGCTGAAGGACAATGGGCTCACGCGGGCGTCGCTCGAAGCGGCGATCGACGCGGTGCGCGGCGGCGGCAACGTCGACTCGCAGGAGGCCGAAGGTCAGCGCGAGGCGCTCGCCAAGTACACGCTCGACCTCACCGAGCGCGCCCGCGAAGGCAAGCTCGACCCAGTGATCGGCCGCGACGACGAAATCCGCCGCACGATCCAGATCCTGCAGCGGCGCACGAAGAACAACCCGGTGCTGATCGGCGAGCCCGGCGTCGGCAAGACGGCGATTGTCGAGGGTCTTGCGCAGCGCATCGTGAACGGCGAGGTGCCGGAGACGCTCAAGAACAAGCGTGTCCTGTCGCTCGACATGGCGCAGCTTCTTGCGGGCGCCAAGTACCGCGGCGAGTTCGAGGAACGGCTGAAGGCCGTGCTGAAGGACATCGCGGCCGATGCCGGCCGCACGATCGTCTTCATCGACGAATTGCACACGATGGTGGGCGCCGGCAAGGCCGAGGGCGCGATCGACGCCGGCAACATGCTGAAGCCCGCGCTCGCGCGCGGCGAGTTGCACTGCGTGGGCGCGACGACGCTCGACGAATATCGCAAGTACATCGAGAAGGACGCGGCACTCGAGCGACGCTTCCAGAAGGTGCTGGTCGACGAGCCGTCCGTCGAGTCGACGATCGCGATTCTCCGCGGCCTGCAGGAGCGCTACGAGATCCACCACGGCGTCGACATCACCGACCCGGCGATCGTCGCCGCGGCCGAGCTTTCGCATCGCTACATCACCGACCGCTTTCTACCCGACAAGGCGATCGACCTGATCGACGAAGCGGCCGCGCGGATCAAGATGGAGATCGACTCGAAGCCCGAGGCGATGGACCGGCTCGACCGGCGGATGATCCAGCTCAAGATCGAGCGCGAGGCGGTGAAGAAGGAGAAGGACGAAGCGTCGCAGCGGCGTCTCGCCGCGCTCGAGGACGAGATCGGGCGCCTGGAGCGCGAGTACGCCGACCTGGAGGAGGTGTGGAAGGCGGAGAAGGCGCAGGTCCAGGGATCGCAGCACGTGAAGG
>DASSVX010000147.1:0-26559 GCA_035705655.1 Casimicrobiaceae bacterium
CGAATTCCCGATCGCGCGTGCCGCGAGCACGTAATCCTCGGCTTTCGCGGCAAGCGTCGTGCCTCGCGTCAGTCGCACGAACACCGGCGTTGCCGAGATGCCGATCGCGATCATCGCGTTGGCGAGGCTCGGCCCGAGAAAGGCGGCCAGCGCGATGGCGAGAATGAGGAACGGGCAGGCGAGCAACGCGTCGGTCACGCGCGAGATCAGCATGTCGACCTTGCCGCCCGCGTAGCCGGCGAGAAGACCGGCAGGGACGCCGATCGCGAGCGAGATCAGCACCGACAGCACGCCCGCCTCGAGCGATGCGCGCGCGCCGAAGATCACGCGCGACAGCACGTCGCGGCCGATCTCGTCGGTGCCGAACCAGTGCGCAGCGCTCGGCGCCTTGCGCACGGCGGCGAAGTTGGTGGCGATGGGATCGTACGGCGCGATCAGCGGCGCAAGCACGGCCGCAACGACGAACACGCCGATCACGATGACGCCCGCCGCGGCGGCGGGGCGCGCGAGCAGCCTTCGCAGCGGATGCGCGCGCGCCGCCGAATGCACTGCGGGCGCGACGATCGACGGCGTCCCGGCGACGGCGGCCATGCGTTGCTACCCGACGCGCATCCGCGGGTTCGCGACGGCGTACAGGATGTCGGCGACGAGGTTCAGCACGATGTACGCGGTGGCGGTGAACAATACGACGCCCTGCACGACGGCGAAGTCGCGGTTGAACACGGCGTCGACGATCAGCTTGCCGAATCCGGGAATGGTGAAGACCTGCTCGGTCAGCACGGCGCCCGACAGCAGCGTGCCGAATTCGAGCGCGCCGAGCGTGATGATCGGAATGAGCGCATTGCGCAGTGCGTGCTTCAGGATCACGTCGCGCTCGCGCACGCCCTTCGCGCGCGCCGTGCGCACGTAATCGGACGACAGCACCTGCAGCATCGCACTGCGCGTATGGCGCATCAGCACCGCGGCGATGGCATTGCCGAGCACGAACGCCGGCATGATCATCGCCGCCAGATTGGCGCGCCAGTCCTCGAAAGGGCTCACGTATCCGGAGGCAGGCAGCCAGCCGAGCGTCACCGAAAAGAGCAGGATCAGCATGATGCCGAGCCAGAAGTTGGGTGTCGACAATCCCCACAGCGCAACCACGTTGGCGCCGTAATCCCAGGCGCTGCCCCGGCGCACGGCGGATACGACGCCGGCCGGAATGCCGATCGCGAGCGCGATGACGATTGCGATGCACGCGAGCTCGAGGGTCACGGGCAGCTTCTCGGCAATCAACGTGCGCACCGGCTGCTGCATGCGCAGCGATTCGCCGAGATCGCCGTGCACGACGCCGCGCACCCAGTAGAGATAGCGGACCGGGAACGGCTGGTCGAGATGAAGCGTTTCGCGCAGATGCGCGATCACCGCCGGGTCGCGCTCCTCGCCCGCGAGCACCATCGCAGGATCGCCTGGAAGCAGTTGCTGCAGCGCGAAGATGAGGATCGACGCGAAGACGAGCGTTGGCACGATCGTCGCGACCCGGCGGACGAGATACGCGATCATCGAGAGCGGTCAGCCACGCGTTTCGCGCTCCGGGCGCCGGCATCCCGCTGCCGCAGCGAGAAATGCGTGCCTGATCCCGGGACTCATTCGTACCGAAGTCCAGTCACTTGAACCGCAGCCCCGTCACGCGAACGAGGCCGTCGGGAATCGGGCGCAGGCCGTCGAGCTTGCTCGCGTACGCCCACAGCCAGTGGCGGTGATACAGGTAGACGATCGGCCGGTCCTTGAGCACGATCGCGGCAAGCTCGGCGTAGACCTTGCGCCGCTCGTTGGTGTCGAGGGTCGTGCGCGAGCGCTTCAGCAGATCGTCGACGTCGGGCTTGCAGTAGCCCGCGTAGTTGAGCGGCTGCTTGCAGGCGTCGAAGCTGAAGATGTTGCCGTCGGGATCGGCGCGCCCGCTCCATGCGAGCACGTACGCGTCGAACTGCCCCTTGTCCGCGAGATCGAGCGACGTGGCGAACTCGGTCGACTGGATCTTCACGTCGAAGCCCGCTTCGCGCGCCATCGCCTGCACGACCTGCGCAATGCGCTGCGCATCGGCGGTGGTCGGCGTCATCAGCGTGAACGACGGATTCGCCACGCCCGCTTCCTTCAGCAGCGCCTTCGCCCGCTCGACATCGCGCTTCGGCATCGGAACGTTCTTCGCATAGAACGTGTTCGTGTCGGCCACCCACTGGTTCCCCGGATCGGCTTCGCCGTCCATCACCACCTGCACGATGCCGTCGCGGTCGAGGGCCAACTCGAGCGCTTCGCGCACGCGGGGGTCGCGTCCGAGCGGATTCTTCTGCGCGAGTTCGCTTTTCCCGACGTTGATCGTGATGCCCTGGTAGCCGATCTCGGTGATCTTCGTCAGCTTGAAGCGCGCGTCGCCCTTCACCTGGGCAACGTCGGAGGGTGCAAGCCGTTCGATGAAGTCGAGCTGGCCCGAGCGCAGGTTCGCGAGGCGCACCGTCGAATCGGGAATCGGCAGGTAGACGATCCGATCGAAGTGCACGTTCGCCTTGTCCCAGTAATTCGGAAAGCGCTCGAGCACGATGCGATCCTGCGCGACGCGCTCGACGAAGCGGAACGGGCCTGCGCACACCGGCTTGGCGCCGAACTTGTCGCCTTCGGCCTGCGCGGCCTTCGGCGATACGATCATGCCGGCGCGATCGGCGAGCTGCGCGAGCAGCGGCGAGAACGGCGCCGAAAGGTTGAGCCGCACGGTCAGCGGATCCACGACGTCGACGCTCGAAAGCGGCGCGAGCTCGCCGCGCCGGTTCGAGCCCGGCATCGTCTTGTGCCGCTCGAGGCTGAACTTCACCGCGGCAGCGTCCATTTTCTCGCCGTCGTGGAATACGACGCCGTCGCGCAGCTTGATCGTGAGCGCCTTGTTGTCGGGCGACCACTGGTAGCTCGCGGCAAGCTGCGGGACGATAGCGAGCTTTTCGTCGATGTCGAACAGCTTGTCGCACAGTGCGGAGAACACGATGCGCCCGACGAAGCTTCGCGCGAGCGTCGGGTCGAGGACGTCGGGATCCTCGGCGAGCCCGATTCGCAGCGTCTGTGCGGACGCACCGGCGGCAAGCGCGAGCGTGCATCCAAGAGCGAGCAGCAAGCGACGAAGTGGCTGTGTCATCGATCCTCCCTGTGCATCCGATCCGCGGTAGTCGGGATGCGAGGCGCGCGCTTCGCGCATCGGCCAAATCAGCATAGCATGCGCAAATCGAGCGTCGGGCCCGGTGCGGGACGGGGAACTGACGGTGCCTCCGATCGGTCCGTTGACTACCGAACGAACAACCGGCGCCGCGCGCCGCCTCGAGGTTCTCCCCGATGATTCGCTGCGCAGGAAAATGGACGATCGCATTGTCGATGCTGCTGTGCGTGTCGGCGCGGGCGGCGACGCTCGAGGCGATCGAGTACTACAACGCCACGCTCGACCACTACTTCGTCACGGCACTCGCCGACGAGATCGCGCCGCTCGACGCCGGCGCCTTTGCCGGCTGGCAGCGTACCGGCCAGCACTTCACGGTGTTCGATCCGGCGACGCCGATGGCCGGCGCGTTGCCCGTGTGCCGTTTCTACGGCATTCCCGCAGCGGGCCTCGATTCGCATTTCTATTCGGCATCGGCCGCCGAATGCGCGGCGGTCCTGCAACGCTTTCCCGGCGTGTGGGTCGAGGAAACCGACAACGCCTTCGGCATCTTCCTGCCCGATGCCGCCACCGGGCAGTGCCCTGCCAACAGCGTGCCGGTGTACCGGGCATGGAACGGTCGCGTCGATTCGAACCATCGCTTCACCACCGACCCCGCCACGTTGCAGGCAATGGTCGCCAAGGGCTATGTGGCCGAAGGCTACGGTCCGCCACCGATGCCGGTCGCGATGTGCTCGCCGGGCGGGGGCACCGCGGCGGGCGTGCCCGCCTGCATCGTTTCGGCGTCGAGTACGTCGGCACACATCGGCGACACGGTCACGCTGACGGCGTCATGCACGAACGCGCCCGTTGCGTTCACCTGGACGAACTGCATGAGCACCGGGGCGCAGTGCAGCGCGACGTCGGCCACCGCCGGATCGGTCACGTACTCGGTCATCGCGCGAAACGGTACCGGTGCGAGCGCGCCGGCGAGCGTCGGCGTGCTATGGCAGCCGCTGCCTTCCGCGCCGAAATGCACGATCGCGCGCACGTCGCAAACGGATCCGCCCACCGTGAACGGCTTTGCCGCGCTCGAGGTCAACTGCGACGCCAGCATCGGCAATTACAGCTGGAACGGCTGCTCGAGCACCACGCGCACGTGCATCGCGCACGAGTCGACCCCCGGGGTCCACACCTACTCGGTAATCGCCCGCAACGCCGGCGGCAGCAGCGCGCCGGTAACGTTGTCGCTCAACTGGGTGACAAGCGCCGCGCCGCCGGGACTGTGCGGGTCGTTCCCGAGCTATCTCTACAGCGACGTGGGCTCGCAATCCGTGCGCGTCGAGAGCGTGCTGATGCGGGCGCCCGCGTTCGCTTGGAACGGCGCTTGGACCGTGCACTTCGTCGTGCCCGCCACGATGTCCGCGGCGAGCGTGGGCTCGATGTCTTCGGTCGAATTCTCGGGTCCAACCGTCGTACGCGAGGTAACGATCTCCCGCACGCCGTGCGACTTTCGCGCGACCGACCCATCGGGCGCGAACGGTCCGGTTGCGCGTCAGTCGGGCAACTCGAACACGATCCAGTTCACCGCCGCCCCGCGTCCCGGATACCCGTTGTTGAACGCCGGTGCGACGTACTACTACAGCGTGCGCAACTTCCAGCCGGCCACCGGCACGATCTCGTGCCCGTCGTCGCCCGGCCGCTGCGACGCGCTCGTCGAATCGGTGCTGCCTACGCGCTGATGCGCTCGATGCGGGCGGACGAAATCGCCGGACGCGCGCACGAGGTGGCGCTGCGGTCGCATTTGCGGTAAAACCGGAGCGTGGACAATCTCGTCCACATGCACGAGGACGCAAAACTTGGCCAAGCCCAATTTCGAGTTCCAGAAACGCCAGAAAGAGCTTGAGAAAAAACGCAAAAAGGAAGAGAAAAAGCAGAAGAAGCTCGACCGCGCCGCTGCGCAGACGCCAGGCGACGCCGAACCGCCGCCGGCCGAAACCAGCTAGCCCGGATTCAGCCGGCCCTGCGCCACACCGTCGCAAGCCACGGTTGCTGGTCGCGCGGTCGACCGCTCGGGCGGTAGTAGTGATCGAGCAGCGTGAAGCCCGCGCCGGTCACGTGCGCTGACCACGTCGTGAAATCGAGATAGGCACCGTAGCGGCCACGGTTCCAGCCTTCCTCGTTATGGCCGTGCGGATTGGACGCGAACAGGACGCCGCCCCGCTTCAGCGTGCCGCGAATCTCGGCCAGCACGCGCGGCAGCGCCGCGACCGGGACGTGAAAAAGCGACGCGTTGGCAAACACGCCGTCGAAGCGTGAATCGGGCAGTGCGAGCTGCAGGAAATCCTGCTGCCAGACATCGCAGCCGCTCGCTTCGCGCGCCATGGTGACGAAGCTCGCCGTGCCGTCGAGACCGACGGCAACGTGGCCAAGCGAGGTGAATGTGCAAAGGTCGCGTCCGGGTCCGCAGCCGAGGTCGAGGATCGTGAACGGCGGAGGAGCATCGATGCGCGACAGCAGCGCATCGACGTTCTGCCTGACGTCGTGGTCGCGCGTCGCATCGCGGAACGCCTGCGCCTGCGCTTCGTAATGCGCGAGCGTGCCGCTCGCGATCGCACGGTGATCGGGCTCGGCCACTGTCTAGCCCCTGTCGCGCACCGGCACGCCAAGCGCGTCGCGCAGGCGATCGGTGCGTCTTCGTCGTCGTTCCGGTCCGCTTGCGCGTTGGACAGATCGCGCGAGCACGCGAATCGCGTGCACGGCCTGGCGCTCCCCCGTTTCGCGCGTTCCGTCGGCGATCTGGTGACGACAGCTCGTCCCGTCGGCGACCACCAGCGTGTCCGCACCGGCACTTCGCACCGCGGGGAGGAGCGAAAGCTCGCCCATGCGCATCGACACGTCGTAGTGACGGGCCGCATAGCCGAACGATCCCGCCATCCCGCAGCAGCTCGACTCGATCGGCTCGACCGCAAGCTCCGGTATCCAGCGCAGCACGTCGACGGTGGCCCCGGCGGCGTCGAACGCCTTCTGGTGGCAGTGTCCGTGCACGAGCGCGCGCTTTTCGGGCAGGGCGCCAAGCGCAATGCGCGCCTTGCCACCCGCGCGTTCCCGCGCCAGGAATTCCTCGATCAGGAGCGCGCGCTCGGCGATGCGCTGCGCCGCGTCGCCGAGGCGCAATGCGAGGAATTCGTCGCGCAGCGACAGCAGGCAGGAAGGCTCGAGTCCCACGATCGTCGCTCCCGCCGCCACGCAGGGTGCAAGCGCGTCGATGACGCGCCGCGCCTCGTGCCTGGCTTCATCGACCAAACCGTACGCGAGAAAGGTGCGCCCGCAACACAGCGGGCGCGCACGCTGGGCGTCGTTTGCCGACGGCGTTGCGACTTCGGCGCGATAACCGGCGGCGCGGAGCACGCGCAGCGCGGCATGTGCATTCTCGGGCTCGAAGGCATTGGTGAAGCTGTCGACGAACAGCACGACGTCGACGGGCGCGAGGTCATGTGCTGCGCCATCACGATAGTCGCGGAAGAACGTGTTGTAGCGAAAGCGCGGCAACGATCGCTGCGCAGCGATGCCCGTCGGGCGCTCGAGCAGGCGCGCAAGGCCCGGGACGGCGTCGCGCAGGTTGAGAAGCGGCGCAACGGACGACGCGTAGGGCGCCCAGCGCGGCAGATGCGCGATCAGCCGATCGCCAAGCGGCATGCGGTGACTGCGCCGCCACTGGTACTGGAACTCGATCTTCATGCGCGCCATGTCGACGCCGGTCGGACATTCGCGGCGGCAGCCCTTGCAGCTCACGCAAAGGTCGAGCGCTTCGCGCACCGCGTCGGAAGCGAACGTATCGCCGAGTTGCCCCGACAGCGCGAGGCGCAGCGTGTTGGCGCGCCCGCGGGTCAGGTGAATCTCGTCGCGCGTCACGCGATAGCTCGGACACATCGTGCCCGCATCGAATTTGCGGCAGTGACCGTTGTTGTTGCACATCTCGGCCGCCTTGGCAAAGCCCTGCGCGGCGTCGCCGCCGCTGCCCGGCGGCGTGATCGCGCCGCTCATCGCGTCGCTTTGCACGTTCCACGCCGACCAGTCGAGGCCGGTGTCGAGTGCGACCGTCCGGTACGTCGGAGCAAAGCGGAAGAGCGTCGGGTCGTCCATGCGCGACGCACGGACGATCTTGCCCGGATTCATGAGGCCCGCCGGATCGAACAGGTCCTTGATGCGCTCGAACGCCTGCGTGAGGCGCGGCCCGAATTGCCACTGCACCCATTCGCTGCGCACCAGCCCGTCGCCGTGCTCTCCGGAAAATGCGCCCTTGTATTCGCGCACGATCGCGGCGGTTTCCTCGGCAATGGCACGCATTTTTTCCGCGCCGTCGCGGCGCATGTCGAGGATCGGCCGCACGTGCAGCGTGCCGACCGACGCGTGCGCATACCAGGTGCCACGCGTGCCGTGGCGCGCGAAAATCCCGGTCAACCGGTCGACGTAGGCCGCAAGGTGCTCGAGCGGGACGGCGCAATCCTCGATGAACGACACCGGCTTGCCGTCGCCGCGCAGGCTCATCATGATGTTGAGACCCGCCTTGCGCACGTCCCACAGCGCTTTCTGCGCATCCGCAGCCGGCATCCTGACGAGACGCTTCGCCAATCCGATGTCGCCAAGCAGCGTGTCGAGATCGTCGAGCTTGCGCAGCACGGCCGTTTCGTCGTCAGCGATGAATTCGACGAGGAGGATCGCCTGCGGCGCGCCGATCAGCGCGCGCTCGATCACCGGGGCAAAGGCGGGATTACCGCGCGCGAGGTCGATCATCGTGCGATCGACGAGCTCGATGGCGGACGGCCCGAGTGCGGCGAGGTGACGCGCCGAATCCATTGCGTCGTGCAGCGTGGCGAAGTTGACGACGCCGAGCGCGCGGTGGCGCGGAAGCGGCGCGCACTGCAGCGTCAGCGTGCGCGTCCAGGCGAGCGTCCCCTCGCTGCCGACGAGGAGCTGCGCGAAATTCACCGCGCCGTCGGCGGTGTACGGCCGCACGCTCTGCGGATTGAAGACGTCGACGTTGTACCCGCCGACGCGCCGCAGCACCTTCGGCACCACGCGCTCGATCTCGTCGCGCTCGCGCAACCCGATATCGCGCAGGCTTCCGAGCAGCTCGTGCACCCGCGGCGACGCCTCGCGCATCGCATGCTCCGGACCGAACCATGCCTCGGTGCCATCCGACAGGCGCGCATCGATGGCGACGACGTTGTGCACCATGTTGCCGTACGCGAGCGAGCGCGAGCCGCACGAGTTGTTGCCTGCCATGCCGCCGAGCGTCGCCTGCGCCGACGTGCTCACGTCCACCGGGTACCACAGCGCGTGCCGGCGCAGCCACGCGTTGAGTGAATCGAGCACGATTCCCGGCTCGACCGTAACCGTGCCCGCTTCGGCGTCGAACGCGACGACGCGATCGAGATGCTTGCTGTGGTCGATCACGAGTGCCGCACCCACCGTCTGGCCGCACTGGGAGCTGCCGGCGCCGCGCGGCAGGATCGGCAGGCGCATTTCGGCGCAGTGCTCCATTGCAGCGCGCACGTCGTCGTCGTCTTCCGGCACGAGCACCGCGATTGGCTCGACCTGGTAGATCGACGCGTCGGTGGCATAGCGACCGCGCGACGCGACGTCGGTGAGGAGCGTACCGCGGATGGCGCGACGCAATCGTTGCCACGCCGCGTCGTCGCCGCGCGGATGAAACACGAGTGGTTGTACGTCGGGCGATTTCACGCCGCCGGCCTCGCTGCTGTCGCCTGGTGGAACGGGATGCGCCAATGGCAAACGCACGCGCACGCTGCGCCGATTATAGAAGGCGCGACGCCGGGCTGCCTTGTGACCGATCCCGGACATTGTGTAGTATCCGGACGACAGCCGTCCAAGGAGGAACGATGAAACATTTTGTTGTCGACGCGCTTCGCGCAACCCGGCGCGCCGCGCTCGTGATCGTGGCGGCCGGTTGTGCGGCGCTTGTTGCACCGGCCGCACTCGCGCAGACCGAAATCAAGCTCGGTCACGTCGGCGAGCCCGGCTCGCTCTTCCAGAAGAGTGCCGACGAATTTGCCAAACGTGCCAACGCAAAGCTCGGTGGCAAGGCGAAGGTCATCGTCTACGGCTCGAGCCAGCTCGGCGGCGACAAGGAGATGATCCAGAAGCTCAAGCTCGGCACGCTCGACATGGCGCTGCCGTCGACCGTGATGAGCTCCGAGGTCGACATCGCCGGCATCTTCGAGATGCCGTATATCGTCAAGGACCGCGCCCATATGGGCCGCATCGAGAAGGACGTCTTCTGGCCGATGATCGAGCCTGCAATCGAGAAGAAGGGCCTCACGGTGCTCGCCGTGTGGGAGAACGGCGTGCGCCACATCACGAACAACAAGCATCCGATCAAGTCACCGGCGGATCTCACGGGCATCAAGCTGCGCGTGCCGGAAGGCAAGTGGCGCGTCAAGATGTTCCAGGCGTATGGCGCGAATCCCAGCCCGATGAAATTCTCCGAGCTCTTCACCGCGCTGCAGACCGGCGTGATGGATGGCGAGGAGAACCCGCTCACGCAGATCTATTCGGCGAAGCTGCAGGAAGTGCAGAAATACCTGTCGCTGTCGGGGCACGTGTACACGCCGGCGTACCTCACCGTGGGCACCAAGCGCTGGACGGCGCTGCCGGCCGACGTGCGCAAGGTCCTCGCCGACACGGCGAAGGAAACGCAGGCCTTCGTGTACGAAACGGCCGCGCGTGACGAGGAGGATCTTCTCGGCAAGCTGAAGCAGGCCGGCATGCAGGTGAACGACGTCGACAAGGACGCGTTCGTCGCCGCGAGCAAGCCGATTTACGATGAGTTCGCGAAGGAGGTTCCCGGGGCTGCGGCCGCGATCGAGCGCGCGAACGCCCTGCGGAAGTGAGCGGGTTCCGCAACGGTTACGGCCGCTTCCTCGAGTGGGTGGTCTCGGCGCTGATGATCATTCTCTTCGCCGAGGTGACGCTCGGCGTCGTGTTCCGCGCGATCGGCGCGTCGCTGATCTGGTACGACGAAATCGCCTCGGTGCTGCTCGCCTGGCTCACGTTCTACGGCGCGGCGCTCGCGTCGGTGAAGCGCGCGCACATCGGCTGTCCCGAGCTCGTCGATGCGCTGCCGTGGGCCGCGCGCCGGATCGTGAACATCGTCGCGCAGATTCTCGTGATCGCATTCTTCCTGCTGCTCGGCGGCGTCGGCATCGCGATCATGCCGGTGCTCGCAACCGACGCACTCGTCAGCGTTCCCGAAATCCCGATGAGCGTCGTGCAGTCGGTGATCCCGATCTCGTCCGCGCTGATCGTCATCGCCGAGCTGCTGCACCTGGCCGATCTCGTTCGCCGGCGCGGGCCGGTCGAACCCGCGGGCGGGCTGTCGCTGTCCGAAGGCCTGCACTGAGGCGGGGCGTCCCGTAGTGACGAGCGAAAGCGGTTTGTCATGACGATGCTGCTGCTGTTCGTGGCCGTGCTGGCGCTCGTGCTGATCGGCGTGCCGATCGCCGTGTCGCTCGGCATCGTCGCGCTGGTCGCGATGGTGTCCACGCACGGCGTCGACATCCTGCCCAATCTGGCCGTCGTGACCTACAACGGCGCCACGAGCTTCCCGCTGCTCGCCATCCCGCTGTTCATCCTCGCCGGCTCGATCATGAACGCGTCGGGTATTTCGCGGCGGCTGATCGCGTTCGCGTCGTCGGTCTTCGGCTGGATCCGCGGCGGGCTCGCGCACGTGTCGATCGGCGCATCGCTGTTCTTCGCCGAGATCTCGGGCTCGGCGGTGGCCGACGTCGCCGCCCTTGGATCGATCCTGATCCCCGGCATGAAGGCGCGCGGCTATCCGGCGCCACTCGCGGCCGCCGTGATGTCGTCGGCTGCGACGCTCGCCGTGATCATCCCGCCGTCGATCCCGATGATCCTCTACGCGGTGATGGCGGAAACGTCGGTCGTGCAGCTCTTCGTCGCCGGCATCGTGCCGGGCATCATCGGCGGGCTCGGGCTGATGGCGATGGCGTACGTCTTCGCGCGTCGCTACGACCTGCCGCGCGAGCAGGCGTTCTCGTGGGCGAACGTCGGCAAAACCGCACGCGAGGCGCTGTGGGCGTTCCTGCTGCCGATCATCATCCTCGGCGGCATCTTCGGCGGCGTCGTCACCGCGACCGAAGGTGCGGCGCTGGCCGTCGTCGCGTCGCTCTTCGTCGGGCTCGTGATCTATCGCGAGCTGGACGTCGCCGAACTGCGGCGCGCGATCATCGAGGGCGGCGTGCAGACGGCTGTCGTCATGCTGCTCGTCGCGACGAGCGCACTGCTCGGCACCTACCTGTCGGAAGTGCAGGCGCCGCAGCATCTGGCGCAGGCGGTGTCGGATTTCACGCAGAACAAGTACCTCGTCCTGGCGCTGCTCAACGTGCTGTTCCTGCTGCTCGGCATGTTCCTGCATTCCGCAGCAGCGATCATCCTCGTCGTGCCGGTGGTGATGCCGCTCGTGCGCGCGGTGGGCATCGATCCCGTGCATTTCGGACTGATCGTCACCGTCAACCTCGGCATCGGCCAGCAGACGCCGCCGGTCGCCAGCGTGCTGATGGTGGCGAGCGCGATCGCCAAGGCGTCGATCTGGAGCGTGACGCGCGTCAACGTGTGGTTCATCGCCGTGCTCGTCGCGGTGCTCCTGCTCGTCACCTACGTGCCCGTCACGGGACTCGGGCTCGTCCAGCTCTTCTACCGATGACACCACCCTCGGGCGACGAGATCCTCGTCACGCGCGACGGCGCGACCGCGACCGTCACCCTCAACCGTCCGCAGAAGCTCAACGCGCTGACGAGGCTGATGTGGCGCGATCTGGGTGCGGCCTTCGCAGCGCTCTCCGGCGATCGCGACCTTCGCTGCATCATCCTGCGTGGTGCGGGGGAGCGCGCATTCTCGCCGGGCAACGACATCGGCGAGTTCGCCCACGAGCGGTCGAACAAGCGGCAGGCACGCGACTATGGCGCGTTCATGCACGCGACGGCACGCGCGCTCGCGGCGTGTCCGATCCCGATGGTCGCGCAGATCCACGGCATCTGCGTGGGCGGCGGTCTCGAGATCGCGGCGCTGTGCGACCTGCGCATTTGCGGCGCATCGAGCCGCTTCGGCGCGCCGATTAAGAATCTCGGTCTCGTGATGGCGTATGCGGAGATGGCGCCGCTCGTGCGTCTCGTCGGGCCCGGCGTGGCCTTGGAGATCCTGCTCGAGGGGCGCATCTTCGACGCGGCGGAAGCGAAGCAGAAGGGACTCGTCACGCGCGTCGTGCCCGACGCCGATGTCGCGGCCGAAGCCGCCGCCACCGCCGCGCGCATCGCCGAAGGTGCGCCGCTGGCCGCGCGGTGGCACAAGAAGTTCGCCCGGCGGCTTGCCGATCCGGCGCCGATTTCGCAAGCGGAAGCCGACGAATGCTTCGACTGCTTCGACACCGAGGACTTCCGCACCGGCTACGCGGCGTTCCTCGCGAAGCAGAAGCCGGCGTTCAAGGGGCGCTGATGGAGAACGCTTCGCGCCCCGGGGCCACGGCGAAGCCAGCCGTCGCATCGCCGCATCCGGGCCCGCTGCGCGGCATGCGCGTGCTCGAGCTCGCGCAGATCATGGCGGGACCCACGTGCGGGATGCTGCTCGCCGACATGGGCGCCGACGTCGTCAAGGTCGAGAAGCTTCCCGGCGGCGACGACGCGCGCGGCTATCGCGAGCCGCGCGTCAACGGCGTGTCGGCGCCGTTCATGATGCTGAACCGCAACAAGCGCGGCATCGCGCTCGATCTCAAGCTTCCGGCGGGACGCGACGTGCTGCTGCGAATGGCGCGCGATGCCGACGTGCTGACCGAGAATTTTCGCCGCGGGACGCTCGAGAAGCTCGGGCTCGGCTACGACGTGCTGTCGGCGATCAATCCGGGGCTCATCTATTGCGCGATCTCCGGCTATGGGCGCAACGGCCCGGCCGCCGACAAGGGCGGCTTCGACCTGATCGCGCAGGGATTCGCGGGCCTGATGTCGATCACCGGCGAGCCGGGCGGCCCGCCGGTGAAGACCGGCAATTCCGTCGCGGACATCAACGCCGGCATTCTTGCGGCCACGGGCATCCTCGCCGCCTACGTGCACAGGCTGCGCACCGGCCTCGGCCAGGTCGTCGACACATCGCTGATGGAGGCCGCGCTGCAGCAGACGTACTGGCACGCGGCGATCTACTTCGCCACCGGAGAATCGCCGGGTCCTGCGGGTTCCGCGCATCTGCTGACCGCGCCGTATCAGGCGTTCCATACGCGCGACGGCTGGATCAATATCGGCGGCGCGAACCAGGCGAACTGGGAGCGCATCGCCTTGGTGCTCGGACATCCCGAGTGGCGCGAGGATCCGCGCTTCGCCACCAATTCGGCGCGCATGGCGAACCTGCCCGCGCTCGTCGACGCGATGAACGCGATGCTCGCGACGCGAACGAACGCGCAATGGATCGCGGCTTTCGATGCCGCCGGCGTGCCGGTGGGACCCGTGCACACGATCGGCGAAGCGCTCGAGCATCCGCAAACGCTCGCGCGCGAGGCGGTCGTCGCACTTGCGCACCCGCAAGCCGGCAGCACGAAGGCGCTCGGCTGCCCGCTGCATTTTTCGCGCACGCCGACGTCGATCACGCGCCCTGCACCGATGCTCGGCGAGCACACGCGCGAGCTGCTGCACGAATACGGCTACGACGACGGCGAAATCGATGTTCTCGCAGCGCAGGGCGTCGTCGCCACGACCGCAAGCGTGGATTGAAGCAGGTTCGGGGAAGCGAAAACGCCGCCGGAAAGGCGGCGGGTTTCGCCCGGGTGGTACCCGGCTGAATCAGACGATGTGGTACGTGCGCCTGCGCTTGAACGCCAAGCCGGACAGGAGCGAGACGCCAATCAAGGCGAGCGTTCCTGGCTCGGGCACCGACGGAGTGCATCCGGGCGTGGTCGGCAGGCATTCCTGCGCCACGCAACCCGGCGTCGTGGGACTGCACTCCTGGAAGGAGTTGGCGCCGATGACGCCGGTCTTGCCGCTCGGTCCGAGAAGATCGACGGAGAAGTAGAACCCCTGCGGATTGGTGGCCATGAAATTGGCGAGCGTCAAGGCAGGCGAAAGCGTCACGTCGAACGACAGATCGCTGTACTGCGCGCCGCCACCACCCGGGCTCGAAGCGCAGTAAGCCAATGGGTCGACAGCGTCCTTCGGCGCGACGTCGCATTCGATCGCGTAACTGAAAATGCCGAAGTTGCCGCCGGTCG
This sequence comes from Casimicrobiaceae bacterium, assembly GCA_035705655.1. GTDB lineage: Bacteria > Pseudomonadota > Gammaproteobacteria > Burkholderiales > Casimicrobiaceae > VBCG01. Next base: position 14,448 of record DASSVX010000147.1, read on the forward strand.
AGTACCCGCCCTTCTTGGCGCCCGGGTCCGAGTAACCGAGGAAGTCGAACCCGGTCGCGGGTGACATGTTCGAGACGGTCTCCCCGCTGGGCCCGTTCCATGTAAGCGCATAGCCGGCACCGGTCTGGATGAAATACGAGACGAGCGCCTGGCTCAAGTCGACGTCGACATGAACCGTATCGGCGTCGACCGTCGACAGCGTTACGGTTCCGAAGAGCGTACCAGCGGGCCCGCAACCGCCGCTGCACGAGTCGACGTCGAGATCGAAGACCAGCATGGAAGCGCTGGCCGTCGCGGCGAAGCCGAGCGGAATCGCGGTGAAAGCCGCCAGCATCATCGTTGTTGCAATCCGGGCGCAGGGCTTGTTCATAAACTGTTTTTCGGGGAAGGTGGTGGTGGCGTCCCCACGAAGCACACATCATGCCCGACTAATAATGATGTTTATTCAATAGGTTGCGCTGTCACATACAACGCATTGTAAAAATCGGCGATGATCAGGAAAACATTGTGACGCACATGCTGTAAGCTGCTGTTAAACTTGCTGAATTGTGTTGCAGCTTCACGGAAATCGGCTTCGTGCCGCGCTGACGGGCACAACGCGCGCTTCCCGCACGCTACGCCGCGCGAGACAGGTTGCCGCTGCGCAAAACCAGGTTAAAGGTCCGGGGCCTGCCCGGATCTCCCTTTCGCGTAGACGCATTTGATGCCATCCCAGCGGGGATCGATTGCCTGCGTGTCGATCTCCAGCCGAGGAACGAGTTCCTCGCCAAACGGTGCCGCCTTCACGAGGCGCAGCGCGCGTCCGCGCGCAACGGGCACGAACGACATGCCGGAATGCGCGACGTAATCGGCGAACGGCACGAGCACGCGCTCGTCCCAGATCTCGACGAGCCGTCCGTATTCGGGCGGCAGCCTGGCATCGAACTCGTCGGCGTCGATCAATCCGACGCCGTCCGCCCGCAACACTCGGACGACGTCGCGCAGAACGCCGATCTTGTTGCGGAAGTACCGCCACGCCACCTGGCTCACGACGACGTCGAATGAATCGTCGGCGAAGGGCAGGCCGTGCGCGACATCCCCATGCACGAGGGTCGGGCGCCGATTGGGGAGGGCGTCGACGTCGATTCCACGCGCCTTCGCCTCGCGGCGCAGGATCTCGGCTTGTCCAGCGTCCTCGCGCAGGTTGATCCCGCACACCTCGACCCGCGCGCCATAACGTTCGACGAGGTCGAGCAGCGCGATGGCATACCCGCATCCCAGTTCGAGCACGCGCACCCGGGGCCGGCCCGCGAGCCGCTGGTCGATCTCGACACATACGTCGCCGACGCGCTCCTCGAGGTCGGCCAGGCCGCGGCCGCGATGCGCGCGCTTGCGCCGGTAACGCGCCTCCCAATCGGGGATGGGTGCCTTCGCGGGCGTGTTATGCATCGGTGCCATTGTCCGCTATCCTAGCCGGCCGCGGCGCAACACGGCTCGCCGACGGGGGACATCGGCATGGAACGACTCGACAACGCGCGCATCCTGATCTACAGCCACGACAGCTTCGGCCTCGGGCATCTGCGCCGCTGCCGCGCGATCGCGCACGCGATCGTCGATCGCTACAAGGGCGTGTCGGTCCTGATCCTTTCGGGCTCGCCGATCATCGGCAGCTTCGACTTCCTGCCGCGCGTCGATTTCGTGCGCATCCCGGGGGTGGTCAAGCTGACCAACGGCGAATACCAGTCGCTCGGGCTGCACATCGACCTCGACCAGACGATGGCGATGCGCGCCGCGATCATCCAGCAGACCGCCGAGAGCTTCCGGCCGAACCTGTTCCTCGTCGACAAGGAACCGCTCGGCCTCAACGGCGAGGTGGTGCGCACGCTGCGCATGCTGAAGGCGCGCGGGACGACGCTCGTGCTGGGCCTGCGCGACATCATGGACGAGCCGGCGCTCCTGCTGCGCGAATGGAAGCGCAAGAAGGTGCTGCCCGCGCTCGAGCATCTCTACGACGAGATCTGGGTCTACGGCCTCGCAGGCTTCGCCGACCCGCTGCAGGGTGTCGCGTGTCCCGCCGCCGTGCGCGCGAAAATGGTCTACACCGGCTACCTCCGCCGCTCGGTTCCGCAGCGCAAGACGAACGAGCCGCCGATCCACCGCGATCCCTACGTGCTCGTCACCGTCGGCGGCGGTGACGACGGCATGGCCGTGCTCGGCTGGGTGCTCGCGGCCTACGAGCAGGATCGGGACCTGCCGCTGCGCGCGCTGATCGTCACCGGCCCGTTCATGGCGCCCGAGCAGCAGCGGTATTTTCGCGAGCGCGCGGAGCGCCTCGGACGCATCGAGGTGCTTACGTTCGACACCCACCTCGAGATACTGATGGAACGCGCCGTCGGCGTCGTCGCGATGGCCGGCTACAACACGTTCTGCGAGATCCTGTCGCTCGACAAGCGCGCGATCCTCGTGCCGCGCGTTCGTCCGCGGCGCGAGCAGGTGATGCGCGCGATGCGCGCCGCAGCGATCGGGCTCGTGCATACGCTCGATCCCGAGGGACCGCACGAGCCGGCCCTGATGACGCACGCTCTTCGCAATCTCGGCGAGCAGCCGGCACCGTCCGAGCGCGGCGCATTGCAGATGCTCGATGGCCTCGAGGTGATCACCGATCTCGTCGCCGATCGCGTCGGCCGGCGCACTTCGCGGCGCGAGCGGGCGGTCGCGCAGATTGGCTGATTCGTCCAGCACGCCGCGGCTGACGCGTAGCGCAGCGCCGCAGATGCGTTCGGTCATGATCTACGTCCAGCATCTGCTGGGCATCGGGCACCTAATGCGCGCACGCCTGCTCGCCGAGGCGCTGGCGATGAAGGGCTTCGACGTTCATCTCGTCACCGGCGGCATGCCGATCGGCGGGCGGCTCCCCCGGGACGTGCATACGGTCCAGCTGCCGCCGATCCGCGTCTCCGATGCGAGCTTCACGCCGCTGCGCGATGCGCAATTCGAGCCGATCGACGACGCCTATCGCGAACGCCGGCGCGCGCTTGTGCTCGACGCGTACGAGCGTGCGCGACCCTCGGCGGTGCTGTTCGAGACGTTTCCGTTCGGCCGCCGGTCGCTGCGCTTCGAGCTCTTTCCCTTGCTCGAGCGCATCGAGGCCACGCGCCCGCGGCCGCTCGTCGTCGCATCGATCCGCGAGATCCTGCAAGTGCAGGCGAAACGCGAGCGCGAGCGCGAAATGCTCGATTGGGCGGCGCGCTGGTTCGACGCGATCCTCGTGCACGGCGATCCGCGCTTCGCGCGGTTCGAGGACACCTTTTCGTTCGCCGACGACCTGACCCCGCCCGTGCACTACACGGGATTCGTTCTCGGCGACGCGGTGCAAACGACCAGCGACCAGGCGGTGCGCAACGAGATCGTCGTTTCGGCCGGTGGCGGCGGCGTGGGCATCGAGCTGCTTGCAACGGCGCTCGCCGCGCAGCAGCACTCGCGCTTCGGCCATCTCACGTGGCGCGTGCTCGCGGGCCCCAACATTCCCGAGGCGGGCATGGAGCGGTTGCGTCGTGCAGGCAGCGCCAACGCCATTGTCGAGCGCTCGCGCGTCGACTTCGCCGCCCTGCTGCGACGGGCATTCGTGTCGATCTCGCAGGCGGGATACAACACGACGATGGACGTCGTGACGAGCGGCGCGCGGCCGGTGATCGTTCCGTTCACCGGCAACGGCGAGACCGAGCAGCGCGCGCGGGGGGCGCGGCTTGCGCAATTCGGGCATGCGGTCGTCGTCGACGACCGCACGCTCACGCCGCCGGCGCTTGCGGCCGCCGTCGACGTCGCGGGCACGCGCGACAACTTCGCCCGCTGGGACTTCGCGAGCGACGGGGCCGCACGAACCGCGGTGCTCGTGCAGGAACTGCTCGAAACGGGATCGCTGCGCTCGGCGAAGACGGCCGCATGACGCGCTTCGACGCGCTCGCTCGCGAGCTCGACCGCTGGGAGGCGCTCGGCCGCCGCGCAACGCTGTGGCTCCGCGACGACGACGCGTGCAGCGATTCGCCGGCGCTGCGGCGTCTGTTCGCGATCGCAGGCGAGCACGCGGTGCCGGTCACGATCGCTGCGATTGCGGCAACCGCCGATTCGACGCTGGTCGACGCGCTCGGCGTTTGCGACGAGGCGACCGTCGTGCAGCACGGCTACGCGCACCGCAACCATGCGCCGCCGGGGGAGCGCAGCGCCGAGCTTGGCGACGGACGCGACCTGCGCGCCCGGCTGGACGAGCTTCACCGCGGCCGCGCACGACTCGCGCAGGCATTCGGCGAGCGTTTTGCGCCGATCCTCGTGCCGCCGTGGAACCGCGCGGGCGATGCGCTGCTGCCGCACCTGGCGGCGGCCGGCTTCGCCGGGATCTCGCGCTTCGGACCGCGCGCGACACGCGATGCAGCGCCGGGCCTTGCGCAGGTCAACACGCACGTCGACCCGATTGCCTGGCGGCGCGATCGCGCGTTCATCGGCGCCGACGCGGCGCTCGAGCGGATGACCGCGCATCTTGCCGCACGGCGCTCGCATGCGTGCGACCCGGACGAGCCGACGGGGCTCCTCACGCATCACCTCGTGTTTGCCGACGCCGCGTTCGACTTCGTCGACGACCTGCTGCGCCATGCGTGCCTGCATCGCGCCGTCGTGTGGCTCGGGGCGAAGCAAGCATTCGCGCTTCAACCCGCCGCCGTCATTTCCTGCCAATGAGCATGAAGCGCGAGTAGCGGCGCATCGCACGCTGCCCGGCGAAGTGCACGTCGCGCATGGGCGCCTGTGCCTTGAACGCTGCCAGGTCGGGCACGCAGTTGATGTGCTCTGCAACAGCGACGTAGTCGTTCGACTGCAGCACGAGCCGCTGCCCGTCGGGCACGCGGGCGTACCAGCGGCCGAATCCGTCGACGTGCTCGCAGCTCGTGTTGATCAGGAGATCGGCCGCTTCGCTCGCGTAGTCGAGCTCGCGCATGTCGGCCGTCCGCGCCTCGAAGCGTCCCGCGTCGACGTGCGTTGCATTGAGCGATTCGGCGACCGGCGCGCAATGCGGATCGACATCGACGCTGACGACGCGCTCGATCGCGAAACGCCGATCGTGCAGCAGCACCGCGGCGAGCGCGCCGATCCACCCGCCCAGGATCATCACGGTGCCGTAGCGGCCGCCGGCGCTCGCATGCAGCGTGTCGGCGAGCCAGCGCTTGCTCGCCATCTGGTTCCTGTTGAGCGCCACGCCGATCCCGGGCTCCTGGTGGCGGGTGACGGTGGCGAGCACATCGCGCAGGAAGCGGCTGTCGGCGTAGACCGCCATCCCCGCGAGGATGTCGCGATAGAACTCGTCGTCGAACGTCGTCATCGGGACTTCCCCTTGCCGGCGGCGATGCCGTATTCTGTGGGCGCGGCCATGCGCCGGCCGCGCGGAAGCCGCCCAGGACGACGGAGACCCGACGTGGATGTGTCGCAGGAAGCCGAGATGCTGCGCAACGTGCCGCTGTTCAGCGGCCTCTCCGCGCCGGAGCTCAAGCTCCTCGCGTTCACGAGCGAGCTGCATTGCTTCGCGCCGGGCGAGATTCTGATGCGCCAGGGCGATCCCGCCGATTGCGCATACGTCATCCTCGAAGGCGAGGCCGAAGTGCTCGCGCGAACGGCTCGCGGGGAGTTCGTCGTGGCCGTGCTCGGCCGCAATTCGGTGCCCGGCGAAATCGGCGTGCTGACCGACGCGCCGCGCAGCGCAACCGTGCGTGCGAGCAAGCCCGTGCGCGCGCTGCGCGTCTCGCCGGAGGTTTTCCTCCGGCTCGCGTCGGGCCGGCCCGATCGCGCGTTGCACGTCATGCGCCAGCTTTCGGCGCATATCGCGAACGACCTGCGCGCGATGGCCTCGCTCAAGGAAGAGTTGCAGAAGGCGCAGGCGGCCGCGACGCCGGGAGAGCCGGGCGCGGCTCGCTGAATGCAGTTGCAAGCGGGACGTTGCATTCGACGAGGGCCAGCCTCTCGCGGTCCCCGAGCGCGAAACGGTGCAGCGTCGCCGGGCGGAGCTTGACGGGCGGCTTGTCCATCATGTCCCAGCCGGTCGCGATCGCGAGCATCGCGCGCAGCACCCCATTGTGCGTGACGGCGACGATCGGCTCGCCTGCCGCGTCGAGCGTCGCAAGCCAGCACGTGAGGCGCGCGGCCACGTCGCGTGGACTTTCGCCGCCCGGCGGGCGGAAATCGAGGCCGCGCTGCTCGTTGCGGGCGAACGCGTCGCCGTGGCTGGCGCGAAGCTCCGCGAGGCGGCAGCCTTCCCACGCGCCCCAGTCCATCTCGATCAGCGCCGGCTCGACACGCGGTGGCCGGCCGCGCAGCCTCGTCGCGGTGTCGACGGCGCGCGCAAGCGGGCTCGCGATCCAGTCGACCGATGGGTGCAGGTCGGCAGGCAGGCGCCAGTGCATGACTTCATCGCGACCCGCCGTGCTCAGTGCAATGTCGCGCCGACCCTGCATCCGTCCCGTCGCGTTCCATTCGGTGCTCGCGTGGCGGATGCACGCGATCAGCATGACAACGCCGCGCCGGCATGCGCGCGTCGATGCCGCGCGACGACCTCGTGCAGGATCGCGTCGAGCCGGTGCGCGGCCGCCGGCAGATCGTGGTGCGCGCGCACGTGCGCGAACGCTTCCGTGCGCATGCGCTCGCGCAACGGCGCGTCGACGATCAGTTTGCGTAGCGCGTCTGCGAATGCGGCGACGTCGCCGGCCGGGACGACCAATCCACCGCGGCCGGCCGCAATGACCGCGGCCACGCCCGGCGTCGCGCCCGCAATCACCGGCAGCGCACAGGCCTGCGCCTCGAGGAACGCGATGCCGATCGCCTCGCCGATCGCCGGCCAGACGAAGACATCGTGACGCTGGAGCAGCGCCGCCACGTCGTCCTTCGAGCGCGCGCCTGCGAACGTCACCCGATCGGCGAACCTCGCGAATGCCGATTCGACGCTCGCTCGCGCGGTTCCGTCGCCGACGATCGTGAGCGCGAAGGGCAGGTCGCGCACCAGGGCGAGAGCGCCGGCGAGAACGCGGTACGACGCGAGCTTCACGCCTTCGCGCATCATCGCCACGGTAATGAGGCGCGTCGGCGCATCGGCGCTTGTTGCGCGTGCGGGGCGTCGAGATGCAAAGCGCGAAACGTCGATGAACGGTGCGAGCATCGCGAACGGCGCATCCTGCCCGCGCGCCTTGCGCACTTCGCCGATGTCGGCGGGATTCACGAAGATCACCGTGTCTGCGCCGCGAATCGCCGCGCAGGCGCATGCGTAGCCGGCGGCCCATGCCCCATCGCGCCGGCGCGGCGCGATCGACGCTTCCGCCACGACATAGGGAATGCCGAGCGCGCGGCTCACGACGGGGCCCGGAAAATCGGGCGCCTTGTGATGAAGATGATAGGTAAACCAGATGTCGGGACGATTCGCGCCCGCGTATTTCGCCACCAGCCGCCGGCCGACGCGCTCACCGATCTGCGCAAGTCGCGCCTGGCGCACGGCATCCCCCCGCGCATCGAAGCTCCGGAGCCGCGAGGCGAGCGTGACGTGGTGTCCGGCCAGCGACAGCGCCTGCATCAGCGCACGGGCGATCTCGCGGTCGCCCGACGCCACCGGGTGATCGGGGGCCTTGAGCGGCGCGTAGAACGCAACTTTCACGCAGGCGCCAGACAGGACGCGAAGCGCTGCGCGAGCCGATCGGCGCCGCCGTCGAGCGAGAACAGCGTCGTCGTGCGCGTATAGCCGGCGTCGCCCAGCGCGCATCGCAACGACGGATCGGCGATGAGGCGCGACAGCGCCGCGCCAAGCGCGTGCGGCGCACGCGGCGGCACGAGGAGCCCGGTCACGCCGTCGACGATGAGCTCGGGAATTCCGGACACGCGGGTCGACACGCACGCCACGCGCTGGCTTTGTGCCTCGAGCAGCACGTTCGGCAGTCCGTCGCGGTCACCATCCGGCGCGATGCGCGACGGCAGCACGAAGATGTCGGCCGTTCGGTACGCGTCGAGCACGACGGCATGCACCTGCGGGCCGAGCCAGCGAATGCGATCGGCGAGACGCAGCTCGCGCGCCATGCGCTCGAGCATCGGGCGTCGCGGCCCGTCGCCGATGTGCAGCAACTGCCAGTGCTGTTCTCCCGGGAGCGTTGCAAGCGCCCGCAACAGGTCGTCGAAGCCCTTCTTGTCGACGGCGCGGCCGACGGCAAGGAGGGTGACCGGCGATCGCGGACCGCGGCCGTCCGCCGTCGAGCGCACGCTGCGCGGTGCGGGAAAGCGCAGGGTGTCGATGCCGTGGTAGACGAGGTCGACCGGCCGCGCCGGCGGCGCAAGCTCGCGCAAATGCGTCGCGTTGCACGCGGTGCACGTCGTTGCCCACGTGCACGTCGCGAGCTTTTCGCGCTTCTCCCATTCGGGAATCGTCCAGATGTCCTTCGCGTGCGCCGAAACGCTCCAGCCGACCCCGCGCAGCATGGCAGCGTACCGTGCGACCGACGCGGGCGTGTGCAGGAAGTGCGCGTGCAGATGCACGATGTCGTTCGGCATTTCGCTCGCGAGCACCAGTGCCTGCCCGAAGCGGCGCGCGCGGTTGCGGGTGCGATCGCGCCACAGGTCCTTGCGCCAGGCGGAAAGGGCGCTGCGATAGCCGGGCAGCCGGCGCGCCTTGCGCCACGCGCGAAACACGCGCAGCGGCCCATGGTGCAGATATTCGGGCAGGTACGTCACCGGCGCCCGGATCTCGTCGTGCAGCGGATGCGCCGCCGCGTCGGTCGAGCGGCGCAGCGAAAAGAGGGCAAGCGAAAGCCCGCGCTGCTCGAGCGCGCGCAACTCCTGCGCGACGAACGTCTCCGAAAGCCGGGGATAGCCCTTGAGCACGACGCCAATCGATCCACCGGCGATCGCGGGGGCCACCTTGCCAAGCGGCATAGGGGGTAGGCTTTGCACGCAGTGGCGCGATGAGGATTCCCGGAGCCGCAGATGCTAACATCATCGGCAAGCGACGCGCTGCGGCGACAAGGGCCACCCGCCAGCCGCGTGGCGCGTTCGCTTCCGCGAAAGCATGGACCGCTCCCTCTTTCGTTACATCCTCCGCCACACCTGGCGCGATCAGATATTCCTGCTCCTGCTGACGTCGATCAGCTTTCCGCTGATCTACGTGAATCTCGAGCTGCCGAAGCGGATCGTCAACAACGCCATTCAGGGCAAGAAGATCCCCGAGACGTTCCTCGGCCTTCACGTGACCCAGATCACGTACCTGATGGCGCTGTCCTTCGTCCTGCTGCTGCTGATCACGATCAACGGCGGGCTCAAGTACTGGATCAACGTTTACTCGGGCGTGATCGGCGAGCGCACGCTGCGGCGCATGCGCCACGATCTCTACTGGCAGGTGATGCGCTTCCCGCTGCCGCAGTTCAAGACGATGTCGGCGGGCGAGATCATCCCGATGATCGTGGCCGAGACCGAACCCGTGGGCGGCTTCATCGGCGACTCGTTCGCGCTGCCGATCTTCCAGGGCGGGCTTCTCGTCACCTACGTCCTGTTCATCTTCATGCAGGACCCGTGGCTCGGCATCGCCGCGATCGCGCTGTGGCCGCCGCAGATGGTGCTGATCCCGCGCCTGCAGCGCAGGATCAACATGCTGTCGAAGGAGCGCGTGCAGACCGCACGCCAGCTCTCCGACCGGATCGGCGAATCGGTCGCTGGCTTCGCCGAAATACGCGGCAACCATACGACCGAGCTCGAGCGCGCCGATATCAGCGAGCGCCTCGGCAAGATCTACGGCATCCGCTTCGACATCTACAAGCGCAAGTTCTTCGTCAAGTTCCTGAACAACTTCCTCGCGCAGATCACGCCGTTCTTCTTCTATTCGGTCGGTGGCTACCTCGTGATCCGCGGCAGCCTCTCGCTCGGCGCGCTCGTCGCCGTGCTGGCCGCGTACAAGGACATCCTCTCTCCGTGGAAGGAGCTGCTCAACTGGTATGCGACGAAGGAGGACGTGCGCATCAAGCACGAGCAGATCGTCTCGCAGTTCGAGCCGCCGGGGCTGGTCGATCGCAAGCTGCTCGAGGATCCGCCCGAAGCGATTCCGCCGCTGGCCGGCGAAATCGCGGCGTCGGGGCTCATGTACAGCGAGAACGGCGTCACCAACCGCATCGACCGGCTGTCGCTGCACATCGGCGCCGGCGAGCACGTGGCACTCGTCGGCAACGGCAACAGCGGCCGCGAGGACCTTGCGCAACTCGTCGCGCGGCTCAACCTGCCGAGCGGCGGACGGCTCGAGGTCGCCGGCGTCAACTTCGCCGACGTTCACCAGGCGATTCCCGGACGCCGCATCGCGTATGCGGCGCAGAACGCGCACATCTTCACGGGGACGCTTGCACACAACCTGTATTACGGCTTGAAGCATCGCCCGGTGCACGCGGCCGCCTACGACGAGGCCGGCGAGAAGCGCGCGGCGCAGCGCGTGCGCGACGCGGTGGCCTCCGGCAACAGCCCGTATGACATCCGCGCCGACTGGATCGACTACGAGACGGCGGGCGTCGCCGACGCGACGGAGCTGACCGCGGCCGCGGTGCGCATGCTGAAGCTCGTCGAGATGGAGCGCGAGGTGATCGGCTTCGGCTTTGCCAGCACGGCCAATCCCGGGCGCCATCCCGAGCTCGCGCAGAAGGCGCTGGCCGCCCGGGCGCGCGTGCGTGAGCGCGTTTCAACCGAGCATCTCGAAGCGTGCGTCGAATTCTTCGACCGCGACGCGTACTTCGACAACATGAGCATTGCCGAGAACATTCTGTTCGGCACGCCACGGCGCGCCGATTTCCAGCCGGGGGCGCTCGCGTCGAATCCCGCGATCGTGGCGCTGCTGCAGGACGCAGGCGTGCTGCAGGACCTGTATGCAGCCGGCGCGAAGATCGCGGCACTGATGGTCGAGCTGTTCGCCGATGTCGCCCCGGACAGCAACCTGTTCGAGCAATACAGCTTCATCAGTCCCGAGGATCTGCCCGAGTTCCGCACGCTCGTCACGAAGTTGGGACGCCGCGGCCTCGCCGCCGTTTCCGAGCGCGACAAGGGACGGCTCCTCGCGCTGACACTGCGCCTGGTGAAAGCGCGGCATCGTCTCGGCGTGATGGACGACACGATGCCCGATCGCATCCTGGGGGCGCGCGCCGCCTTCCGGCAGCGCTACCAGGACCGCGCCGACATCTGCGAATTCTTCGAGCCCGAACGCTTCAGCGCGGCGCTGTCGATCCAGGACAACATCCTGTTCGGCCGCGTGGCGTTCGAGCAGGCGAGCGCGCAGGGACGCATCAGCGCGCTCGTGCGCGACATCGGGTTCGAGGAAGGGATGTGCGACGAAGTGGTGCGCATCGGCCTCGAGTTCGACGTGGGCAACGCGGGATCGCGTCTATCGTATTCCGAGCGGCAACGTCTCGCGATCGCGCGCGCGCTCATCAAGAATCCGGACATCCTCGTGTTCAACGAGCCAACGTCGGGACTCGATCCGGGCACCGAGGTCCGCGTGCTGCGCGCGGTGCTCGAATGGGCGAAGGGCCGCACGGTGCTGTGGTCGCTGTCGCGGCCCGAGCTCGCGCGCGAGTTCGATCGCGTGCTCGTGTTCGCCGACGGGCAGCTCGTCGAGGAGGGCCGGTTCGACGAGCTGCATCGCGAAGGGAAGGCGCTGGCGCAGCTGGTGGCGTGAGGAGGAGGTGTGGGCCGCACGAGCGCGCGGCCGCTTGCGAAGAGTCCTTTGTAAACGCGATTCAATTGAGTGACAATCAGCGCCGGCCCTGCTCGGGGGCCACGGCAACCCTGGCCCCCCTGGGTCGCAGCATGCGTCGGTCCCGACTATCCGTACGTGAGCAGTTCCCCGCAAGCCGTCTTTCTGAGCTACGCCTCGCAGGACGCGGAGGCCGCGCGGCACATCTGCGACGCGCTGCGGGCAATGAACGTCGAGGTGTGGTTCGACCAGAGCGCACTGCGCGGGGGTGACGCGTGGGATGCGTCGATCCGCCGACACATCAGGGAGTGCGCGCTGTTCTTGCCGATCATTTCGGCCAACACCCAGGCTCGCGAAGAAGGTTACTTCCGGCGCGAATGGAACCTGGCGGTGAACCGC
>DASSVX010000148.1:0-7052 GCA_035705655.1 Casimicrobiaceae bacterium
GCTGCTGGCCCTGCAGATCGGGGAGCACGAGACCGAGCACCGCCGAGCCGTCGCGGCTGGCGTCGTTGGCGTCGTGGACGAAATACGCCGAGCCGGCGCCCAGAGCGAGCGCCGCCGCTGCAACCGCACCGACGATCAGCAGCCGCCGGCGTGGCCGTGCATTCGATGGCGCAGCCGGAGATGCGCCAAGCGGCGGGATGGCTCTCACTTGAACCATCCCTTGCTTCCCGCCTCGACGAAGGCGCCCGGCTTGCCGCCCAGCGGGATCGCAAGCGTGAGCTGCTGTGGATTGGGGGGATAGCAGACGCCGACATCGGCGCAGCCTTGCGAATTGGCGTGCAACGTGATCGTCTTGCCTGCGGCCGCTTGCGCGAGCGGCACCCGGACGACCACCTCGCCGCGGTACGTCTCGACATCGCCAAAAAACGCATCGTGCTTGGGCTTGCCGGGCGGCAGGTCGGGCTTCACGGCAGGAACAGGCTCGGTGGTGAACTGCATTTTGTCGCGATACAGGTAATAGCCGTCGGCGACGTCGAAGCGCGCCTCGATCGTGCTCGCGTCGAGCGCGCGCGCTGACAGGTGAAATGCGCGCTCCGGCGGGAGGAGCTTCGGCGCAAGCGACGCAATGCCCTCGGCGTGCGCCGTTGCGAACGCGATTGCCAGCAGCGGCACGAGCGAGCGCGCCCGGCGGTCAGCTCGGGGCCGTCTCGGCGGCGATCCAGTCGAGATATCGCGCCTCGCCGCCGACGATGGGAATTGCGATGATCTCGGGCGTGTCATAGGGATGGGTTTTGCGGATGACGTCCTCCACGTTGTAATACAACGCGGAACGCGTCTTGATGGCGAGTGGAACCTCGGTTGCCGTTTCGATTCCTCCGCGCCAGTGATAAATTGAGTCCACTGCAGCGCCGATGTTTACGCACGCCGCGAGCCGATCGTTCAAAAGCGCGTTCGCCAGTTCCGTCGCGACGGCATGGTCGGGCGCATGCGTGACGACGAGGATCGCCGCGTCGCGAGAAGGAGTCGTAATGCGTTTCCTTATGCTGGCCATTGTACTGATATTCCCGCTGGTGGACCTCGTGGTCACCGCAAGGTTCGCCCGCTGGACGGGCGTACCCATGTGGATGTGGCTTGCGGGCTCGGCGGTTGCAGGTTTGTGGGTACTCGCTAACGAGCGGGTGCAGTTCCGCTCGCGCGCCCTCGCCGCGTTTCGCCGCGACGCGCTGCTGCGGGGGCTCCTCGACAGCGGCCGGCGCGTCCTTGCCGGGGTGTTGCTGATCGCGCCTGGCCTGCTGAGCGACGTGCTCGCATTGCTGCTGCTCCTGCTGCCGATCAACCAGCGTGGCGCCTTCGGCGGTCCCCAGCCCGTGGCGGCCGGCCGTGCGCCCTACCGGAGCGACCGCACGCTCGACGGCGACTATCGGCGCATCGACTAGCCGTCCAGACGTCGGTCCGAGCGGGCTCGACCTCGCGCTTCATCCCTTCATCCGGTCGAGCAGCGTCGGCTGGTCCTTCCGCGCGCGCCGGTAGGCGAACAGCATCATCAGCGCGCCGATCACGATCATCGGCATCGACAGCCACTGACCCATCGTCAGGCCGCCGGCGAGAAAGCCCAGGAAATTGTCGGGCTCGCGCGCGAATTCGGCGATGAAGCGGAACGTGCCGTAGCCGACGAGGAACAGGCCGGACACCGCGCCGCGCGGCCGCCGGCGTGAGGCGAAGATCCATAGCACGATGAAGAGCAGCACGCCTTCGAGCCCGAACTCGTAAAGCTGCGACGGGTGTCGCGGCACCTGGTCGACCTGCGGGAAGACCATGGCCCACGGAACGTCGGTCGGCCGGCCGACGAGCTCGCCGTTGATGAAGTTGCCTAGCCGCCCGGCGGCCAGGCCCAGCGGGCACAGCGGCGCGACGAAATCGGTGACGTCGAGGAGCGACTTGTTCCGCCGCCGCGAAAAGAACCACAGCGCGATCAGCACGCCGAGGAAGCCGCCGTGAAAGCTCATGCCGCCGTGCCACACCTCGAAGATCTCGAGCGGATGCGCGAAGTAGTAGAGCGGCTTGTAGAACAACACGTAACCGAGCCGGCCGCCGAGGATCACGCCGAACACGCCGAAGAACAGCATGTCGTCGACATCGGACATTCGCCATCCGGTGAGCATTTCGGCGCGTGCACGCCGGCGCCCGAGCACGATGAACAGGATGAATCCGGCGAGGTACATGAGCCCGTACCAGCGAACCGCAAGCGGGCCGACGTGAAACGCGACGGGATCGAAATCGGGATGGACGAGCATCGGGGTCGATATATCACAAACCGGGCGACCGGTATCATTGACGGCTTCCCGCTTGCCGTTCGCATGGAGATTCCCGCGTGCCGCAGAACCGCCGCTCCCGCCTGATTACCGAGGGCATCGCCCGCTCGCCCAACCGCGCGATGCTGCGTGCCGTCGGCTTCGGCGATGCCGATTTCGACAAGGCGATCGTCGGCGTCGCCAATGGCCACAGCACGATGAATCCGTGCAACGCAGGCATCCAGCCGCTGGTCGATCGCGCCATGAAGGCGCTGCACGAGGCCGGCGCGATGCCGCAGGTGTTCGGCGTGCCGACGGTCACCGACGGCATCGGCATGGGCACCGAAGGCATGAAGTATTCGCTCGTGTCGCGCGAGGTGATCGCCGATGCGATCGAAACCGCCGTCAACGGCCAATGCATGGACGGTGTGCTCATCGTCGGCGGCTGCGACAAGAACATGCCGGCAGGCATGATGGCGATGGCACGGATGAACGTTCCGGGCATCTACGTCTACGCGGGAACGATCAAGCCGGGACACTGGAAGGGACAGACGCTGACGATCGTCTCGCCGTTCGAAGCGGTCGGCGCGTTCACCGCCGGCAAGCTTGCGAAGGAGGATTACGACGGCATCGAGCGCAACGCGTGCCCGACCGTGGGCGCATGCGGCGGCATGTACACGGCGAATACGATGTCGTCGTCGTTCGAGGCACTCGGCATGAGCCTGCTCGGGAGCTCGCAGCTCGCGTCACCCGATCGCGAGAAGGCCGATTCGTCGGCCGAGTCGGCGCAGGTGCTCGTGCGCGCGATCGCGCAGGACTTGAAGCCGCGCGACATCATCACGCGCCGCGCGATCGAAAATGCGATCTCGCTCGTCATGGCCACCGGCGGGTCGACCAACGCGGTGCTCCATTACCTGGCGATCGCCGCGGCCGCCGAGGTCGAGTGGACGATCGACGATTTCGAGCGCATCAGAAAACGCGTGCCCGTGCTGTGCGACCTGAAGCCTTCGGGCCGCTACGTCGCGGTCGACTTCAACGCCGCGGGCGGCGTGCCGCAGGTGCTGCGGATGCTCCTCGACGCGGGGCTCCTCCACGGCGATTGCATGACGATCACCGGGCGAGCGATCGGCGACGAGCTTGCCGACGTTTCGTCTTCGCCACGTCCCGATCAGGATGTGATCCGGCCGCTCGACAAGCCGCTTTACGCGCACGGGCATCTCGCGATCCTGCGCGGCAATCTCGCGCCGGAAGGCTGCGTCGCGAAGATCACCGGGCTCAAGAACCCCGCGATCACCGGTCCTGCACGCGTGTTCGATTCCGAGCCCGCCTGCATGGAGGCCATCCTCGCGCGCAAAATCCATCCCGGCGATGTAATCGTGATCCGCTACGAAGGTCCGAAGGGCGGCCCGGGGATGCAGGAGATGCTGGCGCCCACTTCCGCGCTGGTCGGACAGGGCCTCGGCGAATCGGTCGGGCTTGTCACCGACGGCCGCTTCTCGGGCGGCACGTGGGGCATGGTCGTGGGGCACGTGGCACCCGAGGCGTACGTCGGCGGCACCATCGCCCTCGTGGAGGAAGGCGATCCCGTCACGATCGACGCGCATCGCCTGCTGATCGAGCTCGGCGTCGATGACGAGACGCTCGCCGCACGGCGGGCGCGCTGGCAGCCGCCGCCGCCGCGGTATACGCGCGGACTGCTCGCGAAGTACATGCGGCTCGTGTCGACGGCGAGCCTCGGCGCGATCACCGATTCGCCCGCCTGACGCTCGGCGGCAGCGACGGAACCCCGTCGCCGCTTCGTTGCCCATGCCGCAACACACCGCGGTGGAAGATGCGCACCTGCGTTCCTGTTCGCCGTTGATCTGACCGGAGTCCGAGAATCCCATGTCGCCACAGGCCACCGTCCGCATCGCAGCGCTCATGCTCGCCGCGCTGGTCGCCGGCTGTGCCGGACTCGATCAGCACGGCGATCTCGCCGGTCGCGTCGCCGCGGCGCCGACGCTGGTCATCGGGCAAAGCTGGACTTACCGCGGTCGCGAAGGTTTCCGCGCGCCGCTCGTATGGGAGGAAACGCACGAGGTGACCGCGATCCGGCCGGATGGCATTGCCGTGCGCGTGACAGCCAGCGGCGATCGAGTCAGCGGCGAGCGCACCGAGTTGCTTGCATCGCCCGGCATCGTGCGCGTTGGCGCACTCATGGACATCGAGACGCGACGCTTCGCAACGCCGCTCGATCGCTTCCGCTTCCCGCTCGCGCCGGGCGAGACCTGGAACCAGTGGGTCGACAACTTCAACGAGACGACGAACAAGGCCGGGCAGATCAACCGCTACGTCCGCGTCGGCGGCTGGGAAAGGGTATCGACGCCGGCCGGCGTGTTCGACGCGATCCGCATGCGCGTGATGATGCGGCTCGACGACGAGGAGTTCTGGCGCTACCCGACGACGTGCAACTACCTGATCTGGTACGCGCCCGCGGTGGGTGCGCCGGTGCGCGAGGAAAAGGAAGCGGAGTACTACGAGAAGGGCCAGGAGTTCGACGGTTTCGGCGCCATCCGCTCGCAGCACACGCTGATCGAGCTCGTTGCGTATGCGCCGGGACGCGGCTGACGACTCAGTGCGGCGCGCACATCACTACGCCAAGCGGCCCATACCCTTCCGGGACCCACCCGAGATCGATCATGTGCTGACGGCTGGCCGCGTCCGTCGTGTAGCGGTGATTTGAATCGGCCCGCCCGTTCCACAGGCGATATACCGGAGTCGCGCCATCCGAACAGGCACCGCTCGTCGCATCCGGCAAGCCGATCTCGAACACGTCGTCCGCTTCCTTCGTCCAGGCGCTGCCGAAGCGCTCGGCCACCGCGACGCACTCTGCGACGCTGGCCGAGTAAAAGTGCGAATCGAGCCCGGCGGAAGGCAAACCATAGTAACGGCATACCGGTTTGGCGTTGCCGCTCGATCGGCCGGGCAACCACGCAAGAAATGTTTGTCCGGTGCGCGCCCAGCCCGGATGCACCGATCCATCGAGGCCAGCGATCTCGTCGGCAGCTTGCGTGATGAAATAGTGATCGAGCGCGGCGTTATGGAACTCGACGACCGGCGACGTTTGCGGAGACAGTTCTGGGCCGATGAAATTGCCGAACGCAATAACGCCATTCGCGATGTGAATCGTTTCCACGACCTGATTGCTCCTGGTATCGACGACGGAAACGGTTGATTCGCCGTTGTTAGCGACATAGACCCGTGAACCATCGGGTGTCACGGAAACGCCAAACGGAAAATTACCGACACGCACCGTGGCGCTGACCGCGTTCACAGCCGTGTCGATGACGGATACCGTGCTATCGGACGAGTTCGCCACGTAGACGCGTGCCGCATCGGGAGAGATCGCAACTCCGTTCGGATGCACACCAACCGCAATGGTGGCCATGACCGTGTCCGTTTCGGTAGAGATGACCGAAACGCTTCCTCGCCCATCGAGGACATCGGTATTGATATTGGCCACGTACAGCCGTCGTCCATCGCGACTGAGCGCTACGCCGTTGGCGAAGTCGCTGGTCGGTATTTTCTTTGCCACGACATTCGTGCCGGTCGAAATGACGTAGACGTTCCTGTACGCTGCGACGTAGACGCGGCCACCGTCGGGCGAAGCTACCACTCCTTCCGGCTGCGAGCCCACCGCGATCGTCGCCATAACGGTCAGCGTGGCGGCCTCGATCACCGATACGGTGTTGTCCGACGAGTTCGCGACATAGACGAATCGGCCGTTTGGCGTCACTGCAATGCCCGTCGATTGATTACCGACAGGAACGGTCGCGAGAAGCGCCGCCGGTTGCGCGGAGATGACGGAAACCGTTCCGACTCCGTAGCCGCGCTCCTGATAGAGATTTGACACGTATATTCGCGTTCCGTCGGGCGCTATCGCGATGCCAACCGGCACGTTTCCGGCAGGAATAACGGCGGCGACCACGTTCGTGTCCGTATCGAGCACGGTCACGACTCCCGCCTGCTCGGCATTGGGAATGTACGCGAGAGCGGCCGCAAACACGCTCTCGCTGCTGCAGCACGCAAGCGCGGTCAGGGCCACGATCAATGCGCCGATCGCCCGACGCATCGCTCGCTACTTTCCCAATCCTAGTGCGCGCCAGATCGCCGTCGTCAGCGTCGGCTGGTTCAGCGTATAGAAGTGCAGCCCGGGTGCGCCGCGCTCGATCAGCGACGCGCACATCGTCGTGACGACGTCGAGCCCGAACGCACGGATCGATGCGCTATCGTCGCCGAGCCCTTCGAGACGCCGACGAATCCAGCGCGGTATCTCGGCGCCGCACGCATCGGAGAAGCGCGCGAGTTTCGAGAAGCTGCCGATGGGCATGATGCCCGGCACGATGGGCACGTTCACTCCGCGACGCGAGCAGGCATCGACGAAGTGCCAGTAGGCATCGGTGTTGAAGAAGTACTGCGTGATCGCCGAATCGGCGCCTGCATCGATCTTGCGCTGGAAGCTCGCGAGATCGTCCTCGGGGTTGCGCGCCTGCGGATGCACCTCGGGATACGCGGCCACGTCGATGTGGAACCAGTCGCCGGTTTCTTCGCGAATGAAGCGCACGAGCTCGTTCGCATAGCGGAAATCGCCCACGTCCTGGCTGCCGGAAGGCAGATCGCCGCGCAACGCGACGAGGTGGCGGATGCCGTGCTCGCGATATCGGGCCAGCACCTGACGGATTCCGTCGCGCGTCGAGCCGATGCACGAGACGTGGGGCGCAC
>DASSVX010000149.1:0-3401 GCA_035705655.1 Casimicrobiaceae bacterium
TAGAGCGTATGCGGTATTAGCGCCGCTTTCGCGGCGTTATCCCCCACTACGGGACACGTTCCGATGCATTACTCACCCGTTCGCCACTGAAGTGGAGTTGCCCCCACCCCCGTTCGACTTGCATGTGTAAAGCATGCCGCCAGCGTTCAATCTGAGCCAGGATCAAACTCTTCAGTTCGATCTTCAATGCAAAGTTCCAACTCACTTGACTCTGCTGCCCACCCCCTTGACGAGAACGGACAGCGCACGGCCAGCCGCCGCGCACTCGCGTACGCAAACCGCCAACCGCACTAGCGTCGTGTGAGCACTCGAGCTTGGGAATTCCCCCCAGCTACCCGCACCCGGCGTTCGCACACCAGGCACCGGCACCCGAGGACCCCGCCTCAGTACCCACACCTATCGATTGCTGATTGTTAAAGAGCGACTTCGCTACATGGGGCCGCTTTGGATTGCTTCAAGCGACCCGCTCCCGTTGTCATGCAATTGCGCTGTGGGAGTTTTGCAGCGGAGGACAGAAATTATACGACTTCGGCCTACACAATGCAAGCTCGATGTGCACTGTTCGCGTGTCGCAACGCAACGCCGGATTTGCTTTTACGAACCGCCGCGCGGTTCGCCGAACCGCGCATTATTGCTCGGAGCAAATGGTGCCGGAGGTTGCCCGCGTCAAGGCGCCGACGTCCGTTGCTGCGTGCGTCGCCGCGCACGCGTGCCGCCGTCCTCCGGCGTGCTCGCGGGGCGCGGATATTTCCACTTGTTGTGCACCCAGAGCCAATCGGCCGGATTGTTCCGGATCTCGGTCTCGAGCCGGCGCGCGTACCGCTCCACGACCTGCAGATCGTCGTCGCCGTCGTACGGCGGCTCGACGAGCACGTGCAGGCGCACGCTGTAGTGGCCCTTGCTCACGCGGCGCATCGCGACGTAGAGCACGGGCGCGTCGAGAAAGCGCGCGATCTTGTCCGCACCGGTGAAGAATGCGCTGTCCTGGTTGAGGAAGCGCGTCCAGTGCTTGTCCATGTGTCGCGGCGGTGTCTGGTCCGCGACCATCGCGTACGCGCGCGCATCGCCGGCGCGGCGCATCAGCTCGAACAGGAACGACTGAATCGGGATCGGCTTGCCGCCGAAGCGGCTCCTCGTCTCGCGGATGAACGCGTCGAGGCTCGCGACGCGCAGCGGCTTGTACACCGCGTCGATCGGAATCCCGAATTGCGAGCTCGTCGCCGGAAGCAGCCACTCCCAGTTGCACACGTGCGCAGTCAGCACGACGACCGGCCGGCTTTCGCGGACGAAGCGCGCGACCAGCTCGGGGTTCTCGATCGCGACGCGCTTCGCGAGCTCCTCCGCCGTCGCGCCATAGCCCCAGAACGTTTCCGCGAGCGTCTGCCCGAGGTTGACGAAGGATTGACGCAGCAACGCCGCGCGCTCCGCCGGCGGCTTTTCCGGAAATGCGTTGGCGAGGTTTCGCGCGGCGAGCTCACGGTGCCAGCGCAACACGTGGAACGCGACGAAATAGGCGAAGCCGCCGAGGCCGTAGAGCACCGGCAGCGGTAAGCGCGTGAGAAACTTGAGGGCATGACGCATACGAACGCGCCCGCGTGGAAGCGGGCGCAAGGCTCGAACGGGGTGTCTCTTTGAGCTTAGACGAGAACCGTGGCGCGGGCAACGCCGGCGTCGCGCAAGTCCCGAACGTGGCCGCGCTGGCGTCGCCCGCACCGGGAGTGCGCCTCTGGCGGTGCGCGCTTCACGCCACGTCGTCGCAGCTGCGATCGTGTGCGAGCGCGTTGTCCGCCGCCGAGCACGCGCGCGCGGCGCGGTTCGGCAGTCCGCTGTTGCGCGACCGGTACGTGGTCGGGCGTGCCGCCTTGCGCACCGTGCTTGCCGAGGTGCTCGGCGTCAGCCCCGGGAGCGTCGCGATCGTGCGCGGCCCGCGCGGACGCCCGCAGCTCGACGACGGTGCGCCGCTCGACTTCAACGTCTCGCACACCGGCGATGTCGCGCTGATCGGCGTAACGCGCCAGGGTCGCGTCGGTGTCGACGTCGAGCGTGCCGATCGCAGCATCAACGTGCCGGGCATCGCGCGCAAGTTCCTCACGCATACCGAGCGCCATCGGCTCGCAACGCTCGATTCCGATGCCGCGCGCCGCGACGTGCTGAGGCTTTGGACGTGCAAGGAAGCCATGAGCAAGGCGACCGGGGACGCGCTGTCCGCGCCGTTTGCCGCGATCGACATCGACTTGCGCGACGGCGGCTTGGCGCTGCGCGACGGACCGGGCAAATACCGGCCGGCCGGCTGGGCCCTGCACGCAGTGGAAATGCCAGGCGATTACCTCGCCACGGTTGCCTTGTGGCGCGGTTGAAGCGGTCGCCGTCGGGCGCTTTACCGGCCCGACGACTCCCGGCCCGCGCCTTCGCCCGCGTCACCGAGCAGCGCCTGCGCCCGCACGAGCACCGGCCGGTCGATCATCCTGCCATCGAGCAACGCGGCATTGCCGCTCGACTGCGCAAAGGCGTCGATGACACGCCGCGCCCAGGCGAGGTCGTCCGCCGACGGCGAGAAGCACCGGTTCACGATGTCGACCTGCTTCGGATGAATGCAGAGCTTGCCGCCGAAGCCAAGCTGGCGCGCCCGCTCGCAATCGCGACGCAGCAGCTCGGGATCGTCGATTGCCTGCGTGATGCCATCGACCGGCGCTCCGATCCCGGCAACCCGTGACGCAAGCACGAGCCGGGTGCGTGCATACAGCAGGTCGTCGTCGCTCGTGCCGAGGTCGGACTGGAAATCGAGTGAGCCGAAGAGCAGCGAGCGCACGTGCGGCGCCTGTGCCACGGCCAGCACGTTCCACACGCCGCGCGCCGTCTCGACGAGCGGCAGCACGGGCCGCGAACCGCAAATGGCAGCCACCTGTTCGACGTCCTCCGCGCGTTCGGCCTTGGGCAACACGATCGCGCTGACGCCGTCGCTGGCGCACGCTCGCAGATCGTCGGCAAACCACGGGCTGCCCGGCGCGTTCACACGAACCAGCACGCGCCGCTGCGCTGAAAGCCATGCGGCCAGCGCGTCCCGGGCCGCGGCCTTCTCTGCCGGCGCGACGGCGTCCTCGAGATCGACGATCACCGCGCCGGCGCGCGTCGCGCAGGCCTTCGCGTAGCGATCGGGCCGATTGCCGGGCACGAACAGGTAGGAACGAAGCATCGCAAGAGGCACCCGCGAACGCCGCCGTGCGGGCGATATACCGAAAGGTAAAGCGGCACACGATCGGGGAAATCGGCCATGCGGTCAAGCACCCGGGGCGCTGGGCGAGAAGCACGTCGGAGCAAGGCGGCACGCCCGACCACGTACCGGTCGCGCAACAGCGGACTGCCGAACCGCGCCGCGCGCGCGTGCTCGGCGGCGGACAACG
>DASSVX010000150.1:0-2853 GCA_035705655.1 Casimicrobiaceae bacterium
ATGCGCAGGCGCGCACGCTGTGGCATGTGTCGAACTGGTTCACGAACGAGCCTGCGCTGCGGCTCGCGCGACGGCTCGTCGAGGCGACGTTTGCCGAGCGCGTGTTCTTCTGCAATTCCGGTGCGGAGGCGAATGAAGCGGCGTTGAAGCTTGCGCGCCGCTATGCGCACGACCGTTCGGGCCCGCAGCGCATTCGCGTCGTGGCAGCACAGAACGCATTCCATGGCCGCACGCTGTTCACGGTAACGGCCGGCGGTCAGCCGAAGTATTCGTCCGGTTTCGGTCCCAACCCTGCAGGCATCACGCACGTTCGCTACAACGACATCGCGGCACTCGAAGCGGAATTTGCCGCGCATGGCAACGAGATCTGCGCGGTGCTGCTCGAGCCAATGCAGGGCGAAGGCGGGATGACGCCGGGCACGCCCGAATATCTGCAAGCGGCACGACGACTGTGCACGGCGCATGGCGCGCTTCTGATCCTCGACGAGATACAGAGCGGCATGGGGCGCACCGGCGCGCTGTTCTCGTACATGCAGAAGGGCATCGTCCCCGACATCGTCACGAGCGCGAAGGGATTGGGGGGTGGATTCCCGATCGGTGCGATGCTGACGACGACCGACATTGCGAGCGCATTCTCGGTTGGTGTTCACGGAACGACGTACGGCGGCAATCCGCTTGCGTGCGCCGTCGCCGGCGCCGTGTTCGACGTCGTCAATACGACCGAGGTGCTCGATGGCGTCAAGGCGCGCCACGCGCTGTTCACTGAAGGACTGCGCGCGATCAACGGTCGGCGACAGGTGTTTCGCGACGTGCGCGGCGAAGGCGTATGGATTGGTTGCGAGCTTGCGGAGACCTGGCGCGGCAAAGCGTTCGACGTGATGACCGCCGCAGGCGAGGCTGGGCTGCTCGTGCTCATGGCGGGCCCGGACGTCGTCCGCATCGCGCCGTCGCTCGTCATCTCGCTCGACGAAATCCTCGAAGGGCTGGCGCGCCTCGAAACCGCGTTGAACCGCGCGCTGGTGTAAGCGGCGATGTTTTTCATCCGGCCGATCGCGCGCGACGATCTGCCGGTCGTTCTCGCGCTCTCCGAGCGCACCGGCACGGGGCTCACTACACTTCCCGCCGACCAGGATCGATTGCTGCAGCGGATCGATCGCTCCCTCGCATCTTTTGCCGGCACCGCCGACAAGGCCGACGCCTGCTACATGTTCGTGCTCGTCGAGACCGGCAATGCGACTCCGCCGCGCGTCGTCGGCATCAGTGCGATCGAGGCCGCCGTGGGACTGCGCGAGCCCTGGTACAACTATCACGTCGGCACGCTCGTCCATGCATCGCGAGCACTCGATGTCTACACGGTCTCCCCGACGCTGTTCCTGTCGAACGACCACACCGGTCACACCGAGCTCTGCTCGCTGTTCCTCGATCAGCGCTATCGGATGGGCAAGAACGGCCCGCTGCTCGCGAAATCACGGCTGATGTTCATGGCAGAGTTCGCGGAGCTCTTCGCCCCCAAGGTGATCGCCGAGCTTCGCGGCCGCCTCGAGGCCGATGGGTCGAGCCCCTTCTGGGAAGGTCTTGGGCGGCACTTCTTCGCGATGGAATACTCGACCGCCGATTACCTGACGGGCCTCGGTCAAAAGTCATTCATTGCCGAGCTGATGCCGCGCCATCCCGTCTACGTGAACCTGTTGCCGCCTTCCGCGCGCGAAGCGATCGGCGCCGTGCATGCCGATACGGCGCCCGCGCGCGCAATGCTCGAGCAGGAAGGATTTCGCTACGAGGGCTACGTCGACATCTTCGACGCCGGACCGACGGTCGAATGCGCGCGCGAGAACATCGATCTCGTGCGCCGCTCGGCGGTGATGACGTGCACGCTCGGCGAGGAAGATCCGGTACCCGACAGCCTGACGGACGACATCCTGTGGCTCGTCTGTAATCGTCGCTTCGACACGTTTCGCGCGCTCGTTGCCGCGGCGCCCGCACGCGTCGACCGCTTTCCGTTGCTGCCGTACGCGGCGGAGGCACTGGGCGTCACCGAAGGCGACAGCGTGCGCGCGGTTCCATTGGCGCCCGCGGATCGCTGAAGATATTCACGTGATGAATTTCGACGGACTGCCCGGGCCAACGCACAACTATTCGGGACTCGCGCACGGCAACCTCGCCGCCGAGCGCAACGCACTGCAGGTCGCGAATCCGCGCGAGGCCGCGCTGCAGGGACTCGCGAAGATGCGCGCGCTCGCGACGCGCGGCTTCGCGCAGGGTGTCTTGCCACCGCACGAGCGGCCGAGCGTCGACGCGCTTCGCGCGATCGGCTTTTCCGGTCGCGATCATGAAGTCATTGCCGCAGCGGCGCGTGACGCGCCCGAGCTGCTGGCAGCATGCTCGTCGGCAGCCGCGATGTGGGTTGCGAACGCGGCGACCGTCAGCGCTGCAGCCGATTGCGCGGACGGGCGAGTGCATTTCACGCCAGCGAACCTCGCGACGAACTTTCATCGCTCGCTCGAGCCGGCAACGACGACGCGAATGCTGCGCGCTATCTTTGCCGACGATACGCGCTTCGAAGTGCACGATGCGCTTCCCGCCACGCCGCAGTTCGGCGACGAAGGTGCAGCGAATCACACGCGTTTCGCGGCGGGGATTGGTGAGCCAGGCGTCGAGCTGTTCGTTTACGGTCGACGCGGCTTTGGCGGCGGCACAGGGCCCTCCCGCTACCCCGCGCGGCAAACGCGCGAGGCGAGCGAAGCCGTCGCGCGCCGCCACGGCCTCGATCCCGTCCGCACGCTCTTCGCGCAGCAAAGGCCGGACAGCATCGACGCCGGCGTCTTCCACAACGACGTCATTGCCGTCGGCGAA
>DASSVX010000151.1:0-4620 GCA_035705655.1 Casimicrobiaceae bacterium
GCTGCACCGGCCGGGACCGCGATTTGCCGACGGCATAGAAGCGCTGTGCCGCACGCTCGCGAACGCGAGGCGCGCGTACGCGTCGAACGCGTGGAGGGAGCTTTCGAAATGAGCAAGGCATTCACGAACGAAGAAGCGGCCGAAAGCGACGACGGCGAAATCGTCGAGCCGTCGCCGCTGCCTGCGGGCGCACGCAATTACATGACGCCGGGCGGATTCGCGCGCATGCGCCGCGAGCTCGATACGCTGGTGGCGAAGGAGCGACCCGAGCTGGTCGCGACGGTGGCGTGGGCCGCCGGCAACGGCGATCGATCCGAAAACGGCGATTACATCTACGGCAAGAAGCGGCTTCGAGAAATCGACCGGCGCATCCGCTTCCTCGTGCGCCGGCTCGACGCCGCGGAGGTGGTCGATCCCGCGATGCCGCGCGACGACGACGCGGCGTCGCGCGTCTATTTCGGCGCGACCGTGACGATAGCGGACGCCAGCGGTGGCGAGCGCACGGTGAGCATCGTCGGCATCGACGAGATCGACACTGCGCGCGGCTACATCAGCTGGATATCGCCGATGGCGCGCGCGCTGCTCAGGGCGAGCGAAGGCGATACGGTCAGCGTGCATACGCCGGGTGGCATCGAAGAGCTCGACGTCGTCGGCGTTCGCTACGTGGCACTTGCCACCGATCCCTGATGCGCGGTGGTTGACTCGCCGATCGTGCGCCTTCTATAGTGCCGCAACCGTGGACGCCGATCTCGCCGCACTCGAAGAACGTCTCGACACGCTGATCGCGTATGCGCGCGAGCTGCGCGCGGCCAACGAGCTGTTGCGCAGCGAGCTGCTTGCATCGCAGGAGCGCAACCGCGACCTGACCGCACGCGTGACGCAGGCCACCGAGCGCCTCGATGCACTGATCGCGCGGATGCCGGTGGAATGATGCGCAAGGAGGCCGGCGAATGACGCAGAACGCAGCACGCACCGTGACGCTCGACGTAACGATCCTCGGGCGCGATTTCAAGGTCGCGTGCAAGGAAGACGAGCGCGACGAACTGCTGGAGGCGGTCGCGCTGCTCGATCGGCGCATGCGCGAGATTCGTGACGCCGGCAAGGTAAGCGGCACCGATCGCATCGCGGTCATGGCCGGGCTCAACATCGCGCATGAGCTGTTGCGCGAGCGCCGCGCGTCGGCGATCGCCGTCGACGCTCGGCCCGCAACGGGCGGCGAATCCTTTGATGCCGAGGCCGCGCGGCGTAGAATCCAGGCAATGCAGGCGACGATCGACGAGACACTCGCCGGACAGGAAAATCTGTTCTAATCGGTTGAACGCGGTTCGCGGCACGCGAACTGCAACATCCACTCCATCAATCCCCTGCGGTGTTCGATCCGGCCTTACGTTCTTTGAACCAATGCTCTCGTAGCGAGGTCGCCGAGCCAGCGGACCGGTGTGCGTTCCCACGCGGAAGCGCCTGATGGTCCCGGAAGGCGACCGATCTTGAACCCCGGTTCAGGATGACCGGTCGGAACGGCACAGGCGGGGGGCCTATTCTTCCGGGATCACCGCGCTGATCCCGTCCTTGCCCGATCGGCCTCGCGCCGGCATGCGAAACTGCGTTTCCCTGCGCTGAAGAGACGCCGTGCGACGCTACTGGCTGATGAAATCCGAGCCCGACGAGTTCTCGATCGACGACCTCGTCGCGGCGCCGTCGCAGACCACGCCGTGGGTCGGCGTGCGCAACTACCAGGCGCGCAACTTCATGCGCGACGGCATGCGTGTCGGCGATCGCGCGTTCTTCTATCACTCGAGTTGTCCGGAACCCGGCGTCGCGGGCGTCGTCGAGATCGCGCGGCGTGCCTATCCCGACCAGACGCAGTTCGATCCGAAAAGCGCGTACTACGATCCGAAGTCTCCACGCGACGCGCCGCGCTGGGTGCACGTCGACGTGAAGCTCGTGCGCAAGACGCGGCTCGTCACGCTGCCGATGCTGCGCGCGACGCCCGGACTCGAGGACATGGTCGTCCTGCGCCGCGGCAATCGGCTGTCGATCACGCCGGTGACGCCGGCCGAGTGGAAGATCGTCGAGAAGCTGGCGAAGTGACCGACTGGATGCTGCTGCCGGTGTTGCTCGCGTTCGGCGGGCTGGTCGGCTTTCTCGCCGGATTGCTCGGTATCGGCGGCGGCATGACGCTGGTCCCGCTGCTGACGATCCTCTTCACCGCGCGCGACTTTCCTGCCGATCACATCATCCACATGGCGGTCGCGACCGCGACGGCCACGATGGTGTTTACCGCGATGTCATCGATGCGTGCGCATCAGCGCAAAGGCGCCGTGCTGTGGCCCGTCGTGGTCGCGATGGGTCCCGGCATCATCCTGGGATCGCTTGCCGGCCCGCAGATCGCGAGCGCGCTGCCCACGCGCGTCTTCGCCGCGCTGTTTGGCGCGTTCACCTGGTTTTCGGCGGCCAGAATGCTGGTCGCGCGCGAACCCAAGGCCGGGCGCGAGCTGCCGGGCAAAACGCGGCTCTTCGGCGTGGGTGCGGGCATCGGCATCGTTTCGAGCCTGGTCGGGGCAGGCGGCGGCTTTCTGTCCATTCCCTTCCTCGGCCGGCACAACGTGAAGATTCACCGCGCCGTCGCCACGTCGGCCGCACTGGGCCTTCCCATCGCGGCGGCGGGCACGCTCGGCTTCATCATTGCGGGTCTTCGCCAGTCCGGGCTCCCGCGATGGTCCATCGGGTACGTCTATCTGCCGGCGATGTCGGTGATCGTCGTTGCGAGCATGCTCGTGGCACCCGTCGGTGCGGCGCTTGCGCACCGGTGGCCGGCCGTCAAGCTGCGCCGTGCGTTCGCGGCGCTGCTCGTGACCCTCGGTGCGTACATGTTCTGGAAGTCGATTCGCGGGTGATCGCGGCGATCGGCGGACCATCGTCGGCCGCGACCCATGCCGTTGCATCGCCCTTCAGTATCCCCTGCCTTGTCCCGGAGCGGGCGCGCGCCGGATCCCCGTTTCGGGCTCGAGATTTAACGTCCATGCGACGGTGGCGCGCGTTCCGGGCATGACCTCGATCGTCTTGCGCGTCGTCTCCTCCGCGACCTTCATCTGCGGATGCCAGACGCGCACGATGTAGGCGCGCGGCGGCAGATTCGTGAGCGCGGCCGTCCCGTCGGCGCGTGTCTTCGCGAAGTACGGTGATTCCGACACGTAGATGTAGCCGATCATCCAGTCGTGAATGTTGCAGCCGAGCACGACGACGCCTGGCTTTTCGAACAGGATGGGCTTTGCCGGCACGCCGGCGTACAGCGGCAATTCGAAGCGCTTGGCCGGCGAGAACGAATACACCTGGTGGCGCACATGGTCGTTGTTCGGAAACATGACCGCCGTGCCCACGTCCACGACCTGCACCTTCGGGACGAATTGCTTGTCGATCTGGTCGACGACACCCTCGTGCGGCTTCGCCGGGAGGCGCACGCTCGCATCCGCGGGCACGGCGACGACAACGGCGTCGGCGACCGGCCTTCCCTGCCGGTCGGCGACCGTCGCCTGGATCACAGCCGTCTGCGCACACGCAGCGCCGGCGAACGCGGCGAAGAGCGCGAGTGCAGAAATTTTCCGGAGGTTTCGCATCACGTTCTTCCGTCACAGCCGATACGCAAACAGGAGTTCGACATTGCTGCTCCGATAGTCGAGAGACTGCGGTGAGCGCGTCGCCGCGTAGCGGTAGCGCAGGTCGAGCGACGAGTGCTCGTTCCATGCGAAATTCAAGCTTGCGCCCAGCGTTGCCGTCGTTCCGCGCAGGCGATACGCATACAGGCGCGGGTCGCGGAAAGCCGGATCCTCTGCGATCGCGCTCGATGCGGCGAAAACAGCGGCTCCCTGCTGCGACGTCGACTCGACGTCACCGCGACGGATTGCGCCGTCGACGCTGAACAGCCACTGCTCGCCGAGCGCGTAGCCCGCCTGGACATAGGCGCGTCGCCCGGCAAGTGCAAACGGGTTGCCCGGAATGCCGGGCACCTCCGAATCCGCGTCGGGCGCGTAACGCCGGTCGCAGGCGATCCCGAGCACCACGTCCGCGCGCTTCGTGAATCGTCGTCCGACCTCTGCGCGAACATCGTAGTGCGCGCCGTCGCGAAGCTCGCTTCTGTATTGGTCGTACGCACCCGTCACCGTCAACGCTGCCCATGGCGCGCCCCAGCCGAGTCCGAACTTGTGCCGGTACGCGGCGGTGGCACCGATGCCGGCAACATCGAGTCCGTGGTAACGGGCATAGCTTTCTCCGCGCACATTCGCGGTCAGCGTCACGCCGTCGTTGCCCGTCATCGCAATGAATTCACCGGCGCCGACATCGAAGGTCGCCGCGACGCCTGGCCGCACATCGGGCGCGTTTGCAGCGCGGGTGAGATTGCTGTCGTACGTTGCGCCGGCTGCGACGTCGAACAGCCACTCCGCTCGCGCCGGCGTGCCGAGTGCCGCGAACAGGGCGACCGCTGAAAAGGCGTTCCGTGCCGGTGCGCAATGCGCAAGTCGCTTCAGCGAGCCCATGGTCTTGCGGACGCGACATCCCGGGGGCAGGAATCTTGCTTTGTCATGTCGCGTGCATCGCAAGATGCGTACCCACAGCCTGATC
>DASSVX010000152.1:0-3097 GCA_035705655.1 Casimicrobiaceae bacterium
GTTCATGACGAGCTCCCTCTTCGGTTGTCGAATTTTTGGCGCGGCACCTGAAGGCACGCAGCGTCGTTCGTCGCATCGGACGACGCACGAACGCTGGATCAACGTCTCACTGGATCGATGCGATGACCACGGCACACCGGCAGGTGTAACGGATTATGACAGCGGCATGGCCCCGCGGGAACCGCCGCCGGTCGCCGCGATTGCCGGCGCCTTTGATCCGTCCTACGCGATGGCGGTGCCGCAGTTCCAGCAGAGCTCGAAGCTGCCCGGCGACTGCTCGCCGCACTTGCGGCAGAAAAGCGGCGTGCGCGCGGCGTCGCGCTCCATCGTGCGCAGCAACGCCTGCGCGCGCGGTGCGTCGGCGTCGTCGGCCAGCCACACCTGCGGCTGAGCAACGTCGGGCGGAACGTCACCGACGATGCTCGACGCGTGCTCGTTGAAGACGTGCGCGCGTATTCCAGCCTGGTTCAGCCGATCGGCGACGAGATACGCGTCGAAGCGCTGGCGCGCAACGTAGATGCGAATCACGCGCGCCACTCCGACAGCGCGATCACGAGCCGCTCGAGCAGCGCAACGAGCGGCGCCGCGCGCGCCGCGTCGAGCGCGGCGGGTTGCGATTCGTCCATATAGCAAGCTTGCGCCATTTCGAGCTGGAGCGCATGCACGCCGCGGCCGGGCGCGCCGAAGTGGCGCGTGATGTAGCCGCCCTTGAAGCGGCCGTTCACGACGTGCGTGAAGCCGTTTGCCTGCGCGAGCACGCGAGTCGCGAGTGTCTGAACCGATGCGCCGCAGCTGCGTCCATCGACCGTTCCGAGATTGAGATCGGGCAAGCGTCCGGCGAAAAAGCGCGGCACTTCCGCGGCGATCGAATGGCCGTCGAGCAGCAGCGCGTAGCCGTGGCGGCTGCGCACCCGCTCGATCTGCTGCGCGAGCAGCGCGTGGTACGGCGCGAAGTACGTTACCTCGCGCGCGGCGATCTCCGATTGCGCCGGCGCCTCGCCATCGCGATAGACCGGCTCGTTCGCGAACGTGCGCGTGGGACAGAGCTCGGTGTTGTCGGCGCCGGGGTACAGCGGCGCGCCGGAGGGATCGCGATTGAGATCGACGACGTAGCGCGAATGCGTCGCGACGACGAAGGTGGCGCCGGTGGCAGGCGCGAACCGGTACAGCGCGTCCACGTGCCAGTCGGTATCGTGCAGCGCGAGCGCGCGCGGGTCCATGCGCAATGCGAGTGCATCGGGGACGTGGCGGCCGGCGTGCGGCACGTTCACGATCAGAGGTGAATGTCCCTGAGTCAGTTGCCACAGCAGCATGCGTCGATCCCGTGCGGGCGAGGGCGTCGCGCGTCAGGCCCCGCCCGGCCGGATGCGTGCGAGCGCCGCGCGAAAGCGCCGCATCACGTCCTGCTCGCGCGCGTGATGACCGTCGCGCACGATCCAGCGCCCGCCGCTCATCACGTCGCGCACGGGGCGGCGGCACGGTCCGAAGATCGCCGCGTCGAGCACGTTGGCGACAGGCTGCTCGACGAGCGCTGGATCGTCGGCGTCGAGCACGATCAGGTCGGCACGCATGCCGGGGGCGAGGCGCCCTGCACCAAGCCCGAGCGCGTGCGCGCCGCCCTGCGCCGCCGTGCGCCACAGCGATTCGCCGACCGGCCTGTCCGGGGAGCCGGCCATCACGTTGCGCCGGCGCAGACGCAGCCGCTGCGACCATTCGAGCTGCCGCAGTTCGGCGAACGGATCGATCATCGTATTCGAATCGCTGCCGATGCCGAAGCGTCCGCCCGCGTGCAGGTACGCTTCGCCGGGGAAGATGCCGTCGCCAAGATCGGCCTCGGTGCCCGGTGCGAGGCCCGCGACTGCGCCGCTGGCGGCGAGGCCCGCGACTTCGCGGTCGGTCATATGCGTCGCATGCACGATGCACCAGCGCGCGTCGACGCTCGCATTCGCGAGCAGCCACTCCACCGGCCGCAGGCCGCTCCATTTGCAGCAATCATCGACTTCGCGCGTCTGCTCGGCGGCGTGGATGTGGATCGGGGCATCGGGTGCTGCGAAGCGCACGATCTTCGAAAGCTCCTGCGGCGTCACGGCGCGCAGGCTGTGCGGCGCGACGCCGAGCACGTAATGGCGCGTCGTTGCCCCGCGCGCGAGCGCGTCGCAAAGCCGCTCGAACGTGTACACGCTGTGCACGAAGCGCCGCTGCGCGGGCGTGCTCGCTGCGCCGCCGAAATCGCCGTGCGCATAGAACACGGGCAGCAGCGTCAATGCGATTTCCGCGGTTTCCGCCGCGCCCACGATGCGCCATGCGAGCTCGGCAGGATCGGCGTACGGCTTGCCGTGCGGATCGTGATGCACGTAGTGAAACTCGGCCACCGACGCGTAGCCGGACTTCGCCATCTCGACGTAGGCTTGCGCCGCAATGGCCTCGAAGGCATCGGCATCGAGCCGCTCGACCGCCGCGTACATCGCCTGGCGCCAGGTCCAGAACGAATCGTTGCGCTCGCCCGAGCCCGTGCCGGTGCGCCCGGCGATGGCGCGCTGGAACGCGTGCGAGTGCACGTTGGGCATCGCGGGGATGACGGGCCCCTTCAGCCGCTCGTCCGCAACCGTGCGGGCACCCGGCTCGATCGTCGTGATGCGACCGTCGTCGCCGACGCCGATCGCGACGTCGCTCTTCCAGCCGTCGTCGAGCAGTGCGGCGGGTGCGATCAGCGTCTTCATCCGAGCCGTGGGTCGTTCATCGTTGATCAGGCGCTAAATCGGGGCGCGACGGCATGCGCCGATTGTAACCGCGCGAAGCGACGCCACATGGGAACCGCGCGGCGACGATCCTGTCGGACACGCGCCTACCCTTTTTGCCCGAGACACACCGATGACCGTGCATCGCATCCGCCGTCCTCTCGCTGCGACCGTCGCCACGCTCGCCTTCGCGATTACACACGCCGCCGCGGCAGCCACCGGCGCACCGGCCACGGACGAGATTGACCACCTGCTGCGCTATGTGGCCGCGTCGTCCTGCACGTTCGTGCGCAACGGCACCGAGTATCCCGCGGACAAGGCGAGCGAGCATCTCGCGAGCAAGTACCGTTTCGTCGGCG
>DASSVX010000153.1:0-2162 GCA_035705655.1 Casimicrobiaceae bacterium
CGCGACGCCGAACGGATAGTTCATGCTGCCGCCGAAAATGCGCGCTTCACCGATGCCCTGGTTGATCGCCGACTTGAAGAAGAACGGCTTGTCGAACTGGTCTGGCGAAAGCTCGAGGAAGACCTTGTCGTCCTTCTGCCAGATGTTGAAGAGGCCTGCCGTTTCCTTCGCATCCTTGACCACTTCGACGAACGGTCGCGCGTACGGGGTCGCCGGACCGCCGGGACGCGGAGCGCCGGGGGCATCGGCGTGCCCCGCATTGCCCGGCGCATCGTCGCGCAGCGCCGACGGCGCGACGGCCGCCGTTTCACCGGGCCTCACGGCGTCGGGGCGCGCCAGGCTCGCGCAACCGGACATCACGAGCGGAGCGAGGATGCCGAGCGCGACGCCTACGCGGGAAAGGGAAGGATGCGACATGAACGAGGTATCTCCTGAATCGACGAGGGCCTTGCGCGCGCCGCCAATGCGGCCGCGACGAAGACCGTTCACGCGAGCGTAAGTTCGCCGCGCAGCGAATGCGGCATCGCCGCGGTAATGGCGACGTCGACGTAATGGTCGATCGCCGCCTGGTCGCCCGCGAAATTGACGACTCGGTTGTTGTCGGTGCGCGCGGCCAGTTCGCGCGGATTCCTGGCGGCCGTCCCGGTGACGAGCACGCGCTGCCGCGTGCCGATCATCCGTTCGCTATTGGCCTTGTACTGGCTGTCGAGCAGCGTTTGCAGCCGGGCGAGCCGCGCCTGCTTGACGTCGTCCGGCACCTGATCGGGCAGGTCGGCAGCAGGGGTGCCCGGACGCGCGCTGTACGCGAAGCTGAACGCGCCGTCGAACGCGAGGTCGTCGACGAGGCGAAGCGTTCTGTCGAAGTCGTCGTCCGTCTCGCCGGGGAAGCCGACGATGAAGTCGGATGTGAGCGACAGGTCCGGGCGCCGCGCGCGAAGCTTGCGCACGATCGATTTGTATTCGAGTGCCGTGTAGCCGCGCTTCATCGCGGCGAGCACACGATCGGAACCCGACTGCACGGGCAGGTGCAGATGCGACACGAGCTTGCCGTTCGATGCGTACGCGTCGATCAGCCGCTGCGTCATCTCCTTCGGATGCGACGTCGTGTAACGGAGCCGCTCGATGCCGGGCATGTCGGCCGCGTATTCGAGCAGCCGTGCAAGATCGCAGGGCTCACCGGTGTCCGTGTTGCTCCGGTACGCATTGACGTTCTGTCCGAGCAGCGTCACTTCCTTCACGCCCTGCAGCGCAAGATCCGCGATCTCGGTCAGCACGTCCTCGAAGGGCCGCGAGACCTCCTCGCCGCGCGTATAAGGCACGACGCAGAACGAGCAGTACTTGCTGCAGCCTTCCATGATCGAGACGAACGCCGACGCACCGTCGACACGCGGTGGCGGCAGGTGATCGAACTTCTCGATCTCCGGAAACGAGACGTCGATTTGCGGCTCGCCGCTCTCGCGGCGCGCGCGCATCATCGCCGGCAACCGGTGCAGCGTCTGCGGGCCGAACACGAGATCGACGTACGGCGCGCGGCGCACGATGGCGCCGCCTTCCTGCGACGCGACGCAACCGCCGACGCCGATCAGCAGATCGGGACGGTGCGCTTTGAGGTCACGCACGCGCCCGAGATCGTGGAACACGCGCTCCTGCGCCTTCTCGCGCACGGAGCACGTGTTGAACAGGATCACGTCCGCGTCGTCGGGACGGTCGGTCAGCGCAAGTCCTTCGCGTGCGAGCACGTCGGCCATGCGGTCCGAGTCGTACTCGTTCATCTGACAGCCGAACGTGCGAATGAAAAGCTTGCGCGCCACGGTCATTGCGGGAAAGGGTCGCGATTATAGCAAACCGTCGTACAATCCTCGCAGCAGGTGTCCGCCGGGCGGCGTGGTCGAGTCGACCGGCGGGTGAAACGGGAATGCGGTGCGCGCGCGATTTCGCGCGCAATGCCGCAGCTGCCCCCGCAACGGTGAGCCGAAAGGCGAGCCCGGAGACCGGCCTGCTGACCCCTTATCCCAAGGTAGGGCCGTGCGGGGTACTCACGGCATGACGCGGATGGCTCCGAATTCCCGTTCTCCTCTGCAACGTCGCGGGCGCGCGCTCGGATGGCTCGCGCCCATCGTCCTCGTTCCCGCCATTGCCGGTGCACAGTCCCCGCCGACGGC
>DASSVX010000154.1:0-11662 GCA_035705655.1 Casimicrobiaceae bacterium
CGTGCCCTGCGGCGCGTTGTAGAGGAAGCGCAACGTCGTGAGCACGCGCTTCACCGCCTCGTTGCGGGTGATGTAGCCGCGCTCGACGCCGATTGGGTACGACGTGAGGCCGAAGCCGACCGCGGCGATGCTCGCGAACGACGGCGTCGGATACCGATCGGGAATGAGCCCGTTCTTCGGATTGGCGGTGTCCCAGAAGAAGCGGAACGTGCGCTCCTCGAGGTCTATCAGGATCGGCTCGACGAGCGGGCTGCCGTGACGCGGCATCGTCTCCTGGTGCAACGCGCCGTAACCGAGCGGCATGTTGCTGCCATAGGCGACGGCGCGATCGTCGACAGATGCGGCGGCCAGCATGCCGAGCGCCGCGATGAACAGTGCGACGACGATGAAACGCCGCCTGGTCGAATGGCTAGTCATGTCAATGTCATTTCCGAACCGGCGAAGAATACCGTAAATGTCGCCGGCGGGCGACACCCAAGAATTACTGCACCGTTCAAAACGGATAGATCAGCGTCACCCCCACCTGCCGGTATGCATAATCCGGCGCGTCGACATAACCGGTCGAGCGACTGTAGAGCGCGTAAAGCGCGAGCCGCACCCGATCGGTCACGGCCCCTTCGCCGCGGAGCTCGGCCACGCGCACCGGATGCGTGTCGTTGCTGTTGATCGTTTCGCGTCCCGCGCCTGCGGAAGCGGTCCAGACCCAGCTTCCGACGCGCCGGCGGACGCCGAGCGCACCCTGCCACTGACGGTAGCGATCGGGGTTGAAGTACGCGCCGCCGACGTCGCTCCTGCCGCTTTCGTACCCGCGATAGCGCAATTGGACATTCACGCCGTAATCGGGCACCGCTTGCCAGATGAGGCGCCCGCGCCAGTGCACGCGGTCGTTACCGTCGGTGAACGGCTGGTAACCGGCGAGCGCGATCGCCGTGAAGCGCTCGGCAAACGTCTGCTCGACGCTCGCCGCAACGAAGCCGTACGCGATGCCACGCTCGATCGCCTTCCGCGTCGCCACCAGGTCGCCGGCGGCGATCAACTCGACGCCGGTGTTCGCGGCCGGCCGCAGGCCCCATGTCGCATCGCCCACGGCGCGCGTATGTCCGGCAACCCGCACGACACCGGCTTCGGCATTCACGCCGGTCAGCGTCCTCGCGTCCTGGTCGCGCCACAATCCGACGATGCCGCTCGCATCGCGGCTCCAGTTGCCTTGCGAATAATGCGTGCTCTGCACGGCGGCGCCCAGGTGATCGACGTACGAGCCGTACGGGTACAGCGCCCCGATGCGCACGCGCGACGCGTGGAAGCCGTCGGTGTCGCTTTCGACGTCGATGTTGCCGAGGGCCGCCGGCGCTTGCGCGCGCGCGCCCGCCGCCAGCATGAGCGCCAGCGCGACCAGGCCCAAACGCGTCACTTGGTGCCCCAGGTCTTGCGCAGTCCCAGCACCTCCGAGAAGTAGCCGGCGACGCACGCGGGCTGCAGGATCAGGCTGTAGACGAATGCATAGGTGAGGAAGCCGGACAGGTTGCGGCGCACGCGCAAACCGTTCGACGCGAACATCTGCGAGCCGACGCGATACATCGCGTAGTTGATGCCGAGCGCCATGGGCAGCAGCGCGAGCGTCAGCGGCCCCGCGATCCAGTAAATGCCGAACAGCGCGAGGAGCACGCCGGGAATGAAAAACAGCGTGTACGCGAGATCGAGCCACGGAAAGAGCAGGTTCCACCAGACGAACAGCGTCGACAGTCGCGGCTTCGTCAGGATGTCGGGGAACTGGCGGAACGCTTCCATCATTCCGCGCGCCCAGCGCTGACGCTGGCGCACGAACTGATGCAGCGAC
Organism: Casimicrobiaceae bacterium; assembly: GCA_035705655.1. Lineage (GTDB taxonomy): Bacteria > Pseudomonadota > Gammaproteobacteria > Burkholderiales > Casimicrobiaceae > VBCG01. Next base: position 1,838 of record DASSVX010000154.1, read on the forward strand.
TCGGGCGCGTTGGTGAAGCAGCACGCATCCTCGGCGTGGCCGACGCGCCAGCCCTTGCGCAGCATCGCCCACGTGAGGACGATGTCCTCGCCGACGCAATCCACCCAGCCGCCGATCTCGCGCAACGCCGCGCGCTCGTACAGCGAGTACGCGCCCTGGGCAACGAGCGTTCCCTGGTAGAGCGATTGCACGCGCTTGATCGCGGCGATGCCGTGGAAGTAGTCCCATTCCTGCGCCTTCGTCACCCAGTTGCGCCGCGAATTGCGCACCAGCATCGTGCCGGCAACGGCACGCGTGTTCGGCGGGTCCGAAAGGTAGCGTTCGACCAGATTGCGCAGCGCGTCGCGGTACAGGAACGAATCGGCGTCGAGCGTGACGACGAGATCGAAACGCGCCTCGGCAAGGCCGCGGTTCAATGCGGCCGACTTGCCGGCGTTGTGCGGCTGGCGCAGCAGATGCAGCCAGTCGTTGTCGCAGGCGTCGACGATCGCCGCGGTGCGATCGTGCGAGCCGTCGTCGATGACGAACACCTCGAATGCGCCGGGGTAGTCCTGATTCGCGATCGAGCGCAGCGTGTCGGCGATCGACGCTTCCTCGTTGTAGGCGGCGATCAGGATCGACACGGGCGGATAGCGGCTCGGCTTGCTGCGCGGCGGCCGGCGGTCGAGCATCAGGCTCGCGATCAGGAACGCGTTCATGAACCCCGGAACGAGCGCAATGCCGCCGACGGCGAGCAGCGCGAGCGGCGCGCCGATGCGCAACGACAGCTCCGCGATCCACGGCAGCGCGATCAGCACGGTGAGCGCGAACCAGCCGCCGCTCACCAGCAGCGCAAGGGCAAACTTGCCGCGAACGCCGACATAAAACGGCGCGTTCGATGTCGCGCGCTCGGTGGACGCCACCGTTCGCGCGTTGTCGTACGCCGTATCGGCAAGCGGGCGGATGATTGCGCGCGCCAGCGCAATTTCGCCGGCGCTGCCCGGCGCGGGCTGGGGATCGAGAATTTCGCGGCCGAGCGGCGAGTTGTCCGCGGAGGCCGGGTGTATCGCATCGTTTCGCATGATGCGCGACCAACGGCAAGTCGCGTGCCATGCTCGACTCCGTCGCGCGCGATGGACGCCACAAACGTCCTCACATGTTGCACGCTACAACGCGCGCAGGCCTGGTTGGCCTAAGATGACGATGACGACACCGCCCGCGCCGCCCTTGGACGCCGACCCTTTCGCGATCGAGCTCGACACGCATCGGCGCTACCTGCTGCGTGTTGCACGGCTGCAGCTTCGCGACGGCGATCTCGCCGAGGATGTCGTGCAGGAAACCTTCCTGGCCGCGGTCGCGGGACGCGCGAGCTTTTCCGGCCGCTCGAGCGTCAGGACCTGGCTCACCGGGATCCTGAAGCACAAGATCATCGACGCGATCCGGCAGAAACAGCGCCACCCGACCCTCGCCGCCGCGTTCGACGAGACGCTGGACGTCGACGCGCTCGACGGCATGTTCACCGAGGAAGGCGCCTGGAAAACGCCACCGGCCGACTGGGGCAACCCCGAGACTGCGCTGGCGCAGAGCGAGTTCATGGACGTCCTCGCGCGCTGTCTCGACAAGCTCCCGCCGGCCACCGCGCGGGTTTTCACGATGCGCGAGATCCTGGAGCTCGAAAGTGACGAAATCCGTAAGGAATTGTCGATCACGGCGAATAACCTGTGGGTGATCCTGCACCGCGCGCGCGTCTCGCTTCGCCGGTGCCTCGAGCAGAACTGGTTCGCCTCCCCTGCACGCCGCTGAGGGCCATCCGATCATGCTGCACCGGCTGACGCACGTCGTTTCCTGCCGCGAGGCGAGCCGCCTCCTGTCGCGGCGTGAGGAGCGGCCCCTCGCGACCGTCGAGCGAGTCAAGCTCGCGCTGCATCTGCGCCTGTGCACCGCCTGCACGCGCTTCGCGCGCCAGCTCGCGTTCATCCGCCGCGCCCTGGCCCGCTACCGCAGCTGATCATGCTCACGCTTACGCTCAACGGTGTGGCAACCGGCGTCGAGTGCGCGACCCTCGCCGAGCTCGTGGCCTCGCTCGGACTCGAGGGCAAGCGGATTGCCGTCGAGCGAAACGGCGAGATCGTCCCGCGCAGCCGCTACGCCGATACCCCGCTCGTGCGCGGCGACCGGCTCGAGATCGTCGGCGCCGTCGGCGGCGGCTGAGAGCGCAGGCGTAAAATTCGTGCATGAACGCCCCCGATAATCCGGCAGCGCTCGCCGATCCGCTGCGCATTGCCGGCCGCGCCTATCGGTCGCGGCTCCTCGTCGGCACCGGAAAGTACCGCGACTTCACCGAGACGCGCGATGCGCTCGTCGCGTCCGGCGCCGAGATCGTCACCGTCGCCATCCGGCGCACCAACATCGGCCAGACGCCCGGCGAAGCGTCGCTTGCCGATGCATTGCCGCCGTCCGAATTCACGTACCTGCCGAACAGCGCCGGCTGCTACACGGCCGACGACGCGGTGCGCACGCTGCGCCTCGGCCGCGAATTGCTCGACGGCCACGCGCTTTGCAAGCTCGAGGTGCTCGGCGATGCGAGCTCGCTTTACCCCAACGTGCGCGAGACGCTGGTGGCCGCCGAGCGGCTCGTTGCCGACGGCTTCCAGGTGATGGTCTACACGTCCGACGATCCGATCGTCGCGCGCGAGCTCGAAGCGATCGGATGCGTCGCGATCATGCCGCTTGCGTCGCTGATCGGCTCCGGCATGGGAATCGTCAATCCGTGGAACCTGCGCCTCATCCTCGACGAGGCGCGCGTGCCGGTGATCGTCGATGCCGGCGTGGGTACCGCATCGGATGCGACGATCGCCATGGAGCTCGGCTGTGCCGGCGTGCTGATGAACACGGCCATCGCCAAGGCGCGCGAGCCGGTGCGCATGGCGCACGCGATGAAGCTTGCCGTCGAATCGGGACGCGAGGCGTTTCTCGCCGGCCGCATGCCGCGCAAGCACTACGCGGGCACGCCGAGCTCGCCCACGACCGGCCTCATCGCTTGAGCGTCGCCCTTCGCATGCGCCGGCACGTCCGATGGGCGTTCGGCGCGCTCCTGCTGCCCGCTTTCGCGCACGCCGCGCCGATTCCGCGCGGCGAGCTCATGACGCTGTGCGCCGAAGCCGACGATCAGGCGCATTGCGGCCGCCTCGTCGAGGCGCGTCAATTGCGCTCCCTTTCACGCATCGCCGAGCGCAACGGCGACGAGCTTCGGGTCGCGCTTGCGCCGTTCGGCTTGAGCGTGTTTCACGACACGGTCAACGTCAAGGGTGCGACGACGTATGCCGTCTGGGATTACCTCGAGCGCGTCGACACGCTCGTGCTGTTCACCACGCGCGGCGAGCGCACGGGCTTCATGCTCGTGCAGCGCCAGGGCGGCGGCGAGTACCGCGTCCCGGCGGAGCCGGTGCTCGCACCCGATGATCGCCGCTTCGCAACCGCCGATTTCTGCGCGAACGAGTGCGACAACGAAGTGGCGATCTGGCACATCGGCAGCGATGGCATACGCAAGGAAGCGGTGTGGACGCCGCCCGCCGCCTGGTCCGACGTGAGCGTCGCCTGGCGCAACGCCAATTCGATTGCGCTCGACTATGCGCTGGACGACGGTCAACGGCGCACGATCGAGCGGCGCCTCGACGATCCGTCGTGGAAGAAGGCGCGCGCGAGATGACCGGTAGCGCCGACCTGGAACGGAGCGACATGAGCGCGAAGGGCCGCCCCGAGCGCGAATTGCGCCCCCTGGGGGGCAGCGCAGCGGCGAAGCCGCAAGCGCGGGGGGATCACCTCCCCCACCATCGGATCAGGAGCTTCGTGCTGCGCCAGGGCCGCATGTCGCCGGCGCAGCAGCGCGCCTGCGACGAGCTGTACCCGCGCTACGGCGTGAACCCATCCGCGCCGCTCGACCTTGCGGCGATCTTCGGTCGTCGCGCCCCGGTCGTGCTCGAGATCGGCTTCGGCATGGGCGAGACAACGGCGGCGATCGCGGCGACGCAGCCCGGTGTCGACTTCCTCGGCGTCGAAATGCACTCGCCCGGCGTGGGTGCGCTGCTGCGCCGGATCGAATCGATGCAGCTTGCGAACGTGCGCGTGCTGCGCCACGACGCCGTCGACGTCGTCGCGCGGATGATTCCCGCTGCATCGCTCGCCGGGATCCACGTCTACTTCCCCGATCCGTGGCCGAAGAAGCGCCATCACAAGCGGCGGCTCCTGAAGCCTCCGTTCGTGCACGCACTCGCCGCAGCACTCGCGCCCGGCGGCTACCTGCATGTCGCCACCGACTGGGCGGCTTACGCCGACGAGATCCTCGCCGCGCTGGCGGCCGAGCCGCTGCTCGCGAACACGGCGGCCGGCTTTGCGCCCCGCCCCGCGTGGCGGCCGCTCACGAAGTTCGAGCAGCGCGGCCTTGCGCGCGGCCACGCCGTGTTCGACGTGCTGTTTACTTCGGTGCGAGCGCAAGCAGCGCGGTAAGCGCCTCGCGCGCGATGTCGCGCGAGAAGTGGCGCGCTACATTATCGCGCCCGCCGGCCGACAGCCGCTCCCACAGCGCGCCATCCTCGTGCACGCGCGCGATCGCCGCGGCGAATGCTTCGGGCTCGTCGGCGACGAGCACGTCGACACCGTCGGCGAGGTGCATCCCTTCGACGGAAACCGTCGTTGCGACCACCGGCAACCCATGGCTCATCGCCGTGTTGATCTTGCCCTTGACGCCGGCGCCGTAGCGCAGCGGCGAGATCGACACGCGGCACGCCTCGAGGTACGGCGCGATGTCGGGCACGTAGCCGAGCACGACGAAGTCGTCGGCGGCGAGTGCTTCGATCGACGCGGTCACGCGGCTCCCGATCACGTAAGTGCTCACACCTGGCAGGAGCCTGCGCACATGCGGCATCACCTCCTTCGCGTACCAGCGCATCGCGTCCACGTTGGGCGGATGCTCGAAACCGCCCACGAACACGATCCCGCGTCGCGCCGCCCAGCCGGGCACCCGCGCCACCGGCTCGTGGATCGTCGACAGCAGCATCACGCGCGAGGCCGGCGCGAGCTCCTTCAGCACCGCCTGCTCGGCGTCCGAAACCACCAGCGTCACATCGGCCTTCGCAATCAACGCGAGCTCGTCGGCCCGCCGCGAGCGCGCGGAATGCGCCGCAAGACGGCCGCCTTCGAGCTTCGCAAGACGCTCTTCGCGCAGGAAGTGGAGGTCGACCGTATCGAAAACGATGAGCGCGCGCGGCGCCGCCTTGCGCACGGTGTCGATGTGTCGCGCGGCGATGTAATGCCGCGACAGCATGATCACGTCGAATTCCTGCGCGCGCCGCATGAGCAGCTCTGAAATCGAGCGCACGTAGGGATGGAACAGCACTTCCACGCCGCGCTGCGTCAGCGCATCGACGTACGGCGCCCCATGCTCGAGGTTGTCGGCGACGAACGTCACCTTGCAGCGCAGCGCCGTGGCGATCTCGAGCATCGCCTGCATGCGCAGCGAGCCCGCGTCCTGATCGGGTGTCAGCATGCGCGCGTCGATGACGAGCATGCGCTTCGTTGCAAACCGGTCGCGCTCGAGCTCGACATGCATGCCGTTCGGGCGATGCGCGCCGAGCGCGCTCGCCCATTTCGCGGCGAACGCCGACTGGTTGACCGCCTGGTGGCGCTTTACGCCCTGCGTAACGTCGGTGCCCGACGTCTGTCCCTCGAAATGCACGATCGTCGCGGCGGGTTGATAGACGACCTTGCGTCCGGCGGCGCGAACGGCAAAGGCCAGATCGACGTCCTCGTAGTAGGCCGGTGCGTAACGCGTGTCGAATCCGTTCAATTGCGCGAACAGCGCGCGCGGGATCGCGAGGCACGCGCCCGAGCAGTAGTCGACTTCGCGCAGATAGTTGTATTCGGGGCGATCGGGATCGTCGCCGCGGCCGAAGTTCCACGCGCTGCCGTCGCGCCACGCGATGCCCCCCGCCTCCTGCAGCCGTCCGTCCGCGTAGACGAGTCGCGCGCCGACGAGCCCCGTATCGGGGTCCTCGTCCAGCACACGCATCAGCGCGTCGAGCCAGCCGGCCGTAACGAGCGTGTCGTTGTTCAGGAACACGAGCGTGTCGCCACGTGCGATCGCGGCACCGCGATTGCACGTGCCGACGAAGCCGAGATTGGCTGCATTGCGCTCGAAGCGCACGCCGGAGACCTGCGCCAGGCATTCGGCGAGCGGTTGTTCCGATGCGTCGTCGACGACGATCACCTCGAATTCGCCGCTCGTGTGCCGCGCGATGCTCGCAAGGCAGCTGAACGTCAGCAGCGGCTCGCCATACGCGGGAATCACGATCGACGTCCGCGGCGCCTTCGATGTCCGCAGCGCAAGCGGTGCAATCCGCGGCTCGAGCCGCGCGAGCGGGCGGATTGGCGGCACGAACCGCGGGCGCGCGCGGAGCTTCCGCACGACACGCCGCGCGAGCGCCGCGGCACCATCGTTGCGCAGGATCGTGAGCGCCGTGCCTGCATGCCGCGGAAGCTGCCGCGCCGTACGCCATTGCGTCTGCAATGCGGCGACGACGATCTTCACGCGATGCACGCCGGAGCGCAGCGGCGCGGTCATGCGCCACGTCGTCGACGACTCGATCTCGCCGACGCGCCTGCGCGACGCCTGCGCGCTTTCCTCGAGTGCGCGCGTGCGCTGGCCGAGCGCCGCCAATTGGCGCTCGGCCTCGATGAGTCCAAGTGCGATGCCATCCCCTGCCGCGTCGCGGCGCCGGCGCGCCTCGTCGAGCGTTGCTAGATCGCGATCGGCCGCGTCGCTGCGCCGGCCGAGCTCGGCACGCGCCTCCGCGTGGCCGCACAACGCGCCGGCGACGAAGAGCTGCGACAGCGTCAGCGGGGCGGCTTCGCGCCCGACGTCCGGCGGCTCGAAATGCCGCGGATCGAATTCGCCGACCTCGCCAGTCACGGCACGCTTCGACGACGCGAGCGGTGCCATGTAACGCTCGACGTAGCGCTCGCGATCCATCACGATTCGGCGTGAAGGGGTGTGGCCGCGACGCTCGCGCCCGCAGGGTAGCCCACGGCTTCGCGCGCAACGCCGATCAGTGCATCGTTCCAGACGCTCGGCGGCGCATCGAACGGCAGCATGCGTACCAGCGCACGTCCGGCGAGACGCTCGGGAAATGCGCCGATCGCCGAAGCGACGATCGGCGTGTCGGTCGCAAGCGCAACCGAGAGCGTGTACGAATACGTTTCCGGAACCTGCGCGGGAAAGAACAGCACGTCGGCGTGCTCGGCGGCGAGCAGCGCCGGAAGGCGTGCTTCGACGTACGAGCCATGCAGCGTAAGCGGCACGTCGGGTGATTGCGCGATCGGCTCTGCCGTTGCGCCGAGCACGCGAAACGCGAGCGGGAGGCCGCGAGCCTGCGCCTCCTTCGCGCATTCGGCGACGATGTGCAGCCCCTTCTCCGGCGAAAGCCCGCCGAGCGTAACGACGCGAACGATCCGCGGCAGGGGCGTGGCTTCGGGCTCCGGGTGCGGCCAGACGACGATCGGCAGCGCCGGAAAGTAGCGGTGCATGCGCGCTTTCACGTCGTGCGACGGCGCGATCACGCGCGCGGCACTCGAGAAGAATTCGGCGAAGCGCGCGCGCCACGCATCGATGTCGAGCGGCCACTGCGCGCGCCGGTGCACGAGGCACGATGCGCAACCCGCGCGATCGGGCTCGCCGCAGTAACGACCGTGCTCGTCGGCAAGGTGGTATTGCGGGCAGATCGCGAAGTAGTCGTGCAGCGTGCAATCGTAGGCGATGCCAGCCGCGCGCGGCAGATCGAGGATCGACTGAGGCATCCCGTGCACATGGTGGAAGTGGAGACGCGCAGCGCCGATGTCGCGCAGCATGCCGGCCAGCGCCGTCATCTGATCGGGCAGGCGGAACCATGCGGCGAATGCCTCGCCGTCACGTGGCCAGTGCAGCCTGACCGTGTCGCCACCCGCGGGCTCGAGGTACAGCACGTCGGCCCGCTCGCGCACGAGCGCGGCAAGATCGTCCATGTAGCGGCGGATGCCGCCGCCCCACGCGTGAGAAACGAACACGATTGCGGGCCGCGGCGAGGCGGCGAGGCGGGCAATGTCGATGCGCCGCGCGAGCGGCACCGTCTGGACCGAGGACGCGACAGGCAACGTATCGCTCAGCGTCGACGGGTTCTGCGCAACGAACACGTCGCCGGCGATCAGCGCACGAAAGCCGGCGCTCGCCGCGCGGCCCGTCCAGTCGCGCATGACGCCTGCGTCGTCGCCCCCCATGCCGATCGGCGCGCCACCGGTTGCCGTGATCGCGGCGCGCGTGATGTAGCGGCAGGGCCCCTCCACGGCATCGACGCCGACCGAACGCCCGGCGTTAACGCGCGCGAACAGCGCGTCGAGCGAGGCGGCGGTCTCACCGTCCGGAAGCGCATTCGCGGTCGCCGGACGCGGATACGCCGCGGCATTGGCGACGTTGGAGAATGCTCCGACCGCGCCGATCGCGTCGCCCCGCACATGCGACGCGAGCCGGTCGAGCCAGTCGCCGTGGACCTCGGCGCCGGGCGCCATGAGCACGACGTCGCGGTCGCGATGCAGCTCGAGTACGCGCTCGAGCGTCTGCGTGCCGCTCGCGTCGCGCTCGGCCGGCAACAGCGTTACGCGCGCGTTCGCCGCGATGTCACGCAGCGCAGCGGCGGCGTCGGCGCTCGCGCCGGCATCCGCGACGACAACGACATGAAACGGCGTCACGTTCGCCGACGCGAGAATGGATTCGACAGACCGGCGCAGCGCGTCGATGTCGCCTTCGGCGGGCAGCACGATGTCGACGACGGTGGCGCCGCGCGCCGGCCGCGTGGCCGCGCCGCTCATCGGGCGGGGCGCGGTGACGGCGTCACGCGAGCGTCAGGATGACCGGCTGGTGGTCGGCCGCCTGCGTGTCGACGTCGACGCGGACGTCGCGCATGCGCGCACGCAGCTCTTCGCCGATGAAGATGAAGTCGCAATGGAGCTCGGGCTCGTCGGGGCGCTTTTTCTCGTAGATCTTGAACGTCGGCGGATGCGCCCTGCCGGGCTGAAGCGCGGACCACGCGTCGACGAGCGCGGGCGTGCCGTCGGCGAATGGCGCGAGCATGCGCCGGTGCTCGGGCGAATCGGGCTCGAAATTGCAGTCGCCGGTGATCACGGTTTCCCGCGGCCGGATGAACGTCTGGAACGGGCCGCCATCGCTCGTCGTCACCTGCGCGCCGCGTGCGTACGCATGGCCCTCGGCGTAGATCGCGCGCAGCGCCTCGACCTGCGCCATGCGCTGCTTCGCCGAATAATATTCGAGGTGCGTCGTAATCACTCGCACATCATGGCCGTCTTCGCCGAGGACCGCCTCGACGGCGATGCGCGGCATGCCGGGCACGCCCGGGTCGCACGGATACGGCAGCAGGTGCCGATACACCTGGCGCACCGGCAATCGCGAAAGGATCATGTTGCCGAAGCGCCGCCGGCGTCCGTCGTCGCCCGGCTGGTCGACTGCAATGCCGGGCACGGCGGTGAACCCGGGAAGCAGTTGCGCAAGTCGCGCGAACTGGTCCTCGCCGTCGCTCCCGGCGAGCCGCGGGTCGGGATAGTTGTCGGCGATCTCCTGCAGGCACAGGACGTCGAAATCGGCGAGCCGCCGCGCTTCCGCGACGATGCGCGCCGGATCGACGGCACCGTCGACGCCGCGGCACCACTGCACGTTCCAGGTGATCAGTTTCATGGTCGTACGGTTCCGTGGGGTCCAGATAACGCAAAAGCCGAGGGGATCGGCGCTGCCAGGTTTGCCCGGAT
>DASSVX010000155.1:0-8592 GCA_035705655.1 Casimicrobiaceae bacterium
TACACTCGCGCGTAACCCCTTGGTTCATGTGGTGGGCGATACTGGGTTCGAACCAGTGACCCCTGCCGTGTGAAGGCAGTGCTCTACCGCTGAGCTAACCGCCCCGCGAACCCAGACAGGAGCCGCGATTTAACCATAGGCGGGGGGGTAGTTCAAACCGGTTTTGACAATTTGTCGAACCGTGTCCTGGACGTTAACGCACTAAAGCGGTGCAGCTCGTCCTCGAGCCACGGGCGGCATCGTGTCCTGACCGTCGTCCTGCGACCGGGCCACATTGTTTCGGAACGCTTTTAGCTCTCCGGTCCGCTTCTTGCTTGTAGTGAACGACTCTCCTGTACACCCGTGATGTCGTCCCCGGCCTACGACGAAATGCGGACCGGCGATGGCGCCATCCGGTCGCATTACCGTGCGTTTGCCGACTGGCTGCACCGCACGCCCCCCGACCGCATTGCGCAGAAGCGCGAAGAGGCCGAGCGCCTGTTCAACCGCGTCGGCATCACGTTCGCCGTGTACGGCGAGCAGGCCGGCACCGAGCGGCTGATTCCTTTCGACGTCGTGCCCCGCATCATTCCTGCGCACGAATGGCAGCGGCTCGAAGCGGGCCTCGTGCAGCGTGTGCAGGCGCTGAACCTTTTTCTGCAGGACATCTACCATGAGCAGGCGATTCTTCGCGCCGGGATCATCCCGTCGCAATGCGTGCTCGCCAATTCGCAATACCGGCGGGAGATGATGGGCGTCGACGTGCCCGGCGGCATCTACGCCCACGTCGCGGGCATCGACGTCGTCCGCGACGAGCACGGCGAGTATTGCGTGCTCGAGGACAATCTGCGCGTGCCCTCGGGCGTGTCGTACATGCTCGAGAACCGCAAGATGACGATGCGGCTCTTCCCCGAGCTTTTCGCATCGCAGTCGATCCGGCCGATCCAGCACTACCCCGACGTCCTGCTCGAGAGCCTGCACGCGGTGGCGCCCGCCGGTCGCGAGCGGCCGACCGTTGCGGTCATGACGCCCGGCGCGTTCAACTCGGCCCATTTCGAGCACGCGTTCCTTGCGCAGCAGATGGGCGTGGAACTCGTCGAAGGCCAGGACCTTTTCGTGCAGGACGACACCGTCTACATGCGCACGACACGCGGCCCGCAACGCGTCCACGTGCTGTACCGGCGCGTGGACGACGACTTCCTCGACCCGCTCGCGTTTCGGCCAGATTCGATGCTCGGCGTGCCCGGCCTCTTCGCCGCCTATCGCGCCGGCCGGGTGACGCTCGCCAATGCGATCGGCACCGGCGTTGCCGACGACAAGTCGATCTATCCGTACGTGCCCGACATGATCCGGTTCTATCTGACCGAGGAGCCGCTGCTCGCCAACGTCCCGACGCTGGTGCTTGCGCGCGCCGACGATCGCGCGCAAGCGCTGGCGCATCTTTCCGATCTCGTGGTCAAGGAGGTGCACGGCGCGGGCGGCTATGGAATGCTGATCGGTCCCGCCGCCAGCGCGGCGGAGCGCGACGCCTTTCGCCGGCGCATCGAGGCCGCGCCCGAACGTTACGTGGCACAGCCGACGATCGCGCTTTCGACCTGCCCGACGTTCGCGGCGAGCGGACTCGCGGCGCGCCACATCGATCTGCGGCCGTACGTTCTGTGCGGCAAGGGCATCGGGCTCGTCCCCGGCGGGCTCACCCGCGTCGCACTGCCCGAAGGCTCGCTCGTCGTCAATTCGTCGCAGGGCGGTGGCACCAAGGACACCTGGGTGCTCGCGCCGGAGGAGCCGTGCTGAGGCCGCGGCGCACCGCATCATGCTGAGCCGGCACGCAAACGAGCTGTACTGGATGGCGCGCCACATCGAGCGCGCCGAGAACACGGCGCGCCTGCTCGACGTCACGTACCGCACGTCGCTCTTGCCCTACCAGGTCGGCGAGCCCGGGCTCGCCTGGGCGGCGCCGTGGTCGGTGCCGCTGATCACGCTCGGTGTCGCCTCGACCTATTACGAGCGGTATCCGGTGCTGACGGCGGAGAACGCGCTGCGCTTCATGATCCTCGATCCGTCGAACACGTCGTCGATCTACGCGTGCCTCGGTGCCGCGCGCGAGTCGGCACGCACCGTGCGCGGCGCCATCACCTCCGAGATGTACGAGGATCTCAACTCGGCGTGGATCGAGATGCGTACCTGCGACTACGAGCGCATCCAGGCGCGCGGCGTGTCCGACTTTCTCGACTGGGTCAAGATGCGCTCGCACCTGTTTCGCGGCGTCACGTTCGGCACGATGCTGCGCGACGAGGCATACCACTTCATTCGTCTCGGCACGCATATGGAACGCGCCGACAATACCGCGCGCATCCTCGACACGAAATACCACATCCTGCTGCCGTCCGTGGCCGACGTCGGCGGCGCCGTCGATTACTATCAATGGGCGTCGCTGCTGCAGTCGCTGTCGGGGTTCGAGGCGTACCGCAAGATCTACAGCGACGTCATCTCGCCTCGGCGCATCGCCGAGCTTCTGATCCTTCGCGACGACATGCCGCGCTCGCTCCATAGCTGCATGAACTTCATCCACGAAACGCTGCAACTGCTTTGCGACGCGCAAAGCCGCGAAATCGAGCGGCAGGCGGGCGAGATGCATGCGCGCATACACTACGGCCGTACCGACGACATCATGGACTTCGGCCTGCACGAATACCTGACCGAGTTCCTGGAACATATCTCGCGCCTCGGCGCCGAAGTGAGCAGGACGTTCCTCGTGCCCGTGTAATCTCCCGCTCGGTGCTTGCCCTCCATAAACCCCTTGGCTCATGAGGTTGCAATGAACATTGCATCCGCCTTCTCATGACTTATTGCGTCGCCATGTCGCTGGACGCCGGGATGATCTTCGCGTCCGATTCGCGCACGAATGCCGGCGTCGACCATATCGCGCGCTTTTCCAAGATGCGCGTATTCGCGCGCGACGCCGATCGCGTCGTCGTCATGCTGTCGTCCGGAAACCTCTCGGTCACGCAGAGCGCGATCAACATCCTCGAGCAGCAGGCGCGCGGCGGCGACGCCGAGCAGCATGTCTGGACCGCGACGTCGATGTTCGAGGTTGCGCGTCTTCTGGGCGACGCGCTGCGCGAGGTGCGCGCGCGCGACGGGCCGTACATGGCGCAGAACAACATCGACGCGTCGGCGAATTTCATCGTCGGCGGCCAGGTGCACGGCGAGGCGCCGCGGCTGTTCGAGGTCTACAGTGAGGGCAATTTCATCGAGGCGACGCCCGACACCTGCTACTTCCAGATCGGCGAATCGAAGTATGGCAAGCCGGTGATCGACCGCGTCGTCCACCGCGGCACGACGCTGCTCGACGCAACCAAATGCACGATCGTGTCGTTCGATTCGACGATGCGCTCGAACATTTCCGTCGGCCTGCCGATCGACCTGCTCGTCTACGAGACGGGCAGCCTCAAGGTGACGCTGCAACGGCGCATCCAGGAATTCGATCCTTACTTCCAGCTGATCCACCACCAGTGGGGCGAGGGCCTGCGCCGGGTGTTCGCGCAGCTTCCCGATCCCGACTGGCTCTGATCGAAGCGGGCGCGCACGCCATGCCGATCCGGGTCGAGCTCACGCATTGCACGCGTTATCGCTACGACCGGCCGGTGACGCTTTCGGCGCACGAGATCCGGCTGCGGCCGGCGCCGCATTGCCGCACGCCGATCGGTGCGTATTCGCTTGCGATCGAGCCCGCCGAGCATTTCGTCAACTGGCAGCAGGACCCGTACGGCAACTTCGTGGCGCGCGTGGTGTTTCCCGCGATGACGGATCGGCTCGTAGTCAGCGTGGACCTGCACGCCGAATTGACGGTGATCAACCCGTTCGACTTCTTCGTCGAGCCGTACGCCGAAGCGTTCCCGTTCGCGTATGCGCCGGCGCTCGAGAAGGAGCTCGCGCCGTTTCTCGAAGCGCCTCGCGAGGGCGAGCGCTTCGACCGCTGGGTTGCGCGCTTCCGCGAAACGATGCGCGCGGACATCTCGACCGTGAACCTGCTCGTCGAGGTGAACCAGCGCGTGAAGGACGCCATCGCCTACGTCGTGCGCATGGAGCCGGGCGTGCAGTCGCCCGACGCAACGCTCGCCGGGGCCAGCGGGTCGTGTCGCGATTCGGCGTGGCTTCTCGTGCAGGTGCTGCGCCGGCTCGGCATTGCCGCGCGTTTTGCCTCCGGCTACCTGATCCAGCTCGCGCCCGACGTCAAGCCGCTCGACGGGCCGGCGGGTGTCGAGCGCGATTTCACCGACCTGCACGCGTGGGCCGAGGCCTACGTGCCGGGCGCAGGCTGGGTGGGGCTCGACCCGACGTCCGGCTTGCTCGCCGGCGAAGGCCACATCCCGCTCGCCTGTACGGCCAGCCCCGGCAGCGCGGCGCCGATCACGGGTCTCGCCGACGTTGCGGACGTGCAGTTCGACTTCACGATGGGCGTGACGCGCATCGCCGAGCATCCGCGCGTGACGCGTCCGTACACCGAGGCGCAATGGCAGGCGATCGATGCGCTCGGCGAGCGCGTCGACGCGAAGCTCGCCGCGGCCGACGTGCGCCTGACGCAGGGCGGCGAGCCCACCTTCGTGGCGATCGACGATCCCGACGCGCCCGAATGGAACATCACCGCATTGTCGCCGGCGAAGCGCGAGCGGGCCGAAACACTGGTGCGGCGGTTGGCGGCGCGCTTTGCGCCGGGCGGACTCTTGCATCACGGACAGGGCAAGTGGTACCCGGGCGAGCCGTTGCCGCGCTGGGCGCTCGGCATCTACTTTCGTGCCGATGGCGTGCCGCTGTGGCGCGATGCGGCGTTGCTGGCCGATGTGCGAACGCGCGGTGCATGCGTGCTCGACGATGCGCGCCGTTTCGTCGATACGCTGGTGCACGAGCTGCGCCTGCCGAGCGGCAACGTGTTGCCGCTGTACGAGACCCCCGGCGGGTCGATCACGGTGTCCGACGGGCCCGTCGGATTCGTGCTGCCCCTCGCCGCGGGTGACGAATCCGAAGGCGAAGAACGCGCGTGGCGGACCTGCGCATGGCCGCTCCCCCAAGGTCGCCTGCATGCGGTGGCCGGCGATTCGCCGCTCGGGTTGCGCCTGCCTCTTGCGTCGCTGCCCGCGACGCTCCCGGTGCGCACGGCACTCGCCGTGGAGCTTCGCAACGGACACGTCGCCGTCTTCCTGCCGCCCGTTGCACGCGTCGACGACTCGGTGCAACTGATCGCCGCCGTCGAGTACAGCGCGCGAGCGGTGGGCAAGCCGCTGCTCGTCGAAGGCTATCCGCCGCCACGCGACCCGCGCATACGGGCCTTGCTCGTTACGCCCGATCCCGGCGTCATCGAGGTGAACATTCATCCGGCGTCGAGCTGGCGCGAGCTCGTCGTCTCGACGCAAGCGCTGTACGACGAGGCGCGCGCCACGCGCCTCGCCACCGAAAAGTTCATGCTCGACGGCCGCCACGCGGGCACCGGCGGCGGCAATCACATCACGCTCGGCGGTGCGACTGCCGCCGACAGTCCGCTGCTGCGCCGTCCCGATCTGCTGCAAAGCCTCGTCACGTATTGGCAGAACCATCCGGCGCTGTCGTATCTTTTCTCCGGCAGCTTCATCGGACCCACCAGCCAGGCGCCGCGCGTCGACGAAGCACGCGACGATCGTCTCTACGAGCTCGCAATCGCGTTCCAGCAACTCGAGCGCCTGCAGGCACCCGCAAAGGCAGCGAAGCCGGAATTCGTCGACAAGCTGTTGCGGCATCTGCTGACCGATCTCACCGGCAACACGCACCGCGCCGAGTTCTCGATCGACAAGCTCTTTTCTCCCGACACGCCGACCGGCCGCCTCGGCCTCCTGGAATTGCGCGCCTTCGAAATGCCGCCGCACGCACGGATGGCGGCCGTGCAGATGCTGCTGCTGCGCGCACTGGTCGTGCGTTTCTGGCGCGTGCCGTACCGTGCCGCGCTCGTGCCCTGGGGCACGGCGCTGCACGACCGGTGGCTGCTGCCGCATTTCGTGATGGCGGACCTCGCCGATGTCGTCGCCGATCTCGCACGCCACGACCTCGACCTTGCGCCGGAATGGTTCGCTCCGTTCGCCGAATTCCGCTTTCCGCGCTTCGGCAGCGTCGCCTACGACGGCATCACGCTCGAGCTGCGGCAGGCGATCGAGCCCTGGCACGTGCTCGGCGAAGAGGTCCACCGAACCGGCACCGCACGCTACGTCGACTCGTCGGTGGAGCGGCTGCAGATCAAGGTGGCGGGAATGGTGGCGGGTCGCCATGGCGTCACGTGCAACGGACGCGCGCTGCCGATGACGCCGACCGGCATTCCCGGCGAATTCGTCGCCGGCGTGCGCTTCAAGGCATGGAATCCGCCGTCGTCGCTGCATCCGGCCATCGGCGTGCAGGCGCCGTTACGCTTCGAGCTCGTCGATCGCTGGGCGCAGCGCGCCATCGGCGGGTGCACCTATCATGTTGCGCATCCGGGTGGCCGCAACTACGACACGTTTCCGGTGAACGCGAACGAGGCCGAGTCGCGCCGGCTCGCGCGCTTCTGGCCGCACGGTCATACGCCCGGACCGCTCACCGTGCACGACGAGCCGCCGAATCCGTCGCTGCCGACCACACTCGACTTGCGCTGGAACCCCTCATCGTGACTGTCCGCACCCGCTTCGCACCGAGTCCCACGGGGTTTCTGCACCTCGGCAACATCCGCTCGGCACTTTTCCCGTGGGCGTTCGCGCGTCACCACCGCGGCACGTTCATCCTGCGCATCGAGGACACCGACCAGGAGCGCTCGACGCCCGAAGCGACGCAGTCGATCGTCGAAACGATGCACTGGCTCGGGCTCGATTACGACGAGGGACCTTATTACCAGATGCAGCGGATGGAGCGTTACCGCGCGGTGCTCGACGAGATGCTCGCGCACGGGCTCGCGTATCGCTGCTACACGACGCCCGCCGAGCTCGAGCAACTGCGCGCCGAGCAGATGGCGCGCGGCGAAAAGCCACGCTACGACGGGCGCTGGCGTCCGGAGAACGCGCACGGAAAGACGCCGCCCGACGGCATTGCGCCGGTGTTTCGCTTCCGCAATCCGGACGACGGTGTCGTCGCCTGGGACGACGCGGTCAAGGGTTCGATCGAGATCGCCAACGGCGAGCTCGACGACCTCGTCATCGCGCGTGCCGACGGCACGCCGACCTACAACTTCTGCGTGGTCGTCGACGACGTCGACATGCGCATCACGCACGTGATTCGCGGCGACGACCACGTGAACAACACCCCGCGGCAGATCAACATCATGCGCGCGCTCGGCGCGACGCCGCCCGTCTACGCGCATTTGCCCACCGTCCTCACACCCGCCGGCGAGCGGCTTTCCAAGCGACACGGCGCGCGCGGCGTGTTGCAGTATCGGGACGAGGGCTACGTCCCGGAAGCGATCGTCAACTATCTCGCCCGGCTCGGCTGGGCGCATGGCGATGCCGAAGTCTTCGGCGTCGATGAATTCGTCGCCTGGTTCAACCTGCAGGGGCTGACGCCGTCACCGGCACGCTTCGACCCCGGCAAGCTCGAATGGCTCAATCACGAGCATCTCAAGCGCCTCGATGACGCCGAGCTTGGGCGCCGCCTCGCGCCGTTCCTCGCGCACGTGGGCGTCGCGACCGAAGGCGGTCCGGGCGCGGAACGCGTGGCGGCGCTGTTGCGCGATCGGTCGGCGACGTTGAGCGCGATGGCGGAGGCTGCGCGCTACTTCTACGAGGCGCCCGACGTCGACGCAGCGATGCTCGCAGCGCAGATCGACGATGCGAATCGCGGGGCGCTCGTCGAACTGCACGACGCACTCGCGTCGGTGCCGTGGGAGCGTGCCGCATTGGGCGCTGCGATCAAGTCGGTCGCGTCCCGCCATGGGCTGAAGCCCGCGCTGGTGATGATGCCGCTGCGCGCCCTCGTTGCCGGTACCCTCAAGACGCCGGCGATCGACGCCGTGCTGGAACTCGTCGGGCGCGATGCGACGCGAGAACGCATGGCGCGCGGCCTGCGGCTCGCCGCCTCCTCGTTGTAGCGCGCGCAGCACGCGGCTCGCGTTCGCAGACAATTCGTCGCGCACGCTTTGGCGCCGCGGCGGCGTTCCGGTAAAATACCAATTTCCGGAACTGGCCAGCCAATGACCAAGTTCGTGTTCGTGACGGGCGGCGTCGTTTCCTCGTTGGGGAAGGGCATCGCCGCCGCGTCGCTCGCCGCCATCCTCGCCTCGCGCGGCGTCCGCGTCACCAATCTCAAGCTCGATCCGTACATCAACGTCGACCCCGGCACGATGTCGCCGTTCCAGCACGGCGAGGTGTTCGTGACCGAGGACGGCGCCGAGACCGACCTGGACCTCGGCCACTACGAGCGCTTCACCGACGTGCGGATGGGGAAGCGCAACAACTTCACCACCGGCCAGATCTACGAGAGCGTCATCCGCAAGGAGCGCCGCGGCGACTACCTCGGCGGCACCGTGCAGGTGATCCCGCACATCACCGACGAAATCAAGGGCTGGATCCACAGCGGTGCCGGCGATGCCGAGGTCGCCGTGGTCGAAGTCGGCGGCACGGTCGG
>DASSVX010000156.1:0-2536 GCA_035705655.1 Casimicrobiaceae bacterium
TGGTCCTCGTCCTGGATCTTGCGGAAGAGCAGCGCGTTGTCGAGCGCGGTTGCGCCGCGCGTGGCGAGGTCGGTCACCATGGCGAGCGCGTCGGCGTCGAAGCGGCGGGCCGCGCCGTCGAGCCCGAGCGTGAGCACGCCGAGCTTGCGTCCACGTACAAGCAGCGGCACGAGCATCAGCGTGTGCACGGCAAGACCACGCGGCAGCGCGATGCGCGAAGCGGGCGGACCGGCCGGGTCACGCTCGATCGATTCGGGCTTGCCGGAGTCGCGCACTCGCGCCACCGCGTCATCGAGCATCGAATCGTCGAGCGCTGCAAGCGACGCCGTCAGCAGCGGATTTTCGGTGTCGCCCGTCGCCCACGCCATCTCGTGGCGCTCGGTCTGCCCCTCGCTCGACACGAGCGAGACGATGGCAACGTCGGCGAAGCGCGGCACGACCAGTTGCGACACCTCGCGCATCGTCGCGTCGAGATCGAGCGAGCTCGCGAGCGTTGCACTCGCCTCGGCCAGGAACGCGAGCCGCCGCGAAGCGCGCTCGGCCGCCTCGCGTGCCGCCTTCTCCTCGATCAGCGCAATACGCTCCTGCGCCTGACGCTTCGCCTGCTCGGCGAGCAGGTACAGGTCGACGAACACCCTCACCTTCGCCCGAAGGATCTCCGGCACCACCGGCGAGGCGATGTAGTCGACGGCGCCAAGCGCATACGCCTTCGTCATTCGCAGCTCGTCGCCATAGTCGGCGGTGACGAGGATGATCGGCGTGTGCGCCGATTTCCTGCGACTGCGGATCAGCGCGGCGGTCTCGAGTCCATCGAGGCCGGGCATGTTCACGTCGAGCAGGATCAGCGCGAATTCGCGGTCGAGCACCTGTCGCAGTGCATCATCGCCGGACGACGCCGTATAGAGATTCTGCTGCAACTCCTCGAGCAGCGTCAGGTAGACGAGCAGCTTGTCCGGCCGATCGTCGACGATCAGGATGTTCGCGCGATCGGATCCATCACCCGCCTCGCTCGCGCCCGGCGGGTTGGGGTGAGGGGTGTCCGGCCCGCTTTTCATCTCGACAGCCACCCCCGCAGACAACCGAGGATCAGCTCGGTATCCACCGGCTTCGACAGGTAATCCCAGGCGCCCGCCTCCATGCACTTTTCGCGGTCGCCCTTCATCGCCTTCGCGGTCACGGCGATGATCGGCGTATCGCGGCACGCAGGTATCTGGCGAATCTCGCGGATCGTATCGATGCCGTCCATCTCGGGCATCATGATGTCCATCAGAATGGCCTCGACCCCCGGCTGCTCGTGCAGTGCGCTGACCGCATCGCGCCCGTTGTCGTGTGAAACGATCACCATGCCGCGATCCTCGAGCAGCGACGTCAGCGCGAAGATGTTGCGCATGTCGTCGTCGACGATCATCACCTTGCGCCCCTGCAGCACCTCGTTCGCATCCTGCAGCGACTTCAGCGTTGCGCGGTGCATTTCGGGCATCGCCGCCTCCTGGCGATGCATGCAGTGGCTCGCCTGCTCGAGCAGCCGCTCGGCCGAGCGCACCTCGCGCACGTCGGCGCGCTTGGCGAACGCGCCCCAGTGGTCGAATTCGCCGACGTCGTGCCGGTCGCCGTATAGAAGGACGGGCGGCGCGTCGGGCGCGACGCTGCCATTGCCCTCCTGCATGAACATCGCGTCGGACGGCGCATCGAGCGCCGCGTCGAGCACGAGGCAGTCGACCGGCTCGGCGCGCAGCACGGTTGCCGCCTCGGCGTAGCCCGCAACGCTGGTGACCTTGACGTCGGGGGCACCCAGATGCTCGACGAACCACGCACGCTTGCCCGCGTCGGCCGATACGGCCAGCAGATGGCGTCGCGTGCGCTGCAGATAGCCCGACAACCGGTCGAGCAGCACGTCGATGTCCTCGGCGCTTTGCATCGGCTTCGGCGCGAACTGGAACGCGCCCGACTTGAGTGCCCGGTGGCGCGACTCGTCGGTGGAAATCACCGACACGGGTATGTGGCGCGTCTGGTCGTCGTTTTTGAGTCGATCGAGGACGCGCCAGCCGTCGATGTCGGGCAGGAAGATGTCGAGCGTGACGGCAGCCGGCACGAATTCGGCGGCCAGCGCGAGTGCCGATACGCCGGACGTTGTCACGATGCCCTTGAACCCTTTCGCGCGTGCCGCTTCCAGCAATAGCCGCGCGAAGCTGACGTCGTTCTCGACGATCAGCAGCACGCGGTCGGAGGACCCGATCGAATGACGATCGTCGCCGATGTCGTCCGCATCCTCGCCCGGCGAGTCGAGCGCTGGCGGCGGCACGGCAGGTGCACGCCGCGAGTGTACGTCGCCGATCGGCACCGGCGGCACCTCGACGATCCGCGCCACCGGTGGCGTGTTGACGCTTGCTGCATGACGGCCGGGCGCGTCGCCATACGCCCGCTCACCGGCGACCTTGCGCAGCGATCGTGGCGGCGTGTAGGTGAGCGGCAAGAACAGCGTGAAGGTGCTGCCGCTGCGCGGTACGCTCGACAGGCGAATCTCGCCGCCGAGCAG
>DASSVX010000157.1:0-4553 GCA_035705655.1 Casimicrobiaceae bacterium
CGTCTGCGTGGCGTCGAACGGCGCCGTGGCGAGCCGCGGCTGCGGCAGCGGCTCGAACGTCCCGTGCAGCAGCGCGGGACGAATCCGATACAGCCACGAGCGCCGGTTCGCGTGGCGCGGCACGGTGAATGCGGTGCCCGAAAGCTGCTCCGCATAAAGGCCGAACGCCGGACGCTGCGGCGAATTGCGGCCGACCGGCAACGCGCCGGCGAGCGCCTCCGTCGCGAACTCGCTGCCGAAGCCCGAGTTATACCGTGGCGTCATCCGTCCGCGCGTTGCGCTTCGTCGACCACGCTGCACGCGGGCGTCTGCGCGCGCGTGTCCTTGCCCGCGGCCACCGATACGATCCGCGACGCATCGACCCCGTTCTTGATCGCCGTCACTTCGGCGAGGATCGAGATGGCGATCTCCGGCGGCGTGCGGCTGCCGATGTAGAGGCCGACGGGCCCGTGCAGCCGCGCGATCTCGGCGTCCGACAAGTCGAACTCGCGCAGCCGCTCGCGGCGCTTCTCGTTGTTCGCGCGCGAGCCGATCGCGCCGACGTAGAACGCCGGCGACTTGAGCGCTTCCATCAATGCGAGATCGTCGAGCTTCGGATCGTGCGTCAGCGCCACGACGGCGCAGCGCTCGTCGAGTGCGAGTGCCTGCACGGTGTCGTCGGGCATCGTCCGCACGAGCGTGACGCCGGGGACGTCCCACGTCTCCATGTACTCGTCGCGCGGATCGCAAACGGTCACCTGGTAATCGAGGCCGATCGCAATCTGCGCGAGATACTTCGACAACTGCGACGCGCCGATGACGAGCATCCGATAGCGCGGGCCGTGGATCGTCGTCAGCACGGCGCCGTCGAACGACTGGCCGTCGCTCGCCCGCGCAGGATGCAGCGTCGCACGACCGGTCGCAAGATCGAGGCGACGCGCCGTCAAATGTCCGGCCTCGATCTCGCGCAACAGCGCCCGGATTCCAGACTCACGCGTCAGCGGCTCGAGCACGAGCCGAATCGTTCCGCCGCACGGCAATCCGAACCGCCGCGCCTCGTCGGCGCTGACGCCGTACGTGACGACATCACAGCGCGTCTGCTGGAATCCATCGTGACGCATGCGCTCGATCAGGTCGTCCTCGATGCAGCCGCCGGACACCGATCCTGCCGCAAGCCCGTCATCGCGAACGGCGAGCATCGCGCCATCGGGACGCGGCGAGCTGCCCCACGTCTTCACGACGGTGACGAGCAGCGCACGATGGCCTGCCTCGAGCCATTCGTCGCATTTTTTCAACACATCGAGGTCGACGCTGTCCATTGCCGTTTCTCCGGCGCGAAAGCTTCAGCGATAGCCGCGCACGTAAAGGACGACCAGCACGACGACGATGGCAACGATCGCCGCGTAGCGTATCCAGGGAGACCCACCCGCCGGTGCGAGCGGCGTCGACGTATCGTCCACTGCTGCGACTTCGCTCGACGCAGCACTTGTCGCCGCGGACGTCGCTGCAGGCGCTGCGCGTGCGACAAACCGCGCAAAAAAATCATCGGCGAGCTTCGCGGCCGCGCCATCGACGAGCCGCGATCCGATCTGCGCGAGCTTGCCACCGATCTGCGCCTTCGCGACGTACGACATTTCCGTCTGACGCTCGTCGAGCGGCTTCAGTGTGACGCGCGCGTCGCCGCGCGCAAAACCCGCTGCACCGCCCTGGCCATCGAATTGCAGCGTGTAGCTTTCGGGTTCGTTGATGTCGGTCATCGCCATCCGGCCATTGAAGCGCGCGGAGACCGGTCCGACGCGTGCGGCCATCACGACGCGCCACGCGTGCTCGCCGTCGGGCTCCATCGATTCGCAACCGGGTACGCAATCCTTCAGCACGGCCGGGTCGTTGAGCGCATTCCAGACGACTTCGCGCGGCAGCGGGACGGTGCGGGTGTTCGACAATTCCATGACGGACTCGTGTAAGAGCGTTGTCAGGCCGCGGCGGGAAGCGGCACTCCCCGCTCACGTCGAGGCCGTTTCGCCAGCGCGTGCGTGAGATCGGTCAGCGTTTCGAGATTGTGCACCGGCAGGAAATCGTCGACGTGCGGCAACAGCGCGCGAATCCCCGCCGGCCGCGCTTCGAACCCCGCGTATCGCAACAGCGGATTGAGCCACACGAGCCGCGCGCACGATTTCGACAATCGTTCCGCTTCAAACGCGAGACCATCGCCGGCGTCGGCGTCGAGACCATCACTGATGAGCAGCACGACGGCATTCTGCCCGAGCAGCCTGCGCGACCATAGGCGGTTGAAGTCACCGAGGCACTGGCCGATCCGCGTGCCGCCGGCCCAGTCCTCGATCGCCCCCGCGACATGCGCAAGCGCGACGTCGACGTCGCGGTGACGCAGGTGTCGCGTGATGTTCGTGAGCCTGGTGCCGAACGTCAGCACGTGCACGCGGTGCCGATCGTTCGTGATCGCATGCAGGAAATGCAAGAGCATCCGTGCGTAACGGTCCATCGAGCCCGAGATGTCGCACAGCACACAAAGTGGCGGCGTCCGCATTCGCCGCGCGCGAAACTGCAACGGCGTCAGCGCACCACCGGCGCCAACACTGCGTCGCAGCGTTGCTCGCAAGTCGATCCGGTGTCCGCGTGGCGACGCGATCGTCCGCCGCACGGCAATTTGGGGCAACGGCAGCTTCATCCTGCGCAACAGCGCCTTCACCTCGGCCAGCTCGGCGACCGACATCGTCGCGAAATCCTTTTTCTGCAGCACTTCGCGCGCCGAGAACGAGAATGCGGCATCGAGATTGGACTCGTCTTCGCGCGATTCGTGGCGTGGCGGTGGCGGCGGCAGCAGCGCTTGCGCAAGGCGCGCCGGCAGTTCGTCGGCGTCGCCACCTCGCCCCTGCACCTGCGGCAACAGCGCGGCGAGCATTTTCTCGAGCAGCCGGGGATTGCGCCAGAAGAGGTCGAACGCCTGCTCGAACAGCACGAGATGCTCGCGCTTCGACACGACGACGGCCGCGAGTGCTTCGCGGAAATCGTCGCGGTTGCCGATGCCGACCGCCTCGACGGCCGCGAGCGCATCGATCACCTTCGCAGGTCCGACCGGCAGGCCGGCGACGCGCAACATTCGCACGAAGTACACGACGTTGTCGGCGAGGTGGCCAGCAGCCCTTGCGAGTGGCGGAGACAACGTCGTAAAGCCATTGGCGCGCGCATCGCTGCCGCTCAATGGACGTTCGCTCGGCGCGGGCATCCGCGTGTCACTCACCGTCAGGCCGGCGCCGACTGCGCCTCGCGAACGAGCTTTGCCGCAACATCGGGCGTGATCGCGCCGATGTCGTCCTGATACTTGAGGAGAGTACCGAGCGTGTCGGCGACCGTTTGCGGATCGAGCGTGATCCGGTCGAGCGCAACCAGCGCCTCGGCCCAGTCGAGCGTCTCGGCGATACCCGGCGACTTGAAAAGATCGAGCGTGCGCAGGCGTTGCGTGAACGCTACGATCTCGCGCGCCAGCGCGGCGGACACCGCCGGGCATTTGCGCCTGACGATCGCGAGCTCCCGCGCGGCATCCGGAAAGTCGACCCAGTGATAGAGGCAGCGGCGCTTGATCGCATCGTGGATCTCGCGCGTGCGATTCGACGTGATGACGACAATCGGCGGCGTCGCCGCGCGCAGCGTGCCGAGCTCCGGGATCGTCACCTGGTAATCGGACAAAACTTCGAGCAGGTAAGCTTCGAACGGCTCGTCGGCGCGGTCGAGCTCGTCGATCAGCAACACCGGCGGCCCGCCTTCTTCCGGGTCGAGCGCCTGCAACAAGGGCCGCCGAAGCAGGAAACGCGGCGTGAAAATATCGTGCGCGAGCATCGAGCGCTCGACGCCGCCCGCGGCCTCGGCGAGACGGATCTCGATCATCTGCCGCGGGTAGTTCCATTCGTAGACGGCGGCGGCCGTATCGAGGCCTTCGTAGCACTGCAGCCGGACGAGCGGGCGTGTGAGGCCCGCGGCCAGCACTTTCGCGATCTCGGTCTTTCCCACACCGGCCTCGCCCTCGAGGAACAGCGGGCGCTTGAGCTTCAGTGCGAGGAAGGCCGCCGTCGCGAGCCTGCGCTCGGCCACATAGCCCTGCTGCTCGAGAAGCTCGAGCGTCGCGTCGACGGTTGCAGGAAGATTTGCTGCGCGCTCGGTAGTCTCAGTCAAAAAAACTCACTCGGTCTTTCGAACTTCGATTTTGCGCACTCAGGTTGCGGCGCAGGCAGCGACCGCGCGAGATGCCATGATCGAAACGAGATGCGCGCGGTATTCGGCGGACCCATGCAGATCGGTGTTCAATCCGCTCGAATCGACGCGCGTTGCCTTGGCCGCATCCGCGGTGAAGCTCTTCTCGAGCGCCGTCTCGATCGCCGCGGCGCGAAACACCGAAGGTGCTGCGCCCGTCACGGCCACGCGAACATCACCATCATCCCGCTGCGCGACGAACACGCCCACGAGCGCAAAACGTGACGCAGGATTCGGAAACTTCTCATAGCCCGCGCGCTTTTGCGATGGGAACTCGATGGCCGTGATGATCTCGTCGGGTCCCAACG
>DASSVX010000158.1:0-2049 GCA_035705655.1 Casimicrobiaceae bacterium
GCTATCTCGATACGACGGCGCTCGCCGAGCAACTCGACATGACGCTCGCGGCGTTGCGGCATTCCGAAGAGACCGACCAGGGTCCGGTCGGACCCATCAATCAGCAGCGCGCGCTGATTCTCGACAAGGCGCGCGCATCGATCGCGCCCAATCTCAATACCGACATGCGCCGCGATCCGCGCACGCCGTGCGTCGTTGCGGCGCGCGTGCGAATCGGATTGCCGCGAATCCTCCACGAGTTGGCGAAGCCGCCAGGGGACACCGCGCGACCGGATTCGGTCGTCGGCACCAACGAGCAGATCGAGGTGTACGCGGTCGCCGGTCCCGTCCGCGCGACGCGTCCTGCCACCGAAGAGTCGGATACGCTGTCCGCGAGTCTCGCGTCTTTTTCCGATC
Organism: Casimicrobiaceae bacterium; assembly: GCA_035705655.1. Taxonomy (GTDB): domain Bacteria; phylum Pseudomonadota; class Gammaproteobacteria; order Burkholderiales; family Casimicrobiaceae; genus VBCG01. The sequence continues at coordinate 397 of DASSVX010000158.1, forward strand.
CCGTGTGGCAGGTCAAGGACCGCAGCGTTGCGGGGCTGCGCATTTACGCGGGCAGCGGCGTTGGCCAGTCATTGACGCTCGGCGCACTCGTCGCGGTTCGCCAGTCCGATGTTTCGGGCTGGGTGCTCGGCGTCGTTCGCCGGCTGAACAAGCTTTCCACTGATGAAATCGAGGCGGGCGTCTCATTGATTGCCGAGCGCGTCGTTCCGGTGACGCTGAATGCAAAGCGCGAGGTCAAGGAAGACATGGGCATCGTCGTCAACGGCTTCGATGCGTCGCTGCTCGGGCCGAAGATCGAGGGCCTGTACCTGCCGCCGCCATCGCGCCCGGACAAGCCACTCGTCGTCAAGACGCTGATCATTCCGACGCACGAATACGCGGAGGGCCGGAAGATCATCCTGACGACCGGCCGCTCGATCTACATTGTCGCGATGCGTCAGCTCGTCGAGCAGCGCGCCGATTGGAGCTGGACCGCCATCTCGATCGTCGAAAAACTCGCACGCTGCTAGAACGCTGGAGCAGCGTTGCCGTTCGCAAGCCTTGCTACTGATCGTTCGGCCGGAAGCGCAACTCGAGATTGCGCTGGAACAGGTCGGCCGGCACGGGCTTGGGTAGCGGCGACGATTTCAGAATTCCACGTTGCACGGCATCGTCGTAGGCGCGAACGCCACTCGACTTGCGCAACTTGACGTCGATGATCTCGCCCGTCGGCAGCTGAACGACGTCGAAGATCGCTTCGGGGTTGCCGACGATGTCCGGTGGCAGGTTGATGTTGCCGCGGATCCGGCTGCGAATCTTGTCGATCCAATCCGCCTGAGACTTGTTGCGCGCAGCGCCTGCAGCCGCTTGCGCCGCGCGCCCCCGCGCCTCGGCATCGGCCTGCGCTCGTAGCTGCGATTCGCGCTCCGCCTGCGCGCGCATCTGCGACTCCCGTTGTGCTTGTGCGCGCATCTGGGACTCGCGCTCGGCCTGCGTGCGCAAGCGCGCCTCGCGGTCCGCTTGCGCGCGCATCGCTTCGAGCTGCTGCTGTTGCTGGCGCTCACGCGCGTCCGCCTGGCGTTTTTCCTCCGCCTTCTTCGCTTCGGCCTTCGCTTCGGCCTCGCGACGCTCGCGCTCCTGCTCGATACGCGCCCGTTCCGCCTGCTCCTGCTGCCGGCGCTCCGCTTCGCGTCTCGCTTTGAGCGCGATGTCGGCTTCGTGCGTGTCCGGTTTCTCCGCGACGGGCGCCGGTGGTTTGGGCACGGGCTTGGGCTCGGGCGGCGGCTCGACCTTCGGTACGGGAACGGGCTCGACCTTCGGCTGCGGCCGCGGCGTGGCGACCGGCGGCGGGGCATACAGCTCGGCGGTGACGGCGTCGGGCTTGCGGTTCTGCCACGACACCGAGAACACGAGCACGGCGATGAACAGCAGGTTGACGAACAGCGCCAGCATCAGCGCCGTCCACCTGCCGCGCGCGCGCGGCGCGTTGACCGGCCGATCGGACGTGAACGCGAGCGTGCTCATCAAATTCTACGAAGGCGTGGGCCGCGCGAGCAGGCCGACGCGCTTGACGCCCCCCTGCTGCAGCCGATCGAGGACGCCGATGACGTCCTCGTAACGCAAGCCGGCGTCAGCCACGATGACGACCGGCTGATCGCGCCCGGCCTGTATCGC
>DASSVX010000159.1:0-3408 GCA_035705655.1 Casimicrobiaceae bacterium
GCGATCGCGATGCGTCAGCGCGATCGCCGCGATGATCGCCACGAGCAGGACAACGGCGGCGATCTCGAACGGATATACGTAGTCGACGTACAGCAGTTGCCCGAGGGCGCGCGTATTGCTGCCGCTCGGCGCCGGCGGCGCCGTCGTCGTGCGGCCGATCGCGCTGTCGACGATCACGAGCGCCATCTCGAAGAGCACGAGCGCCCCGACGGCGGCGGCGATCGGCAGGTAGCTGCGGAAGTGCTGGCGCAGCGCCTCGAAGTTGACGTCGAGCATCATCACGACGAACAGGAACAGCACCATCACGGCCCCGACGTAGACGAGGACGAGCGCGATCGCGAGGAACTCGGCCTGCAGCAGCAGCCAGATGCCCGCCGCGGTGAAGAACGACAGCACGAGCCACAGCGCGGCGTGCACCGGGTTGCGCGTGGTGACCACGCGCAGCGCGGAAAAGACCAGGATCACCGCGAAGGCGTAGAAGGTGAACGTGGGCAGGCTCATCGGATGCCTAGCGGTCGGTCTCCGAATACCAATGGCGAGACCCGCAGCGTGCGCGTCGGCCTCCCCGACTCGCACGCCGACGGGCCCTTCGGGCCTTGGCTCGGCTTCGCCTCTCCCGTCGTGCTCATCGGTACTTCGCGTCCTCGGCGCGGTCGGCGGCGATCTGCGGCTCGTAACGATCGCCGACGGCGAGCAGCATTTCCTTCGTGTAGTAGAGATCGCCGCGGCGCTCGCCGTGATACTCGAGGATGCGCGTCTCGACGATCGAATCGACCGGGCAGCTCTCCTCGCAGAAGCCGCAGAAGATGCACTTGGTGAGGTCGATGTCGTAGCGCGTGGTGCGCCGCGTGCCGTCCTCGCGCTGCTCCGATTCGATGGTGATCGCGAGCGCCGGACACACGGCTTCGCACAGCTTGCATGCGATGCAGCGCTCCTCGCCGTTCGGGTAGCGGCGCAGCGCGTGCAGGCCGCGGAAGCGCGGGCTCTGCGGCGTCTTCTCCTCGGGGAACTGCACGGTGACCTTGCGCGAGAACAGGTAGCGTCCGGTCAGCGCGAGCCCCTTGAAGAGCTCCAGCAGGAACCACGTGTTGGCGAACTCGCGGATGCGGTTGATCACGTTCATCAGTGGAACATGTCCGCGTAGGACGTCTGCATCATCGCGCCGAGAAACACGATCCAGACGAGCGTCACCGGAATGAACACCTTCCAGCCGAGCCGCATGATCTGGTCGTAGCGATAACGGGGAAACGTCGCGCGGATCCACAGGAAGATCAGCAGCACGAACGCCACCTTGAGCGCGAGCCACGGGAAGCCGTCGCCGAACGGATGCGCGCCGAACACGCCGACGTCGTTCAGGATCGGGAACGGCGACAGCCAGCCTCCGAGGAACATGATCGACGTCAGCGTCGCGATCAGGATCATGTTCATGTATTCGGCGAGGAAGAACAGCGCGAACGAGATGCCCGAGTATTCGACGTGGAACCCGGCGACGATCTCCGATTCGCCTTCGGCGACATCGAACGGGTGCCGGTTCGTTTCGGCGATGCCCGACACGAGGTAGACGACGAACAGCGGCAGGAGCGGCCAGACATACCAGTATGCGGCGCCGCCCTCCTGTCCGGCGACGATGTCGCCGAGGTTGAGGCTGTTGGCCGCCATCAGCACGCCGACGAGTGCGAAGCCCATCGCGATCTCGTAGGAGACGATTTGCGCGGCCGAGCGCAGGCAGCCGAGGAACGCATACTTCGAATTCGACGCCCAGCCCGCGAGGATGACGCCGTAGACGCCGATCGAGCTCATCGCGAGGATGTACAGCAGGCCCGCGTTGATGTCGGACAGCACGAGCGTCGGCGTGAACGGAATGACCGCCCAGGCCGCGAGCGCGGGCGCGAGCGAGAGCATCGGCGCGATGAAGAACAGCGCCCGGCTCGCGCCCGAGGGCACGATGATCTCCTTGAACAGCATCTTCAGCACGTCGGCGAACGGCTGCAGCAGCCCGAGCGGGCCGACGCGGTTGGGGCCGATGCGCACCTGCATCCACCCGATCACCTTGCGCTCGGCGTACGTGAGGTACGCGACGCCGATGATCAGCGGCACCGCGATCACGACGACCTTGACGAGCGTCCACACCGGCAGCCACCACGGGCCGAGTGCGTTCGAAAGCGGCGCGAGCATGTCCATCAGCGTCTGCCCGTCATGCCCGCTCGACGCTGACGGGTCCGGACAGACCGTCGAGGCCGCACGTGGACGGATGCGCCGCGGCGATACGCACGACGCCCGGCGGCACGCCGGGATCGACCTGGGTGGCGAGCACCGCTTCGCCGCGGCCCTGTCGCACCTTGATCTGCCCGCCCTCGTCGATGCCGAACTGGTCGATGAGCGTCTTGTTGACCCGCGCCCGCGGCGGCTTCGCATCCGCGCTCGCCTGCAGCGATGGTGCGCGGCGCACGAGCGGATCGGCAAAGTAGATCGGCACGTCGGCCACCCGCTCGATGCCCCCATTGGCGCGCGCCGGCAGCGCAATCTCGACGCGTGAGGCGTTCGAAAGACGCGCGCCGATGTCGCCCGCGTCGGCCAGCACCGCGTCGCGCACTTCCTCGGACGTGTCGAGCGCAAAGCCGGGAAGCTTCAGCATCGTGCCGAGCACCCGCAACACCTTCCACGCCGGGCGCGCATCGCCCGGCGGCTGAGCGACGCCGTGGAACGACTGCACGCGGCCTTCGCAGCTGACGAACGTGCCGGACGTTTCGGTGAATGGGGCCACCGGCAGCAGCACGTCGGCATACCGCGTTTCGGTGCGAAACGCGGACAGCACGACCACGAGGTCGGCCTTTTCGAGTGCAGCACGCGCGGTGACCGGACTCGCGCAGTCGAACTCGGGCTCGGCGTGGAGCACGACGTACGCGTGCCGCGACTCACCGGCGTCGCCGCCGAGCATCGCCTGCGCATTCAATCCGTCGTCCTGTGGCAGCGCGCGGGCGAGGTGGCCGCCCACGCTGTTGGCCGCTTCACCGCATACGCCGAGCGTCGCGCCGGTGATCGACGCAAGCGCCTGTGCGAGTGCGACGATCTGCGACGCGTCGGGGTGCTGCATCGCGTAATTGCCGAGCAGGATCGCGCGCCGCTCGCCGGTGGCAAGACTTGCGGCAATGACATCGGCGGCCGCCACCGGCTCGATGCCGCGCAGCGCCGGCGGCGCGTCCTTGCCGGCGCCCTGCGCAGCGGCGACGACGATCTGTGCCAGCATCATCGGCAACTGCGACGGCGGCACGATCGCCTTGTGCGCAATCGGCATCAGCCAGTTGTCGTCGACCGAATGCAGCGACGAAACCTGCGCGCCCTTCTTCGCCGCCTGCCGCAGCCGCAGCGCGAGCATCGGCTGGTCCTTGCGCAGGAAGCTGCCGATCA
>DASSVX010000160.1:0-3662 GCA_035705655.1 Casimicrobiaceae bacterium
GCGAGTCGGGACAGGCGGGCGCGGTCCGCCACGGCATCACCCGCGCGCTGATCGACTACGATGCCGAGCTCAAGTCGGCGCTGTCGAAGGCGGGTCTCGTGACGCGCGACGCGCGCGAGGTCGAGCGCAAGAAGGTCGGCCTGCACAAGGCGCGCAGGCGCAAGCAGTTCTCGAAGCGCTGATCGGGCTTCCCGCGCGCCGCACGCACGTCGCGCTGCACCGGCAAGGGCCGTCTCGCAGGAGACGGCCTTTTTCGTCGACCGAGGCGGCGGACCGAAGTGCGGAGTGCCGGGCGACGCGAATGCTAAGATCACGGCGTAACCAAGGCTACGCGACATGATCAGGATCGGCATCGTCGGAGGTACCGGCTATACGGGCGTCGAATTGCTGCGGCTCCTCGCCGCACACCCGCAAGCCGACGTGCGCGCGATCACGTCGCGCAAGGAAGCCGGTACGCGCGTCGCGCAGATGTTCCCGAGCCTGCGCGGCCATTACGATCTCGCGTTCTGCGAGCCGCAGGATGCGAAGCTCGCCGACTGCAACGTGGTGTTCTTCGCGACGCCGCACGGCGTGGCGATGGGACAGGCGCGCGAACTTCTTGCCGCCGGGGTGCGCATCATCGATCTTGCCGCCGATTTCCGGCTGTCGGATCCCGCGGTGTTCGAGCGCTGGTACAGGATGCCGCATGCGTGCCCCGATCTTCTGGCCGAGGCCGTCTACGGCCTGCCGGAAGTCAACCGCGAAGCGATCCGTGCCGCGCGCATCGTCGCCAATCCCGGCTGCTATCCCACGAGCGTGCAACTCGGCTTCCTGCCGCTGCTCGAAGCCGGCCTCGTCGACACGCGCTACCTGATCGCCGACTGCAAGTCGGGGGTGTCGGGCGCCGGCCGGAAGGCGGAGCTTTCGCTCGCGTTCGCCGAGGCGTCGGATAATTTCGCCGCGTATGGCGTGGCCGGGCATCGGCACCTGCCCGAAATCGTGCAGGGCATGAACCGCGCGAGCCGCGAGCCGGTACGGCTCACGTTCACGCCGCACCTCACTCCGATCATCCGTGGCATCCTCGCGACGCTTTACGCGCCGTTGCGCGACGCCGATGCCGACGTGCAGGGAATCTACGAAAAGCGTTACGCCGGCGAGCCGTTCGTCGACGTCATGCCGCCGGGCTCGCTGCCCGACACGCGCAGCGTGCGTGCGTCGAACACGCTGCGCATCGCGGTGCACCGCCCGCCCGATTCGGACCTCGCCGTCGTCATCGCGGTGCTCGACAATCTCGTCAAGGGCGCCGCAGGGCAGGCGATCCAGAACATGAATCTCATGTTCGGGCTGCCCGAAACCAGCGGGCTCGAGGCGCCCCCGGTCATGCCGTGACCGCACCCCGATGCGCGGGGCTTTGATTAATGCGGTGCACGCCACCATATTCGGCTGATCGCCGCACCGACGCGCCTGGCACGCTTTTGACGACCCGCCCCGCGCGGTCGATAATGTCGGAATAGAGGAAACACGGGAGCACGTAAATGAATGCGATGAACGAGATGCCGAGCCCGCTGGTGTTCACCGACGCCGCGGCCGCCAAGGTGAAGAACCTGATCGACGAGGAAGGCAATCCCGACCTCAAGCTGCGCGTGTTCGTTTCCGGCGGCGGCTGCTCGGGCTTCCAGTACGGCTTCACGTTCGACGAGGTGGTGAACGAGGACGACACCGCGATGAACAAGGGCGGCGTCACGCTCCTGATCGACCCGATGAGCTACCAGTACCTGGTCGGCGCCGAGATCGACTACCAGGAGGGGCTGGAGGGCGCGCAGTTCGTGATCAAGAATCCGAACGCGCAGTCGACGTGCGGTTGCGGGTCGAGCTTTTCGGCCTGACGCGTCGCATCATGCATCGGAAAGGGGCCCGCGGGCCCCTTTTGCGTTTCTGGCGCAGGGACGCGACCTTCGTCAGCGCGGATAGATTGCGCCCAGGATGCGCTTGCCCCTGGCGCCGGTGACTTCCGGAAGATTGGCCGGCCGCCCGGCCAGCGCTTCGCGTGCGAGCCATGCGAAGGCGAGCGCCTCCACCTGCTCCACCGGAACGCCCTCGTCCGCCGTCGTCGAAAGCCTGCGCGGCGCGACCTCCGCCGCAAGGTAGCGCATCAGCGTCGCGTTGTTGGCGCCGCCGCCGCAGGCGAGAATTTCCTCCGCCGTGGGCGCATACGCGCGGATGGCATCGGCGATCGTGCGCGCGGTGAGCGCGACCAGCGTTGCCTGGATGTTCTCGGCCTCGTCGTCGATATGCGCGGCCGCGAGGCGCTCCTCGAACCACTGCAGGTTGAATTTGTCGCGATGCGTGCTCTTCGGGGGTGCGGCGCTGAAGAACGGATCGGCGAGCAGCACGTCGAGCAGTGCCGGATTCGGCTTTCCGGCCCCCGCCCACGCGCCCTGCGCGTCGAACGTCATGCCGCGGTTGCGTGCGCACCACAGATCGGAAAGCACGTTGCCGGGGCCGGTGTCGAAGCCGTGCACCGTTCCATCGGGCGCGAGATCGGTGATGTTGGCGATGCCGCCGATGTTGACGATCACGCGGTGCCGGTCGGGCCGGGCGAAGAGCGCCGCGTGGAACGCGGGGACGAGCGGCGCGCCCTGGCCGCCCGCCGCCACGTCGCGGCTGCGAAAATCGGCAACGACGCGCACGCCAGCCTTCTCCGCCACGCGCGCCGGATTGTTGAGTTGCACGGTAAAGCCGCGATCGGGGCGATGGCGCAGTGTTTGTCCGTGAACCCCCGCGGCAACGACGTCGCCGCGATCGACCTTGCCCGCCGTCAGCGCGCGCGCGATCGCATCGGAATAGAGCTCCGCCAGCATGTTCGCCGCGGCGCCGGCGCGCGAAAGCTCGTTACTGCCCGGCTGCTGCAGCGCAAGCAGCTCGTCGCGCAACAGCGACGGAAAGCCGATATGCGCCGCGCCGAGCGTTGCGCACGCCTTTCCGGGCACCGCGAAGTCGGCGACGACGGCATCGACACCGTCGAGGCTCGTTCCGGACATCACGCCGACGAAGAGTTCGCGAGCCACGGAATCGGCAAAGGCCAGGGAGACCGCGCTGGGTGCCCCGACGCAGCTTAGTGAAACTAGTTTGCGGCGACGAGCCGGCTGACGGGCAACTCGCGCACGACGGCGAGCTCACCGGCGAGCGGCGCAATGGCCGCCGCGAATGCCGGACGCTGCTGATCGGTAACGGGGGTCGCCATCGGCAATGCGACCGTGAGCGGGTCGCGAGGTTCGCCGTCGACGCGCAATTCGTAGTGCAGGTGCGGACCGGTCGCCCAGCCGGTCTGTCCGACGTAACCGATCGTCTCGCCTTGGTGGACGCGCGCGCCGTCGCGCGTTTCGGGAGCGAAGCGGGACAGGTGCGCGTAGACGGTCGAGTAGCGCCCGTCGTGCTTCAGCATGATCACGTTGCCATAGCCGGTCTGCTGTCCGACGAACGTGACGACACCGTCGGCGGTTGCACGCACCGGCGTGCCGATCGGGGCGGCGAAGTCGGTGCCCTTGTGCGCGCGCATCGTATGCAGGACCGGATGCAGCCGAGCGAGCGTGAAGCCCGACGTGACGCGCGAGAATTCCATCGGCGAGCGCAGGAATGCGTTGCGCGAATTGCGGCCATCCTCGTTGTAATAGCCTTCCGTG
>DASSVX010000161.1:0-5681 GCA_035705655.1 Casimicrobiaceae bacterium
ACCGCGACCGCCGTGATTGCCCGCGCCGCCCGGCGCCTTCCCTGCGAATGCACGCTGCGTTTCATTTACGTCCTCCTGTGAATGGGCTCGTGCCCGTCGATTTCGACGCCGCCTTGTTATCGACGCCTCGCTGAAACTCGCGCGTCACCCGCGACAGGTGCCGATGCATCGCCGAACGTGCGGCGTCGGCATTCCCCGCGTCGACCGCCGCGGCGATTGCCGCATGATCCCGGATCGTGCGCAACGCAAGATCGTTCGTATGAAAGTGTCGCTGCAAGCGCCCCCAGAGCTCGGCGCGCTGATTCCACAGCCCTTCGACGACGAGCTCGAGCGAGCCGTTGCCGGTGGCCTTGGCGAGCAGCAGATGAAAGTTGCGGTCCTCGGCCTCGCGCGCCACGAAATCGTTCACGCACGCCTCGAGCCGATCGACGCTTCGGCGCAGCGCCTCGGCATGCGCCGGCGTCGCATTGCGCGCGGCCTGCGCGGCGATCTCGCCCTCGACGAGCTTGCGCGCCGCGAGCAATTCGAACGGACCCGGCCCCGCATCACCGCGGGGCCGCACAACGGTTTCCGGCTGCGGCGTGACGAAAATGCCGGTACCGACGCGCACCTCGACCAGGCCGGTCATTTCGAGCGAGATGATCGCCTCGCGCACCGATGCGCGGCTCACGCCGAACGACGCGGCGAGCTCGCGTTCGGCCGGAAGGCGCGTGCCGGCCGGGTACTCGCCACGGGCGATAAGCTGCGCGAGCTGGTCGGCAATCTGGCGATACAGGCGCTTCGGCTCGACGAGCTGCAGTGGCAACGGATTGCGCTCCGGAAAGGGGTGAGCCAGGCGTGACAAAAGGTCCGGCCATGCCCTGCACTGGCATGCAGGGATGCTCTCGACGCATGGTAGCGTCGCCGTTATACTGTGGTCAAGTGGCTGAGCCACCGGACCATCGTTTGGACATCGACGCCGCACGCCGTGAACCGCGCCTCCCGCCACCGCATTGCCATCGTCGGGCTCGGCATGGCCGCAGCGCCCCATGCGCGAAGCTTGCGCGATCTCGCCGGCCGTGTCGACGTCGTCGCCGCCTTCAGCCCGACGAAGGCGAGGCGCGACGCCTTCGCGGCGCAATTCGACTTTCCGGTCACCGGCGACATCGACGCAATCGTCGGCGATGCGTCGATCGATTGCGCACTGATCCTGACGCCGCCGCGCGCGCATCTGCCGCTCGTCGAGCGTTTCGCGGCCGCCGGCAAGCACATCCTGCTCGAAAAGCCGCTCGAAGCCGATACCTGGCGTGCCGAGGCCGTCGTCGACGTCTGCGCGCGCAACGGCGTCACCCTCGGTGTCGTGCTGCAGCATCGCTTCCGGCCGGGCGCGCGCGCGCTGGCCGAGTACATCACCGGCGGAGGTCTCGGGGAAATCGCGACCGCGTCGGTCGCGGTGCCGTGGTGGCGTCCGCAGTCGTACTACGATGAGCCGGGACGCGGAACGCTCGCGCGCGACGGTGGCGGGGTTCTGCTCACGCAGGCCATCCACACGCTCGACCTGTTTCTGTCGCTCGTTCCACCGCTCGCCGAAGTCGGCGCGTATGCGTGCACCACCCCGCTGCACCGCATGGAAACGGAAGACCTCGCGTGCGCGGCACTCCGCTTCGCCAACGGCGCCCTCGGGACGCTCAACGCGACGACGGCGAGCCGGCCGGGCTTCCCCGAGCGCATTGACATCGTCGGCACGCGCGGCACGGCAACGCTTGTCGCGGGAAGCCTGGAAGTGCATTTCCTCGATGGCCATGTGGAGAGCGCAGGCGAGGCCGCCGCGTTCGGTGGCGGTGCCGATCCGATGGCGTTCGCCCACGATGCGCACCGCGCACTCCTCGCCGAATTCCTCGACGCCGTCGACGCCGGCCGCGCACCACCCAACGACGGCCACGCCGCGCTCGCCGTTCACGATCTGATCGACGCCGTGCTCGCTTCGGCGCGCACGCACGCCTTCGTTCCCGTTCTCGCACGCCCACGACCATGAAAATCACCGCCGCGCGCGTCATCGTCACCTGTCCCGGACGCAATTTCGTCACGCTCAAGATCGAGACCGACGAGGGCGTTCACGGCGTCGGCGACGCCACGCTGAACGGCCGCGAGCTCGCCGTCGCCGCGTATCTGACCGAGCACGTGATCCCGGTGCTGATCGGCCGCGACCCGGCGCGGATCGAGGACGCGTGGCAATACCTCTATCGCGGCGCGTACTGGCGGCGCGGACCGGTGACGATGAGCGCCATCGCGGCCGTCGACACCGCGCTGTGGGACATCAAGGGCAAGGTTGCCGGACTGCCGCTGTACGAGCTTCTCGGCGGCGCGAGCCGCGACGCCGTGATGGTGTACGGGCACGCGAACGGCAAAGACATCGCCGAAACCGCCGACGAGGTCGCGCGCTACATCGATCTCGGCTACAAGGCCATTCGCGCGCAATGCGGCATTCCCGGACTGCCGTCGACGTATGGCGTCGCGAAGGACAAGCTGTACTACGAGCCGGCCGACGCCGCGATCCCCACCGAGAACGTCTGGTCGACGACGAAATATCTCGATCACGTGCCGAAGCTTTTCGACACGCTGCGCGCACGCTTCGGCTTCGAGCCGCACCTGCTGCACGACGTGCATCACCGGCTGACGCCGATCGAAGCCGGACGGCTCGGACGCGCGCTCGAGCCGTATCGGCTGTTCTGGATGGAGGACCCGACGCCGGCCGAGAATCAGGAGGCGTTTCGCCTGATTCGGCAGCATACGGTGACGCCGATCGCGGTCGGCGAGGTGTTCAACAGCATTTTCGACTGCCAGGCGCTGATCGGCGGGCAGTTGATCGACTACATCCGCACGACCGTCGTGCACGCGGGCGGCATCACGCATCTGCGCCGCATCGCGCATCTCGCCGAGCTCTACCAGGTGCGCACCGGGTCGCACGGCGCAACCGACCTGTCACCGGTCTGCATGGGTGCCGCGCTGCATTTCGACACGTGGGTCCCGAACTTCGGCATCCAGGAATACATGCGCCATACGCCCGAAACCGATGCGGTGTTCCCGCATGCATACCGCTTCGACAACGGCTACCTGCATCCCGGCGGCGCACCCGGTCATGGCGTCGACATCGACGAGACGCTTGCCGCGCGCTACCCGTATCGGCCGAGCGCCCTCCCGGTCAACCGCCTGGAAGACGGGACGATGTGGAACTGGTAAGCGGCTGAGCTTGCGGTCAGCGGCGCGCGGCCAGCGCCCACAACAGGCAGAAGCAGGCTGCCACCAATGCCGTCGTTCCGCCCTGGAACAGCGTGATCGCCGGAAAGCCGCCAAGCACGTAATGCCCGGTCACGCGCGCCATTCCTGCGACCGCGCACACGACGATGCCAACGATTCCCAGCAGCCGTCCGGCCCATGCCAGCGCGCTCATCGTTCCCTCCGCTTTATCCCTCACCCACGCGGTAATGGCCCGAGCGTCCGCCGCTCTTCTCGAGCAGGTGCACGTCGCCGATGCGCATCGCGCGATCGGCCGCCTTGCACATGTCGTAGATCGTCAGCAGGCCCGCCGACACCGCGGTGAGCGCTTCCATTTCGACACCGGTGCGCTCGTGCGTCTCGACGGTGACTTCGATCGCGACGCCCGTTGCTTCGTAGTCGAACACGACGCTGACGCGGGTCAGCATCAGCGGATGCGCGAGCGGGATGAGGTCGGACGTCCGCTTCGCGGCCTGGATGGCGGCGATGCGCGCCACGCCGAGCACGTCGCCCTTCTTCACGGTTCCCGCGCGCACCATGGCAAGCGTCGACGCGTTCATCGCGATGCGGCCGGCCGCGCGCGCAACACGCTTCGTAACATCCTTGTCGCCGACGTCGACCATCTGCGCCTGTCCCGACGCGTCGAAGTGGGTAAAATGCGCACCTGAGGTCCGAACGTCCCCCGTCGCCGTGCGATCGGCGCCAGGCGTGTTGTCGCTGGTCTTGTTGCGTGAGCGCGGCATCGGTGGGACGGCAGTCGCGTGAACTCCCTCGCGAGGGCGGCATCTTAGCACCACGCAAATTCGTTTCGACCCGTGCCCGACCCCCGATCATTGCGTAATCGACGCGTCCTCGCCGCCATCAGTGCCCTTGCGCTCGCATGCGCGCCGATGCGCGGAACGGCTGCGCCGCCGGACGCATCCGGCGCCCTGCCGGAGTACGGCGCGGCCGCGCCGCCACCAGCAGCGCCCATTGCGCTCCCGCAGGCTTATCCGCAGCGCCTGCCCGATCTCGGCGACGTCTCGCAAACCGACTTCTCGCCGGCCCAGGAGCGCAAGCTGGGCGAAACGATCGTGCGCGAGCTTCGCGCGAACGGCGGCTACATCAACGACCCGGAGGTCAACGACTACCTGAACGAGCTCGGGCACCGGCTGACGGCGGCATCGACCGACGTCAACCAGGACTTCGAGTTCTTCGGCGTGCCCGATTCGCAGATCAACGCCTTCGCGTTGCCGGGCGGCTACATCGGTGTCAACACCGGACTGATCCTGCTCACGCAGACCGAGTCCGAGCTCGCGAGCGTGCTCGCGCATGAAATCTCGCACGTCACGCAGCACCACATGGCGCGCGCGCTCTCGGCGCAGAAGGATTCGATGCTGATGTCGCTGGCGGGGCTGGCACTCGCCATCCTTGCGGCGCGCAGCGGCAGCGGGTCGAGCGGCGATGCCGCGGCGGGCGCGATCGCGGCCACGCAGGCGCTGACGCTGCAGCACCAGATCAACTTCACGCGCGAGAACGAGTACGAGGCCGACCGGCTCGGTTTCCAGCGCCTCGATGCCGCCGGCTTCGACGTGACGGCGATGGCGACGTTCATGCAGCGGCTGCAAACCGCGATGCGCTTCGTCGAGGGCAGCGTGCCGACGTACCTGCGCGACCACCCGGTCACGTACGAACGGATCGCCGAGGCACAGGCGCGCGCGTACGGGCACCCGTACCGGCAGGTCGTCGACTCGCTCGATTTTCACCTCGTGCGCGCGCTCATCCAGAGCTACCAGGGCGAGCCGCGCGAGGCCGTCAAATGGTTCGACGATGCCATCGCCGAGCACAAGTACAACAACGCGGTCGCCGCGCAATACGGCCTCGTGGCATCGCTGTTGCGCACCACCGATTTCGCCCGCGCGAAAAGGGAGCTCGCCAAGCTCGAGAAGATGACCCCCGAGCATCCGATGATCGACGCCATTGCCGGGCACGTGCTGCTCGAGTCGGGCGATGTCGACGGTGCGATCAGCCGCTTCGGCGCAGCAGTTGCGCGCTACCCGAACAAGATGCAGCTCGTCTACGACTATCCCGACGCGCTGCTCAAGGCCGGGCGCAACGCCGACGCAGCGAAGTTCGTCGAGCAGCAGTTGACGCGCTTTCCCAGCGACGGGCCATTGCAGCTTCTCGCCGCGCGCGCGTACGCCGCGCAGAACAAGCAGATGCTCGCGCACCGGCATCAGGGCGAGTACTACGCGTGGCAAGGCAACCTGAAAGGCGCGGTCGACCAGCTCGAGATCGCGGCGAAGGCCAAGGATGGCGATTTCTACCAGGCGTCGGTCGTCGACACGCGGCTGAAGGCATTGCGCCGCGAAGTGGCCGATCAAAGCAAAGCGGCATTCGGACGCCAGGGGTTCGACGTGCAGGGTGCAACCGATGCGCGCCTGCCG
>DASSVX010000162.1:0-3032 GCA_035705655.1 Casimicrobiaceae bacterium
CGAACGTCGACGGCCACGACGTCGACGCGGTCAGCGCGGCAATCGACGCCGGCAAGGCGCAGACATCGCGGCCCACGCTGATCTGCTGCAAGACGATCATCGGCAAGGGTGCGCCGACGAAGGCGGGCACCGCCGACACGCACGGCGCGGCACTCGGCGAGCGCGAAGTCGCGGCAACGCGTGCAGCACTCGGCTGGCCCTCCGCGGCGTTCGTCGTGCCGCAGGCCATCTACGACGCGTGGAATGCGATGCCGCGCGGCGAACGCGCCGAACGCGAGTGGAGCGCATCCTTTTCGGACTATGCTGCCGAGCACCCTGCGCTTGCGCGCGAGTTCGGGCGGCGCATTGCGGGCAGGCTGCCCGACGACTTTGCAGGCACCGCGGCGAAGCTCGTCGAAACGCAGGCGGCCCGGGCCGAATCGATCGCGACGCGCAAGGCGTCGCAGCAGGCGATCGAGGCCCTCGCGAAGGTGCTGCCCGAAATGCTCGGCGGCTCGGCCGATCTGACCGGCTCCGTCTTCACGAACTGGTCGGGCAGCGTCGCCGTCACTGCGCAGCATCCGGGCAATTACGTGAACTACGGCGTGCGCGAGTTCGCCATGGCGGCGATCGCGAACGGGCTCGCACTCCATGGCGGATTCATCCCGTACGTCGGCACGTTCCTGACGTTCTCCGACTACATGCGCAACGCGGTGCGCATGGCCGCGCTGATGAAGGCGAAGTCGATCTTCGTGTTCACGCACGATTCGATCGGCCTCGGCGAGGACGGGCCCACGCACCAGTCGATCGAGCACGCGGCCAGCCTGCGCCTCATTCCGCAGCTCGACGTCTGGCGGCCGTGCGACACGGTGGAAAGCGCCGTTGCGTGGTCGTCGGCGCTCGCGCGTCGCGGTCCGAGCGCACTGCTCTTCACGCGGCAGAGCGTGGCGTTCGTCGCGCGCGACGCGAGTGTCCAGGCGAACATCGCGCGCGGCGGCTACGTGCTCGCCGACTTCGGTGATCCCGACGTGCGCGCGGTGATCATCGCCACCGGCTCCGAAGTGACGCTCGCGCTCGGCGCACGCGAGCGCCTCGCACGCGAGGGCATCGGCGTGCGTGTGGTGTCGATGCCGTGCACCGGGCAGTTCGACCGCCAGGACGAAACCTATCGCCGCAGCGTGCTGCCGCCCGGCGTGCCGCGCCTTGCGATCGAGGCCGGCGCGACCGATGGCTGGCGCAAATACGTCGGCGCGGCCGACGATTTGCACGCCGCTGTCATCGGCATCGACCGCTTCGGCGAATCGGCGCCCGCCAATGCGCTGTTTCCGTTCTTCGGCTTCACCGTCGACAACGTCGTCGAGGCGGTGCGCCGCATCAGCGGCCGGCAACGACCGGCGCCATGACCCTCACGATCCGCGCAGCGAGCGTCGACGACGCGCAGCCGATCGCCCGCATTCGCATCGACTGCTGGCGCAGCACGTACCGCGGGCTGATTCCCGACGCGTATCTCGATGCCATGGAGATCGACGCCAGCGCCGCGTTGTGGACACGCGTGCTCGCAACTTCAACGGACAAAGCGAGCGTGTTCGTCGCCGACGACGATGGCGAGATCGTCGGCTTCGCCGCCGGCAACATGCTCGAGGAACCCCGGCACGGACTCGATGCCGAACTGTCCGCGGCTTACGTGCGGCGCGACCATCAGCGCGCGGGCATCGGGCGGCGCCTCGTCGACGCGGTGGCGCGCGCGCAACGAGCGCAGGGTGCCCGCGGCCTGATCGTCTGGGTGATCGCCGGGAACAAGGGCGCCCGGGCGTTCTACGAAGGGCTCGGGGCGACGCTTCTGATCGAGCAGCCGTTCGAATGGGACGGCATGCCGCTCATCGAGGCGGGCTACGGATATTCCGACATCGACGCGCTGATACGGGCGTGCGAAACCGGCGGAGCACACGGATCGACCGTGCATTGAGACGGAGCACACGGATCGACCGTGCATTGATCTACAACGCCCCGCGTGCGGATGCGAGCAGGCGCACCCCGGGACACGACGAAGAGGAGTTCGCATGACGATCAAGGTTGCCATCAACGGTTACGGGCGCATCGGGCGCAACATCCTTCGCGCCCACTACGAGGATGGCAAGAAGCACGATCTTGCGATCGTCGCCATCAACGATCTCGGCAGTCCCGAGACGAACGCGCATCTGACGCGCCACGACACCGCACACGGCCACTTCCCCGGCCGGATCGACGTCGAGGGCGATGCGATGGTGGTCAACGGCGATCGCATCCGCGTCTTCGCCGAGCGCAATCCGGCGCAACTGCCGTGGGGATCGCTCGGCGTCGACGTCGTGCTCGAGTGCACCGGATTGTTCACGACGAAGGAAAAGGCGTCGGCGCATTTGAAGGCCGGTGCGCGCAAGGTGATCATCTCCGCGCCCGGCGGCAAGGACGTCGACGCAACGATCGTCTACGGCGTCAACCACCAGAAGCTCCGGGCGTCGGACACGGTGATCTCGAACGCGTCGTGCACGACGAACTGCCTCGCTCCGCTCGTCAAGCCGCTGCACGAGCGGATCGGCATCGTCAACGGCCTGATGACGACCGTCCATGCCTACACGAACGACCAGGTGCTGACCGACGTCTATCACGAGGACCTGCGCCGCGCGCGCTCGGCGACGATGAGCATGATCCCGACGAAGACCGGCGCAGCGTCGGCGCTCGGGCTCGTGCTCCCGGAGATGGCCGGCAGGCTCGACGGCTACTCGATCCGCGTGCCGACGATCAACGTGTCGCTCGTCGACCTTTCGTTCGTCGCCGCGCGCGACACGAGCGTCGAGGAAGTGAACCGCGTGATGAAGGAGGCGTCGGAATCGGGACCACTGTCCGGCGGCATCCTGCGCTACAACATCGAGCCGCTCGTGTCGGTCGACTTCAACCACGATCCCGCATCGTCCACGTTCGATGCGACGCTCACGAAGGTGTCGGGCCGGCTCGTGAAGGCCTGCAGCTGGTATGACAATGAATGGGGATTCAGCAATCGAATGCTGGACGTCACC
>DASSVX010000163.1:0-2413 GCA_035705655.1 Casimicrobiaceae bacterium
CAGGCGGAGCAATCGAAGTATCGAACCGTCGGCGTTTATGCGGGCGCGCTCGGCTACAGCTACAACACCGAACAGCTCAAGAAAAAGAACATCGCGCCGCCGAAGTGCTGGTCGGATCTGATCAAGCCCGAATTCAAGGACGAGATCCAGGTCGCGAACCCGAATTCATCCGGCACGTCGTACACGATGCTCGCGACACTCGTTCAATTGATGGGCGAGGACAAGGCGTTCGATTACCTGAAGGCGCTGCACAAGAACGTCAACCAGTACACGAAGTCGGGTGCAGCGCCCGCGCGCGCAGCCGCGACCGGTGAGAGCCTCGTAGGCATCACGTTCCAGCACGATGCCGTCGTGCAAGCAGTGGGCGGCGCCCAGGTGACGATCGTGTCGCCCTGCGAAGGCACCGGCTACGAGATCGGCAGCATGAGCATCATCAAGGGCGCGAAGAACATGGAGAACGCGAAGAAATGGTACGACTGGGCGCTGACGCCGGAGGCGCAGGCCATCGGCGCGCAGGCGAAGGTCTCGTACCAGGTGCCGTCGAACAAGAGCGTGACGCCGCCACCGCAGGCGCCGAAGTTCTCCGAGATCAAGCTCATCAATTACGACTTCGCAAAATATGGCTCATCGGCGGAGCGCACGCGTCTTCTGACGAAGTGGGACAAGGAGGTCTACGCGCTGCCGAAGTAACGTGGCCACGCCCGCGGCAGCGCTGCCCGGGACCGGTCCCACCCGCGGCAGCGCGCTCGACCCTGTCGCGGCGCTGATTGCCGTTACGGGGATCGCCGCGCTCGCGGTGATCCCCTGGTCGCTCGACGGCGGATCCTCAGCGTTCGCGCTCGTCGCCTCGGGCGCCAAATGGCCGCGCTACGCCGCGAGCTTGGCGCTCGGACCGTTGTTCGTCGCTGCCGTCGCCATGCTCGTGGCGGGCTTTCTGCGCAGCCCGCGCATCGCCGCAATGGCCGCCGGCTTCGGCCTCGTCTGGGGCTTCGCGCAAGGCTTGATCGCCGCCGGCAACGGCCCGCCGTTCGGCGTCGGTGCAGCGCTGACGCTCTCCGCATTCACCGTCGGGTTCGCGCGCGCGCTCGCGCGACTCGGCTGGTTCAGCGCGAATGCGACGATCGCGACGATCGTCGTCGTCATCGCGACGCTTCTGATCGTCTTCATCTTCTACCCGGTCGGCAGTGCACTCGTTGCCGCCGTGCTCGATGCGCGCGGCAAGTTCGCGCCGGGCCTCGTCGGCGAGCGGCTGTTGACGGCCGACATCTGGGGCTTTGGTTGCTTCGGTGGCGGAACGCGTTGCGGCGTCGCGATCAACTCGGCGCTGCTCGCGTCGATCGTCGGCGTTTTGTCGACGCTGCTCGGGCTCGTGCTCGCGCTCGTCGTCCAGCGCGGCGGCAAGCGTTACGCGGGCCTTTTGAAAGTGATGTCGATTCTCCCGATCATCACGCCGCCTTTCGTCATCGCGTTGGCGCTCGTCGTGTTGTTCGGCCGCACGGGATTGGTGACGAGCTGGCTCGACGCCGCGTTCGGCATCGGCCGCTCGCGCTGGATCTACGGCCTCCCGGGTGTCGCACTCGCGCAGTTGCTGACCTTCACGCCGGTCGCATTCATGCTGCTGTTCGGCGCGCTCGGTGCGATCAGTCCTGCGCTCGAGGAGGCGGCACAGACATTGCGCGCGTCACGCGGCCGCGTGTTTCGCACCGTCACTTGGCCGCTCCTGCGCCCGGCACTCGCGAATGCGTTTCTGCTCGGATTTGTCGAAAGCCTCGCCGACTTCGGCAATCCGATCGTGCTCGCGGGCAATTTCGACGTGCTGTCCACGAAGATTTTCTTTGCAGTCGCCGGCGCGCAATACGACGCGGGTCGTGCGGCGGTGCTCGCGATGGTGCTGCTCGGATTGACGCTGCTCGCATTCTTCCTGCAGCAGCGCTGGGTCGGGCGGCTGTCGTACGTCACCGTCAGTGGGAAGGGCGACGGCGGCGCGCCGGCCGATCTGCCGCGCAAGCTGTGGCTCGCATGTTTCGGCATCGCCGCCGTATGGATCGTGTTCACGCTCGTCTGTTATGCGGTGATCCTTACCGGCGGGTTCGTGCGCGACATCGGCCGCGGTGACATGACGCCGACGATCACGCATCTTGGCGCGGGCTTCGCGGCCGAATGGACGTCGCGCGGATTGCTGTTTTCGGGCTCGGCGTGGGACAGCCTGTTCAATACGATCGAGGTCGCGGCGATCGCCGCCCCGTTGACGGCGCTCGTCGGGCTCCTGTCAGCGTACGTGATCACGCGCCATCGCTTCGCCGGCCGCCGCGCGTTCGAGTTTCTGACGCTGGTCAGCTTCGCCGTGCCGGGCACCGTCATCGGCGTCTCGTACATCGTCGCGTTCAACGTCGCACCGCTCGAGCTGACCGGT
>DASSVX010000164.1:0-8039 GCA_035705655.1 Casimicrobiaceae bacterium
CCGAGGACGCTGCAGCGTACCGCCCGCAAAAACTGACAGGAAGGAGAAACATGGCTACTGCCAAGAAAGCTGCGAAAAAGACCGCGGCCAAGAAGCCGGCCGCCAGGAAGAGTGCTGCAAAGAAGCCGGCCGCGAAGAAGAGCGCAGCGAAAAAACCCGCCGCGAAAAAAAGCGCAGCGAAGAAGCCCGCGGCGAAGAAGTCGGCGCCGGCGGCCAAGCGCAAGCCGAACGCGGCCTTCATGAAGGCGATGCAGCCGTCCTCGCAACTCGCCGCCGTTGTCGGCAATGCGCCGATGCCGCGCACCGAAGTTACGAAGAAGATCTGGGACTACATCAAGAAGAACAAGCTGCAGGACGGCGTGAACAAGCGGCTCATCAACGCCGACGACAAGCTGCGCCTGGTGTTCGGTGGCAAGAACAAGGTGTCGATGTTCGAGATGACGAAGCTCGTTTCGAATCACCTCAAGTAACGCGAGAGCATTCACGCGCGCGGCCTTCGCGCGCACTGGACGGCCGGCGCACTCGCTTACGGGTGGCCGGCCGTTTCGCTTGCGCCGCGCGGGCCCCGCTCGCGCGTCTGTCTCCACGCTTGCGGCTTTGCCGCTCCGCTCATTCGGGGTCGCGCCGGCGTGCCGGCCAGTCGTCCTCGTCCTCGAGGATGCGGATCACGCGCGTGCGCTTGCCACCGGCGTACTTCTCCATCTGCACGAGGATGGGAAAGCGCTCGGCGAGCGCCGCGCGCGCCGCCTGCTCGTCGTCGAACACCAGCAGCGCGCCGTCGTCGCCGCGAACGTCGGCCCAGAGGCCGGTGTCGTCCTGCACCTCGATCTTGTAGCGCATCGTCAGCGTCCTGCAGGCGCCGATTGCAGCGCCGCGATGCGCTCCTCGATCGGCGGATGCGACGCGAAAAGCGCCATGAAACCGCCGCTGCCGGCAATGCCGAACGCGTTCATCGCCTGCGGAAGGCCTCCCGCATCGAGGCCGCCGAGGCGTTGCAGCGCATGGATCATCGGCTGCGCGCCGAGCAGGCGCGCACTGCCGGCGTCGGCGCGGAACTCGCGCCAGCGCGAGAACCACGCGACGATCACGCTCGCGAGGATGCCGAACACGATCTGGCACACGATCACGGTGATGAAGTAGCCCGGGCCGCTGCCGCGCTCGGTACGGAACACCGTGCGGTCGACGATCGAGCCGACGATGCGCGACAGGAACACGACGAACGTGTTGACCACGCCCTGAATCAGCGTCAGCGTGACCATGTCCCCGTTCGCCACGTGCGAGATCTCGTGGCCGAGCACCGCCTCGACCTCCTCGTGGCTCATCGCCTGCAGCAGTCCGGTGGACACGGCGACGAACGCCGAATTCTTGAACGCACCCGTTGCGAACGCGTTCGCGGCGCCCTCGTAGATGCCGACCTCGGGCATGGCGATGCCGACCGACGTGGCGAGCTTGCGCACCGTTTCGACGAGCCACGCCTCGGCCTCGTTCGCCGGCGTTTCGATCACGTGCGCGCCGGTCGTCCATTTAGCGATCGACTTCGACATCAGCAGCGAAATGATGGCGCCGGTGAAGCCGACGACGACCGAATAGACGAGGAGCTGCCCGTACTGGAAGCCCTGCGCGGCAAGCGCGCGATCGAGCCCGAAGATGCGCAGCACGATCGACAGCACGAGAACGACGGCGAGATTCGTGGCGACGAACAGGATGATCCGCTTCATGGGGTCCTCGACGGTTGCCGTCGGCGTCGCGCGCGGCCGATGACGACCCGCGTGCGGCCGAAGGAGTGAACTTCGCGCCATCGCATGACGAATGCGCGGTCCGAATATTAGCGCGGCAACCGCGCTTCACAAGGCCCGGTGCCGTGCGCGCCTAGCGGCGGGCGCCGGGCTTCGCCCACGAATCGCGCAGCGTCACCGTGCGGTTGAACACCGGGCGGCCGCTCGCGTGCTCGGCGAGATCCGCAACGAAATAGCCGTGCCGCTCGAACTGGAAGCGTTCCTCGGCGGCCGCAACGGCGAGCATCGGCTCGACATACGCGGCGATGATGCGTTTCGACTCGGGGTTGAGATCGTCGAGAAAGTCACGCTCGTCGCCGATGTCGTCATCGTCGCCTGCAACGCCGATCGGGTGCGCGGGCAACGCGGCGCTCACGGCCTCGCCGCCGCCCGCTCGCGCCTCGCGCGCGCCGGGAAACGGAACGCCGAACAGCCGATCGTAAAGACGCACCTCGGCGCACACCGCGTGGGCGATCGACAGCCAGTGGATGTTCCCCTTGACCTTGCGCGCGTCGGCACCGGCGGTGCCGCTTCGCGTCGCGGCATCGTAGGTGCAGTGCACGACCGTCACGCGCCCGGCGTCGTCCTTCTCGACGCCGGTGCAGCGGACGATGTACGCGTAGCGCAAGCGCACCTCGGCACCCGGCGACAGGCGGAAGTAGCCCTTCGGCGGCACCTCGGTGAAATCGTCGCGCTCGATCCACAGCTCGCCGCTGAACGGCAGCGTGCGCCGCCCCAGCTCGGGATGCTGCGGATGGTTCGGCGCCTCGCATTCCTCGCTTTCGCCAGCGGGATAATTATCGATGACGAGCCGGACGGGATCGAGGACGGCCATCCGGCGCGGCGCGCTCGCGTTGAGGTCGTCGCGCATTGCGTCCTCGAGCACGCCCATGTCGATCCACGAATCGGACTTCGACACGCCGATGCGCTCGTTGAACGCGCGCAATCCCGACGGCGTATAGCCGCGCCGCCGGGCGCCGACGAGCGTCGGCATCCGCGGATCGTCCCAGCCGTCGACGCGACCCTCTTCGACGAGCCGCAGCAGCTTGCGCTTCGACAGCACGACATACGTGAGGTTGAGACGCGCGAATTCGTATTGGTGCGGCAGCGGCCGCGCGAGCTTGCCGCCCTCGGCGAGGCGCTCGATGATCCAGTCGTACAGCGGCCGATGATCCTGGAACTCGAGCGTGCACAACGAATGGGTGATCCGCTCGAGTGCGTCGGAGATGCAATGCGTGTAGTCGTAGAGCGGGTAGATGCACCATTTGTCGCCGGTGCGGTGGTGGCGCGCATGCCGGATGCGGTAGATCACCGGATCGCGCATGTTGAGGTTCGGGCTCGCCATGTCGATGCGCAGGCGCAGCACGTGCGTGCCGTCGGCGAATTCGCCGGCGCGCATGCGGCGCAGCAGATCGAGGTTTTCGGCGATGCTGCGCTCGCGCCACGGGCCGGGCACGCCGGGTTCGGTCAGCGTACCGCGCGTGCGGCGCAGCGCTTCCGCCGACTGGCTGTCGACGTACGCAAGGCCCTGGCTCACGAACCATTCGCCGAACGCGTACAGCGTGTCGTAGTAATCGGACGCGTGATACCGGTGCGTGCCCCAGTCGTAGCCGAGCCAGCGCACCGAGGCCGCGATCGAATCCTCGTACTCGACGTCTTCCTTCAGCGGATTGGTGTCGTCGTAACGAAGGTGGCACGTGCCGCCGTTCTCGGCGGCGAGGCCGAAATTCAAGACGATCGACTTCGCATGACCGAAATGCAGGTAGCCGTTCGGCTCGGGCGGAAAGCGCGTGACGACACGCCCGCCGTAGACGCCGCTCGCGTTGTCTTCGGCGACGATCGTGCGCAGGAAGTTGGCGCCCACACCGCGGGCGTCGTCTCGTACCGGAGCGGCATCGCCGAGCGTCGACGACACCGGAGCGGCTTCGACGCTGTCGCCTCGCGGTGCAGCATGGACAGTTTTGTTCATGAACAAGTACCTGATCCGGGAATTCTAACCGGCGGCCGATGTCACGTCACCGGCCCGGTTCACAGGGCACCCGCGTCGCACCCCGGAAACCCGCGCCGGGCCACGCTTTGCGCGGAGGTGTCCCGTCGCGCGCGGCAACGTTGTCCACAAATCCTGTGGATAGCAATGTGCATATCTTGTAAATTCGCTTGCTAAGTGCTGTGCCGGTCAGGGAAATCGGCCCCATGACGAAAATCGTGTCGTGAAAAAGAGACGCCAATTCAAGGACCTGCGAGGCGATCTCCGCGGGTGTTTGCGCGTCGATCGACGCGCAGCATTGCGCCGGCCAAGCCCCTGATCCGGCCGATTTGCACGACATTGCAGCAACTATGTCCAGGACATCCCCAAGTTTTTGTCCACCACAGTCGGCGCGACGCTGCGAACGGCGTCACGATGAGCGATGAATGATGATGCAATGCGGGAGACCGACCCCGGCGAGGTGACCGGGACCGCGTTGCCGCGCCCGGGCGCGCCGGTGATGCCGGTGTCGCTGTTCGTCTCCTCCGCCAGGCTGCTTCTCGAGCGACATCTGGGACTGATGTGGATCGGCGGCGAGATATCGGGCTGTACGCGCGCCGCGTCGGGCCACATCTATTTCACGCTGAAGGACGCGAAGGCGCAGATTCGCTGCGTTTTCTTCCGCCACAAGGCGCAAGGCCTCTCCTTCACGCTGCGCGAGGGGCTCGGCGTCGAAGTGCGTGCCGTCGCGTCGATCTACGAGCCGCGTGGGGAATTCCAGCTCAACGTGGAAACGGTGCGTCTTGCGGGCCTTGGCGCGTTGTACGAGCGCTTCGTCGCGCGAAAGCGTGCGCTCGAAGCCGCCGGCCTTTTCGACAGCGCGCGCAAGCGCGCGTTGCCCGCGTTCCCGCGGCGCATCGGCATCGTGACGTCGCGCGCGGCCGCCGCATTGCGCGACGTGCTGACGACGCTCGCACGGCGCTCTCCCGGCGTGGCGGTGATCCTGTATCCGGCGTCGGTGCAAGGCGCGGGCGCCGCGGCGG
This sequence comes from Casimicrobiaceae bacterium, assembly GCA_035705655.1. GTDB lineage: Bacteria > Pseudomonadota > Gammaproteobacteria > Burkholderiales > Casimicrobiaceae > VBCG01. The sequence continues at coordinate 4,785 of DASSVX010000164.1, forward strand.
AAATCGCCGCCGCGATCCGGCTTGCCAACGCGCACGCCAAGGTCGACGCGCTGATCGTGTGCCGCGGCGGCGGCTCGCTCGAGGATCTGTGGGCGTTCAACGAGGAAGTGGTTGCCCGCGCCATATTCGAATCGCGGTTGCCGATCGTCTCCGGCGTCGGACACGAGACCGATTTCACGATCTGCGACTTCGTTGCCGACGTGCGCGCGGCGACCCCTACCGCCGCCGCCTCGCTGGCCGTTCCCGAGCGCGCCGCGCTGCATGCCGCCATCGGTGCGCTGTCCCGGCGCCTCGCCCGCGCCCATGCGCATCGCGCCGGAAACTGCGCACAGCGCCTCGATGCCGCGTCGCGCCGTCTCGTGCACCCGGCCGCTCGCCTCGCCCAGCAAGGCGAGCGTGCACGCGCCCTCGGCCGGCGGCTCGAGCGCGCGTTCGGGCACGACCGCGCCGCCGCCGCACAACGCCTGCACGCATTGCGTGCCCGCCTGCTGCGCGAGCTCCGCACGCCGCTTGCGCAGGCCGCACGCGTCGACCGGGTTGCCCATGCGCTCGCGCGAAGCGCGCAGGGGCGTCTCGCGGGTGACGCGCGCAAAGCGGAGCGCCTCGGCGAGGCACTCGCGTTGCTCAATCCCGAAGCGGTGCTCGAGCGCGGCTACGCGATCGTCACCGCGCACGATGGCCGCGTAATCGCCGACGCATGCGAGATGCGTGTCGGCGACAACATCGCGTTGACGCTTGCGCGCGGACGCGCGCTCGCGAGCGTCACGGCGACCGACGTGGAGCGAGACCGGTGACGAGCGACAGCGCCCACGGGCGCATCGCGACGACGAGCCCGATCGTTTCGCGACGCGCCGGCGGCATGGCAGCATCGAGCTCGGCGAGCTCGAGGAACTCGGCGGCGAGCCGCTCCAGCCGTCGCTGCATCAGCGCATAAGAGGCCTTCGAAAGCTCCCGGTACTCGAAACCGAACTGACCGCCGACGCGGTCGAACTCGGCGGCGATGAACTCGTCGACGACGCGCTTGCCGTGCGCGCGGTGGATCGGACCGCCGCGCCGAAGCTGCAACAGTTTCGGCACGCGCAAGCGCACGCGGTCGCGCGGCATGAGCTCGATCAGCTGCAAACGGTCGAGCTGCACGAGCAGCCGCGTGAGCTCGGGCCGGCCGATCTGGTAACCGGCAACGATCTCGTCGGCCGTCCAGTCGGAAAGCAGCAGGTAGAAGACGCCAAGGAGCTTCGCGTCGCGCGCCAGCGCCGCCTCCTGCCGCTCGGTCATCTCGCGCGTCGATTCGCCACGCCCGCGCGCGAGCCGCGCAAGGTCGAAGAAGTCGACCTCGAGCAGCCGGCACAGCTGCTCGAGACGCGCAAGCGTGAACGTTTCGGCCGCGAACAGCCGTTTCACGCTCGCGTGCGAAAGCCCGAGTCGCGTCGCGACGACCGAATAAGTGAGGCCCTGCGCCTTCAGCAGCTTCTTCAATGCGTCGACGAGCTGGTGGGTATCGGTCACCGGGTGATTCCGCGGGTATCGTTTTTCGATACTCTACATGAAGCGTATTGACCGGTGCTACCAACGGCGGACACTCCGGCTCGCGGGCAGACCCCGCGTTCACCCACAACCGGAGAAATCCATGAACGTGAAGCGCACCCTTGTTGCCCTCGCCGCCGCCGGCTGCATCGCATCGTTCGCGGCGACGCCCGCTGCGGCCACCGATAGCACCGCCGCCTCGGCCGAAGCGTCGCAGGCCGCAATCGCCGGATCGGGAATGATCGTGGACGGCAGCGCGCAATTGATCCTCGCCGGCGGCGCGTTGACGATCGCCGGCATCAGCGCAGCCGGCGACGCCAGCGTGATCGTGCTGCGCGACGTTGCAACCGGCTCGGAAGCGTCCATGCGCGTCGGCGCCGATGTCGCGCAAGCGGGCTCGCTTGCGGTCGGCCAGACGGTCAGCGTCGTCGCCGAGGCGACCGGCATGTCGCTCTTCGCCGGCGGACGGCTCGTCGCCTTCGTTCCCAGCGAGATCGGCCGCGCACTCGTGTACGCCGCGCGTTCGACGCAGGGGTAAGGGGACCGTCATGCTGCGCGCCATCCTCGCATTTACGTTTGCGTTCGTCTCCTTCACCGTGCACGCCGGGCAGGCGTGCACCGAGAAGCGGCTGTCGCCCGCGGAGGTGCGCGCGGCGCTCACGCTCGCGCTCGACGTCACGCGGGCCCTCGATGGGGCGGGCGCACACGTCGCAATCGTTGCCCGCGCCGGGCGCGACCTGTCGCGCTACGGCCTGCGCTACTCGCACGTCGCCTTCGCGTGGCGCGATCATCCGCGCGGCGCATGGACGATGGTCGAGGAGCTCAACCGGTGCGGCAGCGCCGATTCGGCGCTGTTCGACGATGGTCCCGGCGATTTCTTCCTCGACGACATGTTCGCCTACGAGGCGGCGATCGTCGTTCCGTCGCCCGACGGGCAGCGCAGGATCGGCGCGCTCCTTGCAGCCCACGCCGGCGGCCGGCTGCACGAGCCGCGCTACAACCTCGTTGCCTATCCGTGGAGCACGCGCTACCAGAACTCGAACCAGTGGGTGCTCGAAACGATCGCCGCGGCGTGGTCCGATCGTCCGGTGCCGGACCGCGCGCAGGCGCAGGCCTGGCTGCGGGCCGAAGGCTTCCGTCCGGCCACGATTCATCTCACGCCAATCGAGCGTTTCGGCAGCGAGCTCACGCGGGCGAACGTCGCCTTCGACGACCATCCGCTCGATCGGCGGATGGCGGGACGGATCGACGTCGTCAGCGCCGAGTCGGTGCTCGATTTCGTCCGCCGGATCGACCCGGGCGCGTCGGCGCTCGTTGTGTCGGTCGACACGCCCATCGCGCAAGCGCCCCGCCGCGCGTACGATACGACGCCGCGCGAACCGGGCCGATACGAACAACGGAGGACCCGATGAAAGTCACGCTCGACCTCGACGCGCTGCTCGGTGCCGGCCGCATCGACCAGCGCGAATACGACAAGCTGCGCGCGTTCTCGAAGGAAGGCACGTCGGCGCTCGCGTTCAACATCCTCGTTGCATTCGGCGTCGTCGCGGTTGCCGGCGCAACGCTCGCCCTGCTACCCACCGCGCTCACCGCCGTCGCGCTCGGTGCGGCCATCTGCGCCGCGGGACTCGCGCTCGTGCTGAAGCGTGACGTCCAGTGGCACGTCCTTGCCGTCGTATGCGTCGTCGCCGGGGCGCTGTTGTTCGGCGGCGGCATCGTCAAGCTCGGCGA
>DASSVX010000165.1:0-9726 GCA_035705655.1 Casimicrobiaceae bacterium
AACGGCGCCGGCCGGAGGACTTCGTCCGGTCCGGCGCCCTCCCATCCCCGGGTCTCGCCGCCCTGCGTGGCAGCAAAAAGCAAGGATCGGGCCCGGTTTGTGACGCCGCCGGACCGTCCGGCTCCCGACGACCGGCCGCGAGGCGGTTACAATCCGCGTCACCAAAAAACGCCGGGCGGCAGAACCGGCCCGCGGCTACCTCGTGCGTCCGAGCAGCACCACGACGGCAGGCCACTGTCCACGCCACCGGTCCGACCGCTCTTTCACGAGGTGCCGATGTCGTCATCGCCGAAGGGACGCCGTGCGGCAGCGCTCGCGCTGCCGATCGCGCTGCTGATGCCGCTTTGCGTATGGGCGCAGGGCGGAGCGCCCGAGCCGCCGGCGATCGGAACGATTCCGATCGACTTCATCCTTTTCGCGCTGACGCTCGTCGGCGTCGCGCTGTTCCACCACCACACGCTGAAGGTCGCGCTGATCGGCCTCGGCGTAATCACGTTCTTCAAGATCGCGTTCTCGCCGTTTCCCGAAGGGGCCGGCGTCGGCGGATTCGCCGCGCATCTTGGCCATGAATGGGTGCTGCTCACGAACCTGCTCGGATTGCTGCTCGGCTTCGCGCTGCTGTCGAAGCACTTCGAGGCGAGCCAGGTGCCGGCGTGGCTGCCGAAGCTCCTTCCCGACGACTGGAAAGGTGCGTTCGTCCTCCTCGTGATGATCTTCGTGCTGTCGTCGTTCCTCGACAACATCGCGGCGGCGCTGATCGGCGGCACCATTGCCGGTGTCGTGTTCCGCCGCAAGGTGCACATCGGCTATCTCGCAGCGATCGTCGCCGCGTCGAACGCAGGCGGCTCGGGAAGCGTCGTCGGCGACACGACGACGACGATGATGTGGATCGACGGCGTGTCGCCGCTCGCGGTACTCGAGGCGTACATCGCCGCCTCGCTCGCGCTCGTGCTGTTCGGCATTCCGGCGGCGATGCAGCAGCAGCGCTATTCGCCGATCACCCGCGACTCGGGGGCCAACGTCCGCATCGATCTCGTGCGCGTCTTCATCGTGGCCACGATCCTGATCACGGCGATCGTCGTCAACGTCGTCGTCAACGTGAGGTTCAACGCATGGTCCGACCGCTTTCCCTTCATCGGTGCGGCGGTATGGGTGGCGCTCTTTGCGTGCGTGCCGTTGCGCAAGCCGCACTGGGAGGAGCTGCCCGGTGCGTTAAAGGGCTCGATCTTCCTGCTGTCGCTCGTGCTCGCAGCGTCGATGATGCCGGTGCACAAGCTGCCCGACGCATCGTGGCATGTGGCGCTCGGCCTCGGCTTCGTTTCCGCGGTGTTCGACAACATCCCGCTGACGGCCCTCGCGTTGAAGCAGGGCGGCTACGACTGGGGCTACGTCGCGTTCGCCGTCGGGTTCGGCGGCTCGATGATCTGGTTCGGATCGTCCGCCGGCGTCGCGTTGACGAACCTGTTTCCGGAAGCGAAGTCGGTGTTCGCATGGCTGCGCGGCGGCTGGCACGTGGCGATCGCCTACGTGCTGGGATTCGCATTGATGCTCGCGGTCCACGGCTGGGCGCCCGACGCGCCGCATCGCGCGCCGCCGAACGCGCCCGTCGCCGCAGCTCCGGGCGCGTAGGAGCACGCCGACGCGGCGATCGGACGCCAACCGGCTTCTTGATGCGCCGCGCGACGATTAGGATCGTGGAGGCGACGCATAGGCGTCGAAATCCGTGGAGGTTCGTATGAAGCACACTGCGCTCGCGCTTGCCATGCTCCTCGTCTCGGCGACGGCCGCGTCCGCCGAGGGCCCTCGTCAACCGCTCGCTGCCAATGAGGGCGCGCGAGGATCGACGGTCGTGCAAAACGATTTCTGGGTCAGCACGCAGGACCGGGAGCGGCGCCGGGACGAGCGCCGCCGCGGGATCGGTGCAATCCTGTATTCCAATCCGGATTTGCGCGGCGAGCGCTACATCATCGAAGGCGAGTACATGCGCAACCTCGGGAACACCGGCTTCAACGACCGCGCACAATCTCTGCAGGTCGAGCGCGGCTACTGGATCTTCTGCAGCGACGCCGAGTTCCAGGGCACCTGCCGCACGTTCGGGCCCGGGGAATACCGGCGGCTGCCGCGCGGCCTCGACAATCGAATCTCCTCGGGTCGCCGGATCTCGGAAAACTATCCGTACCAGGGCCGTCCGAACTGGGAGCGCCGATAGCGTCATGCCGATCGTCGACGACATCGCCGGCCTGCGTCGCATCCTCGCGCGCTCGCGCACGCTGGCGGTCGTCGGGCTTTCGGCGCAGTGGTATCGGCCGAGCTACTTCGCCGCGAAGTACATGCAGGACCACGGTTACCGCATCATCCCGGTGAACCCGCGTTACGACGAGGTGCTCGGGCAAAAATGCTTTCCCGACCTTCGCTCGATTGCGCAACCGGTGGACCTCGTCGACTGCTTTCGCAAGCCGCAAGACATCCCGCCGATCGCCGAGGACGCGATCGCGATCGGCGCGAAAGTGTTGTGGATGCAGCTCGGCATCGAGAATCGGGACGCCGCGCAGCGCGCCGGCGACGCCGGGCTCGAGGTGGTGATGAATCGCTGCGTGAAGATCGAGCACGCGCGCATCCTCGGCGGCCTCAACTGGGCAGGCGTCAATACCGGCGTGATCTCGTCGCGGCGGCCGTCGGCTTCGTAGCCGGCACCATGCCTCGCCGGCGCGCCGGCGAGGCTTCGCCTGGGGTCCGTTTCGCGTCTCGCGCATAATCGCGAACCGGCAGTGGTTCGCCGCTCGCCTACCCGGGACCTGCGCGCATGCCCGATCACGCCTACGGCTTCGACACGTTGTGCCTGCATGCTGGGCAGATTCCCGACGCGCAAACGGGTGCCCGCGCGATGCCGATCTACCAGACGACGTCGTTCGTCTTCGACGATGCCGACCACGCGGCATCGCTCTTCAACCTGCAGACGTTCGGCAACGTCTATTCGCGCATCTCGAATCCGACGGTGGCAGCGCTCGAGGAACGCGTCGCGGCGCTCGAAGGCGGCCGCGCGGCGCTCGCCGCCGCGACCGGCATGGCCGCGCAGATGCTCACCTTTCTCACGCTGGCACGCGCCGGCGACCATATCGTGGCTGCGCGCACGCTCTACGGCGGGTCGTATTCGCAGCTCGCCGTGACGTTCGCGCAGCTCGGCATCGACTCGACGTTCGTCGACGCCGGCGATCCTGAGAACTTTCGCCATGCGCTGAAACCGTCGACGAAGTGTCTCTACGCCGAGACGATCGGCAACCCGCAGCTCAACGTGCCGGACATCGCCGCGCTGGCCGAGATCGCGCACGGCGCCGGCGTGCCACTCGTCATCGACAACACGCTCGCATCGCCGTACCTTTGCCGCCCGTTCGAGCATGGCGCCGACATCGTCGTGCATTCGCTCACCAAGTACCTCGGCGGCCACGGCACGACGATGGGCGGGATCGTCGTCGAATCGGGCAAGTTTCCGTGGGACAACGGCAACTTCCCGCAGATGACCGAGCCGTCGCGCGGCTATCACGGGGTGATCTTCCACGAGACGTTCGGCGACTTCGGCTTCACGATGAAGGCGCGCATGGAGACCATGCGCACGCTCGGGCCAACGCTGTCGCCACTGTCAGCGTTCCTGCTGCTGCAGGGCGTCGAGACGCTGCATCTGCGCATGCCGCGGCATTGCGAATCGGCGCTCGCCGTCGCGCAACATCTCGAGCGCCACCCGGCCGTCGAATGGGTCAATTACCCGCTCCTTCCGGGAAATCCGGGCCATGCGCTCGCGCAACGCTACCTGCCGCGCGGCGCGGGCGGCATCCTGACCTTCGGGGTCAAGGGCGGTGCGGCCGCCGGCGTGCGCTGCATCGAGGCGGTGCAATTCCTTTCGCATCTCGCCAATGTGGGTGATGCGAAAACACTTATCATTCACCCCGCATCGACCACCCATCGCCAGTTGGACGAAGGCGAGCAACGGGCGGCCGGCGTGTCGCCGGAGATGATCCGGCTGTCGGTCGGGCTCGAATCGCTCGACGACATCCTGTGGGATCTCGACCAGGCGCTCGAGCAATCGCAACGCTGAGCCAATTCGCGACATCACCCCCCAAAACTCTCGCGCCCCCGAGCGCGCCTGCCCCCGATGAATCGCTACGCCTCCATACCGTGGCCGTACGCAGCGCTGTTCCTTTGCGCCGCCTTGATCGCCCAGGAATTCTTGCTGCGCTCGTTCGGTGCGCAGCCCGCCATGTCCGAATCGGCGTATCGCGTTTTCGTGATGACGCTCGGCGTGGCGTCGCTCGCGCTGATCGTCCTGCCGCCGCGTCGCACCGCGTACCTGCTCGGCTTCATCGTGTGCGCCGCGCTGATGGCGTGGGCGCTGTGGCTGCAGTACGGCGAGGGCCTCGAGCCATGCCCGCTTTGCATGTTCCAGCGCGTGTGCGTCTCCGCGGTCGGCATCGTGTTCCTGATCGCCGCAATCCAGAATCCGGGGAGGAGGAGCGCTGCGTTCTACGCGCTGCTGACGCTGATCATCGCCGGTGCCGGCGCCGCGTTCGCCGCGCGCCAGATCTGGCTGCAGGCGCTGCCGAAAGACCAGGTGCCGGCGTGCGGGATGGGGTTGTCGTACATGATGGACACGCTGCCGTTCACCGACGTGGTGCGCAAGGTGCTGGAGGGCAGCGGCGAATGCGCGGAGAAAGGCTGGGTGCTCCTCGGCCTTTCGATCGCCGGCTGGACGTTCGTGTTCTTCGTGAGCATGATCGCCGCGGCCATCGCGCTGATCAGGCGCGATTAGTCCTGTCCGATGCATTAGTCGCGCCGCTGCGGCGGTTCGCTCCTCGTACCGTCTGGTCGAGGAGGGGTTGACGGTCTGAAAACAAATCGGCCCGCAGTTGCGCGGGCCGAAACGTACGTTGCGTCGGTCATCGTGACTTCCGTCGTCGGGCGAATCCGATCCCCGACGAGCCGAGGCCGAGTGGCGCTCAATGCGCCGTAGTCAGCGCGCTGCCCCCGGCTTATTCCATTTATAGGGAAAGCCAGGTTGTGCCGAGCAGGCCAATATCGACGATGCCCTTTGCCCCTCTGGCGTATTGAGCAGGCGAATGATTTCGCACCCCAGAGCGCTGAGCGCGGACACGATGGTGTCCTTGTTGGCATTATCGTTATTGATGATCGCCGTCGTGTTCGTGTTGGCGTTGCTGATGATCGAGGCTGTGCTCTGGTTGATATTCGTGTTGATCGCCGCCGTGCTCTGGTTGATGTTGGTTGTGATCGCTGCAACATCGGCCGTGAGGTCGTCATGAATGTGAGCAAGCCGTTCCAAGTTGGCCGTGACCTGATTGGCCGTCACCTCGCCCGCGCAAAAGTTGGCTACGTCGATCAACCCCTGCGTGATATCTGCCGCAATTGCCAGAGGCACGCACGCGAGCGAGCCGTTCTCGCCCAGGATGTCCTCGTTGCAGGCCCACGCCGCCGCAGCCAGAATCGACTGTGTAACCTCGTTCGCAATCGTCTCGGCGTACCGCGTTTCGCTCGTATAGTCGGTTCCGACACATCCGTTGACAATGGCCGGTTCGCCAGGGAAGGGCAGCGATTTTTGTTGCTGGGTCGGCTTGCGCTCCACGAGGAGCTTGGCCACGCTGGCTACTGTCGAAAAGTCAGGAATGCGGGTCTTGGCAAACACCTTGGCGAGCTGTTCATCCGTAATTGCCTGCATTGCTGCACGCCCCCTTTGCGCACGTAACTGGCCATCGACATTGCCGCTGGTCGCAAAGAGTTGCTCGTAGTTGGCCATCATGATGTCGTATTGCACTCGGAACGCGGCGATGGTCCCCCGAGTTTGGGCGATAACAGGCGCCGCAACCACTAGACCGACCAATAGGAAAGCCAAACCCAGGCATCTGGAAGCCCGATCCTTATAGATCTTCATCTCGTTTCCCCGGTTTTTTTCTTGACTCGAATGTCGCGTCTTGCGGCGCGGCGACCGCGCTGCACGTCGGGGTCCCGGACACGAGGACGATGTGCTGCGCTAGATGCTTCTACGCGCTATCCCCCAACCGTACAAGCGAATTCAGCGTCCACCATCGTTGGGAAATATGCTCGGCGCATAAGGTATGCCCATTGCCATAGGCGGGCCTGCTGATTTGTCGCCGGGGCGGTCGGCAGAGCAACCCGGACGCAACGGCGCTGCCGCCATGCCGCAATCGGAGAACGTCTTGAGCGTCCGCCTCCACGGCGCGGACCGGGCGTTGAACCCCTAAGCTTCCGGACGAGGAGAACGGTCTTGCTTCTCCTCGCGCCGTTTCAGTCTTCGGCGAATGATGATTCGGCTCGCAATGAATGCGTAGCAAAGACCAATCAACGATGCGCCGAGAATTAGCAGTATCAGCAGCCCAGTCGACATGGATTCAGGCTAACACGAGGTTACTTGGCTTACCTGGCGAGAATGGCCGAGCGTGCGGCGGTGGCCTAAGCCAGCACCTCCCGGCGCCGGCGGATCTGCCCGATGTGCTCGTCACGCATCTGCTCGAAGCCCTCGTCGAGCGCCTGCTCGAGTATGGCAGCCATCTGCGCCGCCGAATGCAGCCGCGAGACGAAAACGAAATCGGCGCCCGCGTCGTAGAGCATCAGCGCCGATGCGGCACGGTTGGCCGTGACGATCACCTTCGCCTGCGGCCACAGCCGGCGCGCGAGCTTCAGCAGGCGCAGGTTGTCGGTACCCTTGAGGATCGCATCGGGAATGGTCGACACGACGAGCCTCGCGTCGTGCACGCCGGCGTGATGCAGCGTATCCATGTTCGCGACGTCGCCGTACCTGCATGCGATGCCGCGCCGCGTCAGCTCCGCGTGCACCTCGGGATTGAAATCGATGACCAGCAACCGCTCGAGCATCGCCTTCGCATGCGCGGTCTCGCCCATCTCGTACTCGTGCACGAGCGCGCTCGCCTCGGTGAAGAAGCCGAGGAGCACGACATCCTTGGTTGTGCTGGCGTGCGCATCGTCCGGCGCTGGCTCGGCGTCGTCGAGATCCTTCACGCCGGCGTTGCGCAGCCACCGCGTCAGCGTTCGCTGCAGCGGATGGCTGTAGCCGATCAGGTACGTCGACGCGACCGACGTGAACGCGAACACGAAAATCAGCAGGCTGGCGGTTTTCGTGCCGATATGGCCGTAGCTCAGTCCGATCGCCGCGATCACCATCGAAAACTCGCTCATCTGCGCGAGATTGATCGCCGGCAGCAGGCTCGTCCGGTGTCCTTGCCGCAAGCCGCGCAGGATCGGGAACACGACAACGAAACGGCTTGCCACGAGGAAGAGCGACGCGACGAGTGCCAGCGCAATGATTTCCAAGGTCGGCATCGGGATCTTCATGCCCAGCGCCACGAAGAACAGGGTCACGAAGAAATCGCGGATGCTGACAACCTTTGCGATCACGTCGAGGTTGTACGGAAACGTCGAGATGCTGATGCCCGCGATCAGCGCACCCATCTCCCGCGAAAGACCGACGCCGCTCGCCGCCGCGCAGACGATGAAGCACCATGCGAGCGATCCGATCAGCACGAGCTCGGGCAGCTTGGCCACCGAACGGAACAGCCTGGGCAATACCGTCTTGCTGATGAGCAGCGTCGCACCCACCAGCAGCACACCGCTGCCGAGCGACAGCAGCACCTTGCCGAGCTCGGGGTTGCGCAGGTTCGGCTGGATGCCCAGCACTACGATTGCCCATACGTCCTGGAAGATCAGCACGCCGAGGGTGATGCGCCCGGGCAGCGTATCGAGCTCGAACTTGTCGTAGAGGAGCTTGACGACGATCATCGTGCTGCTCAATGCAAGGCACACGGCGACGTACAGCAGCGAGAAGTCGCCGCCCTGCATCCTGAAGCCGAACGGCAGGAAGAACGCGAGGCCGAGCGCGAGGCACAGCGGGAACTGCAGGACGCCGGCGACGAGCACCGGCTTGCCGGCCGAGAGCAGTTTCTTCAGGTCGAGCTCGAGGCCGATGATGAAGAGCAGCAGGATGAGGCCGATCTCGGAGACGGTCTCGATGCTCGCTTCGTCGCTGACGAGACCGAGGCCGATCTGCGGTCCGATCAGCACCCCGGCGAGCAGATAGGCGAGCAGCAGCGGCTGGCGCAGCCGGTTGCCGATGAACGCGAGGATCGCCGCGACCGAGATCGCGATGCCAACGCTCCCCAGAAGATCGATGTGCTGCATGCTTTCCTCGATAGTGCGACGGCGTGACGAAAGGTGCCGGTCCCGGGCGCCGCGCTGCCGCTCGCGGTTACTTCGCTGCCATCCTGATCGCGCCGTCGAGGCGGATCACTTCGCCGTTCAGCATCGGGTTGGCGACGATTTCGCGCACGAGCGAAGCGAACTCGGCCGGCTTGCCGAGACGCGGCGGGAACGGCACCATTTTGCCGAGCGCCTCCTGCACTTCGGGCGTCAGGCTCGCCATCATCGGTGTCTCGAACAGGCCCGGCGCGATCGTCATCACGCGAATGCCGGAGCGCGCGAGCTCGCGCGCAATGGGCAGCGTCATGCCGACCACACCCGCTTTCGACGCGCTGTAAGCCGCCTGCCCGATCTGGCCGTCGAATGCGGCGACGGAAGCGGTGTTGATGATCACGCCGCGCTCGCCGGTGTCGTTCGGCGCGTTCTTCGCCATCGCCTGCGCGGTGAGCCGGATCAGGTTGAACGTGCCCACGAGGTTGATGTTCACCGCGCGCGCAAAGGTGGCGAGCGAATGCGCGCCCTCCTTGCCGACGACCTTCTCGCCGTGCACGATGCCGGCGCAGTTGACGAGCGCGTGGATCGCGCCGAATGCCTTCAGGGCAGCGGCGATGGCCGCCTCGGCGCTCGCTTCGTCGGTGACGTCGGTGCGGACGAACCGTGTGGCATCGCCCAGGTCGCCGGCCAGCGCCTTGCCTCGCGTTTCGTCGAGATCGGCGATGACGGCGTGACCGCCACCGTCGACCGCCATCCGAACCGTGGCCGCGCCGAGGCCCGACGCACCGCCGGTGACGAGGAACGTGCTGCCGCGCAATTGCATGCTGATGACGCTCCTTGCTAAGCGGTTGCGCTCGGGACGGTCTTCACCACCGACAGCGCGGTGGCGATGAGCCCTGCGACGTCGGCGACATTCGCCGGCAGGATCACCGTGTTCGTCGCCTTCGCAAGATTGCCGAACTGCGCGATGTATTCCTCGGCGACCTTGAGGTTCACCGCGCTCGCGCCGCCCGGCGCCGCGATCGCATCGGCCACCTGGCGGATCGCGGTCGCGTTGGCTTCGGCGAGCGCGAGAATCGCCGCCGCCTGGCCCTGCGCGTTGTTGATCTCGGCCTGCTTCTCGCCTTCCGACTTCGCGATCGCCGCCTCGCGCGCACCCTACGCGATGTTGATCTGCTCCTGCCGCTTGCCTTCCGACGTGGCGATCACCGCGCGCTTCTCGCGCTCGGCGGTGATCTGCGCCTGCATCGCGCGCAGGATCTCCGCCGGCGGCGTCAGGTCCTTGATTTCGTAGCGCAGCACCTTCACGCCCCAGTTCGGCGCGGCCGCGTCGAGCGCGCTGACGACTGCCGCGTTGATCTGGTCGCGCTCCTCGAACGTGCGGTCCAGCTCCATGCGGCCGATCACGCTGCGCAGCGTGGTCTGCGCGAGTTGCGTGATCGCGAGCACGTAATTGGTCGAGCCATACGACGCGAGCCGTGCATCGGTCACCTGGAA
>DASSVX010000166.1:0-6906 GCA_035705655.1 Casimicrobiaceae bacterium
ATCGCGGCGCGCCTTGGGATCGACGCCCGCAGTCGGCTCGTCGAGCAGCAGCAGCTGCGGCTCGTGCAGCATGCAGGCGGCGAGTGCGAGCCGCTGCTTCCATCCGCCGGACAGCGTGCCGGCGAGCTGGCGCCGCCGCGCAGAGAGGCCGAGGCGTGCGAGCGTGTCGTCGATCGTGCGCCGACGCACTGTATGCGTCGCGCCAGGCGCGCACGATCCAGAATGCCGAGCGCGAGCGCGTGGTGCGCGTGTGGCTCGTCAGCGGCGACCCCGCGCCGCCTGCAGCGCTCCTTGCCGAACACCCCGATCTCACCGCGGTGCGCGTCGCGGCACCTCCGGCGCTGCCGCGCGGCGCCGCGCGCATCTATCTTGTCGATCCGCTCGGCAACTTCGTGCTTGCCTGGCCGTCGAAGCCTGACATCAAGGCGATGGCCCGCGATCTCGGCCGCCTTCTGCGCGCGTCGAGCATTGGCTAGGGGCCACGGATCCACGCTGTAAAATGGCGGACTTTGAAGGCTCTCCTCCCTTGACCACCCTCGCGTTCGCCGAATCCCGCGCCCGGCAGCTTTTCGCGCTCACGAAACCGCGCGTCGTCTCGCTGATCGTGTTCACGGCGGTCATCGGCATGTTCCTCGCGGTCCCCGGCGTTCCGCCCGCGGCAGCGGTGTTCTTCGGCACGATCGGCATCGCGCTCGTCGCGGGCGCCGCGGCGGCGATCAACTGCCTCGTCGAGCAGAACATCGACAAGCTGATGCGCCGCACCAGCTGGCGGCCGCTGCCGCGCGGGCAGCTCACCTCGCGCGACACGCTGCTGTTCGCGCTCGGCGTCGGGTCGATCGGCCTGTGGATCCTCTACCGCTTCGTCAACCCGCTGACGATGTGGCTCACGCTGGCCACGTTCGTCGGCTACGCCGTCATCTACACCGTGCTGCTGAAGCCCGCCACGCCGCAGAACATCGTGATCGGCGGCGCATCGGGTGCGATGCCGCCCGTCCTCGGCTGGGCCGCGGTGACCGGCAGCGTGCCGCCCGAGGCGCTGCTGCTGTTCCTGATCATCTTCGTCTGGACGCCGCCGCATTTCTGGGCGCTGGCGCTCTATCGGCGCGACGACTACGCGAATGCAGGGCTTCCCATGCTGCCGGTGACGCACGGCATCCGCTACACGCAGGTGATGATCGTGCTCTACACCGTTGCGCTCACGGCGGTCACGCTGCTGCCTTATGCGCTGAAGATGAGCGGGCTGCCGTATCTCGTGGCGGCGGGCGTTCTCGGCGGCGTGTTCACCGGCTACGCGGTGCGCCTCTATCGCCGGTACAGCGATCGGCTGGCGCGCGCCATGTTCCGCTTCTCGATCGTCTACCTCGCCGCGCTCTTTTCGGCGCTCCTCGTCGATCACTACTGGCTGCGCATTGCGTGACATGGCTGCGTCGATTTTCGCGCTGCCGGTGATGCGAGCGCCGTCTCGTCACGCGAGCGGCCGCCGGCAATGCCTGATCGTACTGGCGTCGCTCGCGCTCGCTGCATGCGGGCCGAGCGGGCCGAAGTTCGAGTCGTCGGATATCACCGGCTCGTCGTTCGGTCACGACTTCTCGCTCGACGATCCCGACGGCAAGCCGCGCACGCTCGCCGATTTCCGTGGCAAGGCCGTCGTGGTCTTCTTCGGTTACACGCAGTGCCCCGACGTGTGCCCGGCGACGCTGGCGACGCTCGCCGACGCGATGAAACAGCTCGGCGCCGACGCCGATCGCGTGCAGGTGCTGTTCATCACCATCGATCCCGAGCGCGACACGCCCGGGCTTCTGAAGCAATACGTGCCGGCGTTCGACCGGCGCTTCCTCGGCCTGTACGGTGACGCCGCTGCAACGGCGCGCACGGCGAAGGAATTCAAGGTCATCTACCAGAAGGTGGCGGGCCCGACCCCCGGCAGCTACACGATGGATCACTCGGCCGGCAGCTACGTTTTCGATCCCAAGGGGCGGCTGCGACTGTTCGTGTCGAACGGGCAGGGGGCCGGAGTGTTCGCGCACGACCTGCGCGAGCTCCTCGACGGAGCGTAGGTGGTCCCCCCACGCTTGCGGCCGATTCCTCGGCTCTCGTGCTTTGCACTCGACTGTTCGCCCTCGGGGCGGCCCATCGGGCTCACGCGCTGCGCTGCCCCCGGAGGGGGCGCAATGCGCGCCTTGAGGCGGCTCGGCGTCGCGCATGGGCCGCGTCACGGATGTTCGATCAGCTCGATCTTGTAGCCGTCGGGATCCTGCACGAACGCGATCACCGTCGTGCCGCCCTTCACGGGCCCCGCCTCGCGCGTGACGTTGCCGCCCTTCTCGCGTACCGCTGCGCAGGCCGCGGCCGCATCGGGAACGGCGATCGCGACGTGGCCGTATCCGGTGCCGACGTCGTAGCTCGAAACGCCGTAGTTGAAGGTGAGCTCGAGCACGGCATTCGACCGCTCGTCGCCGTAACCGACGAACGCGAGCGTGTAGCGCTGGTCGGGCCGGTCGGTTCTGCGCAGCACGCGCATGCCGAGGACGTTCGTATAGAAATCGATCGACCGCTCGAGGTCGCCAACGCGAAGCATCGTGTGCAGGATGCGCATGCCGTGTTTTCCTGGTGATTGGAGAGTCGCCTAGAACTCGACCATCTCGAAATCTTCCTTGCGTGCGCCGCACTCGGGGCAGGTCCAGTTCGGCGGCACGTCTTCCCAGCGCGTGCCGGGTGCAATCCCATCCTCGGGCGATCCGGCGGCCTCGTCGTAGATCCAGCCGCAGATCAGGCACATGTATTTTTTCATTGCTTGAAGCGGGCCTCCTGTGCGCGTCAAAGCGAGCGCTGGACCGCGCCCCGGCGAGTGATGTGCGTGGGGTAGAATGCGAAGTGTAGCAACCCCGCCCAACGCCGCGTCGCGCTCTGCAAAGCCGACGCGCCGCCATGCCCCACGACGCCGATCCCGCTTTTCCGCCGCTCGTCCTCACGTTTTCCGCCTCCGATCCGTCGGGCGGCGCCGGCATGCAGGCCGATCTGCTCACGCTTTCCAGCATGGGCTGCCATCCGTTGTCGGTCATCACCGCGCTGACCGTGCAGGACACGCTCGGCATCGAAGGCGTGCTGGCGATCGACGCCGACTGGGTGGCCGACCAGGCGCGCGCGCTGCTCGAGGACATGCCCGTCGACGCGTTCAAGATCGGCGTGCTCGGCAGCGTCGAGAACATCGCGGCGATCGCGGAGATCGTGTCCGATTATCCCGACGTGCCGCTCGTGCTCGACCCCGTGCTCGCTTCCGGGCGCGGCGACGAGCTCGCCACCGACGAGATGGCACAGGCGATGCGCGAGCTCCTGTTGCCGCAGACGACGATCCTCACGCCGAACAGCATGGAAGCGCGCCGGCTCGCCGACATCGACGACGAGGACGAACCGTCGCTTTTCACCTGCGCGACGAGGCTCGTCGAGGCGGGCAGCGAGTACGTGCTCGTCACCGGTACGCACGAGGCGACGGCGCAGGTCGTGAACACGCTCTACGGCAAGAGCGGCGTCGTGCGCACCGACACCTGGCCGCGATTGCCGCACAAGTATCACGGCTCCGGCTGCACGCTGGCCTCGGCCATCGCCGCGATGCTCGCGAACGGGCTCGAGCTGCCCGAAGCGGTGCGCGAGGCGCAGGACTACACGTGGCATGCGCTCGAGAAGGCATACCGGCCCGGCATGGGCCAGCATCTGCCGGATCGGCTCTTCTGGGCGCGCGAGGAGCGCGACGCGCACGCCGACGAATCCGCCGAGGCAGTCGCGAACGAAGCGAGCGAGACGCACCGGCATGCCGATGCGCGCGGAACGCATTAGCGGCGCGCGCGTCGCGGGTTGCCGGCCTTTATGCGGTGACGCCGGGGGAAGCCGACACCGACCTGCTGCTCGCGAAGGTCGTCGCCGCGATCGGCGGCGGTGCGGCAATCGTCCAGTATCGCGACAAGGCGCTTGCTCCCGGCGTGCGGCGGGCGCAGGCGCGATTGCTCGCGTGCGCACCGGCCGTGCGTCGGGCGCTGTTCATCGTCAACGACGATCCCGACCTCGCGCGCGACGTCGACGCCGATGGCGTGCACCTCGGCGAGGACGACGCGCCGATCGCCGCCGCCCGCGCACGCGTCGGCCCCGAGCGGCTGGTCGGGGTGTCGTGCTACGACGATTTCGAACGCGCGCGCGCCGCGGTCGATGCAGGCGCCGACTACGTCGCATTCGGCAGTTTCTTCGCGTCGCCGGTCAAGCCCGACGCACGCCGTGCGAGCGTTGCGTTGCTCACGCGGGCGCGTGCACTCGGCGTTCCGGTCGTCGCGATCGGCGGCATCACCGCCGCGAACGCGGCCACGCTGGTCGATGCCGGCGCAAGCGCGGTCGCCGTGATCAGCGACGTGTTCGCGCACGCCGACCCGGCCGACGTGACGCGCGCGGCGATGGCCATCGCGCATTGCTTTCGTGCACGCCAGAGCCGATGAGCACCGCAGAGCCGCCTCAAGGTGCGAATTCCGCCCCCGCGGGGGGCAGCGCAGCGGCGAAGCCGCAAGCGTGGGGGGAACAAACAAGCGCCGCAGGGCCGTCCCAAGGCGCGAATTCCGCCCCCGCGGGGGGCAGCGCCGCGGCGTCAGCCGCAAGCGTGGGGGGATGTGCCAGTCGAAACGAAGAGCTCTTTGCGCGCGCGCAGCGGTCCATACCGGCCGGCGTCAATTCGCCCGTGCGTGCGTTTCGCTCGGTCGGCGGCATCCCGCGCTTCATCGTTCGCGGCCAGGGCGCGTACGTCTTCGATGCCGACGGCAGGCGCTACATCGACTACGTCGGCTCTTGGGGTCCCGCAATCGCCGGCCACGCGCACCCGGCGGTGGTGTCGGCCGTGCAAGCGGCGGCCGCCAACGGACTGTCGTTCGGCGCGCCGACCGAGGTCGAGGTCGAGCTTGCCGAGGCACTGATCGCGCGTCTGCCGAGCCTCGATCTCGTGCGGCTCGTGTCGTCGGGAACCGAGGCCACGATGTCGGCGCTGCGTCTTGCGCGCGGCTACACGGGCCGCTCGAAGATCGTCAAGTTCGAAGGCTGCTATCACGGACACGGCGACAGCCTGCTCGTCAAGGCCGGCTCCGGTGCGCTCACCTTCGGGCAGCCGTCGTCGGCGGGCGTGCCCGCATCGATCGCGAACGAGACGATCGTGCTGCCGTACAACGACGTCGCCGCGGTGAACGAAACGTTCGCGGCCGATGGCGACGCGATCGCCGCCATCATCGTCGAGCCCGTTGCCGGGAACATGAACCTCGTGTTGCCCACGCCGGGATTTCTCGAGGGCCTGCGCACCGTCTGCGACCGCTTTCACGCGGTGCTGATCTTCGACGAAGTGATGACCGGCTTTCGCGTGCATTCGCGCGGTGCGCAGGGACGCTACGGCATTACGCCCGACCTGACGACGCTCGGCAAGGTGATCGGAGGCGGCATGCCGGTCGGCGCATTCGGCGGCAGGCGGGCGATCATGGAGCAGATCGCACCGCTCGGCCCCGTGTATCAGGCGGGGACGCTGTCGGGCAATCCGGTGGCGGTCGCCGCGGGGCTCGCGACGCTCGCGCTGACCGGGGCGCCGGGGTTCTACGACGCGCTCGAGCAGAAGACGCGCTCGCTCGCCGATGGCCTCGTGCGCGCGGCGAAGCGCCACGACGTGGCGTTCGCAGCGCAGGCGCTCGGCGGCATGTTCGGCATCTACTTCGCCGCGGCGGTGCCCGCGTCGTACAGCGATGTCATGGCGTGCGACACGGCGCGCTTCAACCGGTTTTTCCATGCGATGCTCGATGCAGGCATCTACCTCGCACCTTCCGCGTACGAAGCGGCATTCGTATCGGCGGCGCACGGCAATGCCGAGATCGACGAAACGCTTGCAGCGGCCGATCGCGCGTTCGCCGCGATGCGTTGACCCGAAGCGTCGCCGCGCGGCGACGTCTTCGCGTGCAACTCCTTGCCGGGCAAGGCTTTTTTGTCGATCTCTCCGCATGGCTACGTGCTATGATGCGCGGCGCAATCGACAGATCTCCAACCTCTGATTCCTGAAGTGGACGCACCCGCCCGAAAACGAATCGGCGAGCTCCTGATCGAGCGGGGCAAGCTCGACCAGGCGAACCTCGAGCGCGCGCTGCGGCTGCAGTCGGAAACGGGTGAAAAGCTCGGCGCGCTCCTCGTCACGCTCGGGCTTTGCGCGCAACGCGATGTCGCCGAGGCGCTCGCATTGCAACTCGCGCTGCCGCTCGTCGACGCGAACGGCTATCCCGAATTCCCGATCCTCGAGGAGCGCGTGTCGGCGCGGTTCCTCCGCGAGGCACGCGTGCTTCCGGTGCGCGAGGACGAGGCCGAGCTTGGGCTCGCGATGGCCGATCCCACCGACGCATACACGATCAGCGCGTTCGAAATGGTGACGGGCCGTGCGGTGCGGCCGATGGTCGCGATCCCGACCGATCTCGAGGCCGCGCTCGAGCGCCTGTACGGCGCGGGCCGCTCGGCCGTCGGACAGCTCGTCGGCGACGTCGAGACGCGCACCGACGAGCTCTCGTTCGACGCCGACGTGCAGCAGCTGAAGGACCTCGCTTCCGAGGCGCCGGTGATCAGGCTCGTGTCGCTGCTCATCACCAATGCCCTCGAGATGCGCGCGTCGGACATCCACATCGAGCCGTTCGAGAACCGGCTGATCGTGCGCTACCGCATCGACGGCGTGCTGCACGAAGTGGAATCGCCGCCGCGGCGGCTGTCGGCCGCCGTCATCTCGCGCATCAAGATCATGGCGAACCTCGACATCGCCGAGCGCCGGCTGCCGCAGGACGGCCGCATCGAGCTGAACGTCGGCGGCAACCCGGTGGACCTGCGGGTGAGCGTGCTGCCGACGATGTTCGGCGAGAG
>DASSVX010000167.1:0-2985 GCA_035705655.1 Casimicrobiaceae bacterium
CCGTGCGCGGACGCTCGCCGTTCGGCACGCTGTTGTCGAGGAACTCGAAGTGGACGTCCTTGTCGCGCCGGTCGATCCAGGTGAATAACAGGTCGGGCATTCCGGAGTAGGCCTCGACCGCGTGGGCGAGCGTGTCGTCGACCGCCTTGTAGCGGCCGACCTCGAGGCCGCGGTTCCACGCGCGCTCGACCAGCGACGCCGGCGGCGTGATCATGAAGAACAGGTAGAGGATCTGGCCGAAGCGCGTGAGCAGGTTGCTGCCGGCTTCGTCGGAATCGGGCGCGAAGCTGTCGAAGCGGAAGCGGTCGATCAAAAGATGCGGCATCTCCCCGCGCGCGCCCTTGCGTGCCATGTAGCGATCGAGCTTCTGGTCGACGATTTTCAGTTCCTCGCCGGTGAATGCGCCAGCGTACTTGTAGTGCGCGCCGAGCGACGAGTAATCGAGCAACTGCTTGCGCCAGATGTCGGGGCTGATCAGCGCGAACTCGCGCCAGTCGACGCCGATCTCGCTGGCAAGACGCCGCTGCAGCGGGCGCAGCGTGCTCTTGCCCGACGCCGACGCGCCCTTGGTGTTCATCACGACGGGGCGTTCCTGCCGTGGCAGGCGCCGATAGTCCTCGGCATGCACGGCATTCGCGAGCCACGGCTCGATCAGGAGGCCGATCGCGTCGCTGGCGCATTCGTTGCACGCGATGTCCAGCGCGAGGCTGGCGATCATCTCGCGGCTGCCCCATGCGCGGCCGTGGCGCACGAGCAACGCGAACAGGACGCGTGCAAGCGCACGGCAGGCCGCCGCCTCAAGCGGATCGGCGCACGCGTGCGCCTTCGCGTCCCATTGCGCCGCAACGCGCGATTCGCGGGTGCCGGGCGCATCCGCATCGTCGCGTGTCGTGCGTCGCGCGAGGAACGCGAAGCCGAGGCGCTTTCGCGCCGGGGCAACCGCCGACGCGCCGAACAGCGCCTCGATCTCGCGCTCGATCCGTGCCGAAAGGTCGCGGCGCACGCGCGCGTACTCGGCACTGACGGACGCCATTCGCGGCACGATGTGATTCACGAGCACCGTTCGCGTGATGCGCCGGAAATTGATGCCGAGGTCCTCGATGCGCACGCCGTCGGGGACGCACAGGTCGGCGGTTACACGGATCAAAAGCTCGTGCAGGGCAAGCCGCTGCGGACGAAACGCGACGACGTCCGCGAGATCGAGGCCGGTCAGATCGCGAAGCTCGCGCGCGCCGGCCTCGCTCGTGTATACGTTCTCGGGCCGCAGGAACGTCGACAGGTGCCTGATCGCATCGGGAATCTCCGACTGGATGCCCGGGTTCCATGGCCCCGATGCCGACGCGGCCTCGGCAACGGCGCCGCTCGTTTCGCTCATCCCGGTATCGTTGTCCTCTTTCCGCTAAAATTCAACATGCAGAACATCCGCAACTTCTCGATCATCGCGCACATCGACCACGGCAAGTCGACGCTTGCCGACCGGTTCATCCAGCGCTGCGGCGGTCTCGCCGATCGGGAAATGGAGGCGCAGGTCCTCGACACGATGGACCTCGAGCGCGAGCGCGGCATCACGATCAAGGCGCAGACCGCAGCGCTCGCGTACCGCGCCCGCAACGGCGAAACCTACCAGCTCAACCTGATCGACACCCCGGGCCACGTCGACTTCGCCTACGAGGTGTCGCGCTCGCTTGCCGCATGCGAAGGCGCGCTGCTCGTCGTCGACGCATCGCAGGGCGTCGAGGCGCAGACGGTCGCCAACTGCTATACGGCCATCGAGCAGGGCGTCGAGGTCGTGCCGGTGCTGAACAAGATCGACCTGCCGTCGGCCGAGCCCGAGCGGGTCATCGACGAGATCGAGGACATCATCGGCATCGAGGCCGACGACGCGCTGCGCGCCAGTGCAAAGACCGGCGAGGGCATCGACGACATCCTGGAAGCGGTGATCGCGCGCATTCCGCCGCCGGCGGGAGACGCGTCGGCGCCGCTGCAGGCGCTGCTGATCGACGCGTGGTTCGACAACTACGTGGGCGTCGTGATGCTCGTGCGCGTGATGCAGGGGACGCTGAAGCCGCGCGAGCGCATCCTGCTCATGGCCTCCGGCGCGACGTTCACCTGCGAGCAGGTCGGCGTGTTCACGCCACGCTCGGTTGCGCGTGAAGCGCTGGCGGCGGGCGAGGTGGGCTTCGTCATCGCCGGCATCAAGGAGCTCAAGGCCGCGCAGGTCGGCGATACGATCACGAGCGTCGGGCGTCCGGCAAGATCCGCGCTGCCGGGCTTCAAGGAAGTGAAGCCGCAGGTGTTCGCTGGCCTCTACCCGGTCGAGTCGAACCAGTACGAGGCGCTGCGCAACGCGCTCGACAAGCTGTCGCTCAACGATGCGTCGCTGCGCTACGAGCCCGAGGTGTCGCAGGCGCTCGGCTTCGGCTTCCGCTGCGGCTTTCTCGGCCTGCTGCACATGGACATCGTGCAGGAGCGGCTCGAGCGCGAATACGACATGGACCTGATCACGACGGCGCC
Source organism: Casimicrobiaceae bacterium (assembly GCA_035705655.1). Classification (GTDB taxonomy): domain Bacteria; phylum Pseudomonadota; class Gammaproteobacteria; order Burkholderiales; family Casimicrobiaceae; genus VBCG01. The sequence goes on from DASSVX010000167.1 coordinate 2,515, forward strand.
CACCGTCGTCTACCAGGTGCTGCTGCGCGACGGCACGCTGTTCGAAATCGAGAATCCGTCGAAGCTCCCCGAGCTATCCAAGGTGGAGGAGATCCGCGAGCCGGTCATCACGGCGACGATCCTCATGCCGCAGGACTACGTCGGTCCGGTGCTGACGCTTTGCACCGAAAAGCGCGGGGTGCAGAAGAACATGCAGTACGTCGGACGCCAGGTGCTGCTCACCTACGAGCTGCCGCTCGCCGAAGTGGTGATGGACTTCTTCGACAAGCTGAAGTCGGTCTCGCGTGGCTACGCGTCGCTCGACTACGAGTTCAAGGAGTTCCGCGCGGCCGACGTCGTCAAGCTCGACATCCTGATCAACGGCGAGCGCGTCGACGCGCTGTCGGTGATGGTGCACCGGTCGGTCGCGACCTACCGCGGCCGCGAGGTTGCCGCGAAGATGCGCTCGCTGATTCCGCGGCAGATGTTCGA